>PAZU01000023.1 GCA_002715725.1 Methanobacteriota archaeon | reverse complement strand
AGTGAGGCGTTATCATGGCAGAAATGTGGATTACAATGGGGCCTCAGCACCCAATGACTCACGGACTCTGGACATTAAGAGTCAAGGTTGATGGAGAGACAGTCACAGATACCGAGGCCGAACTTGGATACATCCACCGTGGTGTAGAAAAAATATGCGAACAAAGAGATTTCACACAAATCACTCCATATTGTGACCGACTTTGCTATGTTAGCGCAATGACTTGGGCACACTCTTACATCATGGCTGCTGAGGATTTACTCGAAGCAGAAGTCCCTGAGCGCGCAGAATATATTCGTCTAATGGCAGCCGAGGTTCAGAGATTGGCAAGTCACTTGATGTGGCTTGGAGCATTTGGACCAGATATTGGAAATTTGACTCTGATGACATGGTGTTTGCGAGACCGCGAAATGTTCCTTGATTTATTGCAAGAACTTGGAGGTTCTAGGATGCATTACAACTATCCAAGAGTGGGCGGAGTAAAGCGAGATATTCCAATCGGCTGGGCAGATCGCCTTCGTGCAAAGGTCAAACTTTTTGAAAATAGAATTAATGAATATGAGATGCTATTAGACGAATCCACAATTTGGCTTGTAAGGTTACAAGGTGTAGGATATGCTACTGCAGAAGACCAAATCAATGCAGGAGTTACCGGGCCAAATATTCGTGCTGCAGGAGTCAATACCGATGCTAGATGGACGAATCCATATTCGGTTTATGACCAAGTCGATTGGGAACCTGCTGTAGAAAAACCAACAAGCGTCAAGGGCGCTGACTGCTATGACCGTTACCGCGTTAGAATGGAAGAGATGCGCCAATCCTGCCGAATGCTATTGGATGCAATCGAGAAGATTCCTGGAGGTGCAAACACCCACTACCAGCCTGGAGATGAGATGTTAATCACCAAGGCGCCAACCCGCGCTCCAGAAGGAGCAACTGGATTCAGCACTTACGAGTGTACTAGAGGAGTTTCCAATTTCTACATTCAAGGAGGAGGAGACAATAGAGGGAAGCACCCTTACCGTGTATCGATTAGGTCTCCTATGTTCATTACAATTCCATATGTCGCTAAGACAATGATTGGTTACAAGGTTGCAGATATTCCTGCAATCATGGGTAGCTTTGATCCATGTATCGGGGAGACTGACCGTTGAGGTGATTACCATGGATGACTGGCTAGGACTTCACGACTTCGTTTACTACCGAACAAGAGAACTATTTTCTTCTGTTCTAGAGGATACTTTCCTAGAATCGTCGTCTAATGACATCGCATTCTTTGTCTACACCCTAGTTACATGTTTGGTCACATTTGCCGGAATTATGCTCTCGATGTTCATGATTCTGTGGATTGAAAGAAAGTTCTACGCCCGTGTTAACGACCGTCGTGGTGCAACTACCGCACTGCGTTCATTGTGGGTTGGAGAAAATGGCGTTACTGCTGGTGAATGGTGGAATATGATTCCATACGGCCTAGGTAAGCCAGTTGGTGCAGTCAATAAATGGCTAAACAAAGTTGCTGGAAACAAAGGACACGAGCAAGAAATGGTCAACAGAGTAGGCAATCGTTCATGGTATGGCGTGACAATCTTCCCAGGTTTCTTCCAAAATATTGCTGATGGAATGAAGTTCCTTACCAAGGAGCATATGGTTCCATCAAGAGCAGATAAGGTGATTTTTGAATTAGCTCCTTTCCTAGTCATATCATCAACAATCATGATTTTGGGAATGATTCCTCTATCAAGTGGAATCTATGGAGCAAATCCAGAACTCTCAGTTCTATTCGCATTCGCAATCTTCGGAATTGCACCTCTAGGTGTATTCTTCGCAGGTTGGTCTTCAAACAACAAGTACACTCTACTTGGGGGAATCAGAAGTGCTGCACAATTAACAGCATATGAGATTCCATTGCTACTGTCAATCCTTGGCGTATGTGTAATGGCTGGGTCATTCAATTTCCTAGAGATTGTCCACTTCCAGCACTCTTCGGGCACTTGGCTATTCTTCCTTATGCCGCTGGGTGGAGTTCTATTCTTGGTTAGTATGATCGCCGAAGTCGAGAGAATTCCATTCGACATGCCGGAAGCGGAAGCAGAACTTGTAGAAGGATGGTGGACTGAATATGGTGGAATGAGATTCGGCCTACTATTCGCTGCTGAATACATGCGTGTTTACGCTGCAAGCATCCTGTTTGCACACTTCTTCATGGGAGGATGGCACGCTCCATTCGCTGGCACCATTGGTTCAATTCCTTATCTTGGAGATGCTTGGCTAGCAATTCCAGGAATCATTTGGACTCTTCTCAAGGCTTGGTTCATCTTTACAGTAGTATTCGTTTGGGCAAGAACTGCTCTACCTAGAATTAGAACAGACCAAATCTTAGAATTTGGATGGAGAATGCTTCTACCACTTGCAGTATTGCAAGTTATTCTTTCAATCGTTTACCGATTGTACTTCTTTGACGCAGGCGCACTATCTGACACAGTAGCTGGCGGATGGTCTTGGGACCTAACTATTCAAGAATTCACAATCCCATGGGGATTGCCGATCGTTACAACATTGTTCTGGTTGGCATTATTCGTGGTTTTGATGAAAGATGAGAACATCGAAGAGAATGAGGAACGCATGTACCACATTCGTACGATGACTCCTGCGGGAACGCACACTGCAGGAAAGGAGTGAGGTGAAAATATGGCATCGCATCCACATGGCAAACCAAATTTCAGAAACCTATTCTGGTACCCGTTTAAGATAACTGGATTGACCGTTTTGAGAACTTACGAATTTATCGGTAAGAGATTCTCAAGCGGCTACCACAATACAACTCACCCAGAGTTTATCGACGATGGAGATATTGTGCGTGCTGAAAAGACTAAGCATCTCAATGACATTACTGCGCACCACTATACTCCTGATAGAGCAGGTACAGATTTGACTCCAACAATTTGGAAGCCTCAGACGGTCAGTTATCCGTATGAGCGAATAGAAGAAATCGAACCATGGCTATTCGTTCCAGGAAATTACAATGGTAGAATTGGTGTAATTTGGGAGACTTGTACTGCATGTAAAATGTGTATCAACGTCTGTCCAAATTCTTGTCTGCACATGACTACTGAATTGCGAGTCGATGTCCTAGATAGTGCAGAAGGCGAGTGGGAAGGCTATGGAGCAGAAATCGAAGTAGGCAAATTCGCAGCGGTCGAAAAGCCTGAAGTTGTTGAAACTCTATCCTCTTTCAATCTTGCAACTGCTCACACCGATGTACCTGATGAATGGAGATTCGGTGAAGTCCTAGACTTGACTGGCGGCAGCGCTAGTATGCGCTGGAACGATACTGGTGAAGTCGACCAAGTTCCTGTCGAATCCTTGTATCCTGCAGATGACCAAATTGTATCTGGAAGAATTGATCTCGGTCGCTGTATGTTCTGTGGACTTTGTATGGAAGCATGCAATTTCACATCATTCTTCATGACTAACGAGTATGACGGAATGTCTGGATTTACTCGACAAGACCTTTGGATGGATGCTGGTAGAACAAGAGTTCTAATCGGCGACCATCAAGAAGCAGTAGATGCAGAATTAGCAAAGAGGGCTAGCAAAGAGCGTGACAAGAGAGCCAAGAAGGCTGCTAAGGCGGCAAAGGCGGCAGAGGAGGCTTGAGCATGGACCTAGCAATGTATCTCGAAGTTGGAATGTTCTTTCTGATGAGCACCATTGTAATCGGAGGTGCTCTTGGCCTGATTTACATGCAGAGAGTTGCACATTCGATGATGTGCTTGATTTTCTGTTTCATGGGAGTAGCAGGAGTTTTCATCCTCATGGGTGCTGAATTCCTTGCAGTAATCCAAATTCTTGTTTACCTTGCTAGCGTTATGTTGGTCGTTCTATTCGGTATTATGCTGACTAGAAGACAAATTCTTGAGGAGGACTTCGAATGAGACTACTATCTATTCTTGCAAGAGTAGGCCTAGTATTCTTGGGTGCTGTAATTGTCACCGCCGTTTCAGCAGATATTGTTTGGGAAGATTCCTCAGATGAAGAAATCACAACTAGCGACCTAGCATCTGCTTTGTTCGGAGATTGGGCTCTACCTTTGCTTGCTCTAGGATTTTTGATGGCCATGGCCATGGTTGGGGCTGCTTATCTTGTTCGTGACGAGAGATTGGTTAATCTCGAGTGGGAACTTACTGGAGGCAAGAAGGAATGATTGATCCAGCATGGGTATCTGGCCTAGCAGCCATCCTTTTCATAATCGGATTATGGGGTGCATTCAGCAGAAAGAATGCAATTGTTGTACTGATGTGTATCGAATTGATGCTCAATGCAGTAAACCTTCAATTCGTGGCAGCAGCAACTCATTGGGGCGATGTAACCGGATGGGTTTACGCAGTTTTTGCAATCGCAATAGCAGCAGCGGAAGTAGCAATTGGATTAGCTATCTTCCTCTCAATGTATGGACAACATGAGACCATATCTCTAGATGAGGTTAATCTCTTGAAGAACTGAGGTGTTATGATGAGTGGAAGTGAAATCATCGATTATGCCGTACTAATTCCTCTACTGCCATTCTTGGCTTTCCCAGTAATTTTGTTCTTGGGAAGACTATTCAACGGAACTCCAACTTGGGTCAAGAATGTCAAGGAAGGAGGAATCATCGCACTCGTAGCAATGGGTGCAAGTCTAATCCTAGCATTGTCTCTAATCAGAGAACACATGAATAAAGTCGGTGCTGCAAACGTGTTCACCTGGTTTGAATCATCTTGGTGGAACCCAGAAACCGGTTCGATTACAACCAAAGTATTCGGGTTTGGAGTTTACATTGACCACCTTACTGTAATGCTACTATTCGTTGCAGCATTCTTGTGTTTCTTGATCAACATTTTCTCGATTGGTTACATGAATACTGACTCAATCAACGATAACAGAAACCATCGTTTCTATGCAGAATTCGTTCTGTTTTGCAGCGGTATGTTAGGAATGGTTCTTGCAGATTCTTTCCTTTGGCTATTCATCTTCTGGGAATTGATGGGACTTTGTTCCTACCTACTGATAGGTTTCTATTATGAGAGACCAAGCGCAGCCTATGCTGCAAAGAAAGCATTCCTTACTACTCGTGTAGGAGATGTTTTCCTCGTTATTGGATTAGTAATGCTATGGAATCTATTCGATGGTACCCTCGACTATGATGTTTTGTTCAAGGCAGAGAATATCGCTGCAGTCGATTCTGGTGAACTTCAACTTGCGCTTGGAATGATGTTCATTGGTGCGGTTGGAAAATCTGCGCAATTCCCACTCCATGTTTGGTTACCAGACGCAATGGAAGGTCCAACGCCAGTATCTGCATTGATTCACGCTGCTACAATGGTTAACGCAGGATTGTATCTAGTCGCAAGAATGTTCCCATTCTTCAGTGCAGCCGAAATGGGCGCATTGTCTACTCTGGCAATCGCCATCGCAATTATTGGTGGAATAACCGCTGTAATGGCTGCATTGATCGCCTTCGTTCAGATGGATTTGAAGAAGGTTCTAGCATATTCTACCATGAGCCAGTTAGCATACATTTTCACCGGACTAGGTTCGGCATTATGGCTAGCTAACAATGGATATGATGACCTAGCAGCATTCGCTATGGGTGCATCACTGTTCCACCTATTCAACCACGCAATGGCAAAAGGAATGCTGTTCATGGCATCCGGTTCAGTTATTCATGAAATGCACCATGCTCATCATGAAGTAGCCCATCATGGACATGATGACCATCATGATGACCACCACGATGATCACTTTGACGCCCAATCCATGGAGAATATGGGTGGGCTAGCAAGTAGGATGCCTATCACAGCAACTGCAATGTTTGTTGGAAGTATGTCGATTATTGGTATTCCATTAATTGGAGGATTCTGGTCCAAGGAAGGAATCATTGCTAGTGCATGGAAGGTTGCATTGAAGGAACCAATTTTCCTTCTACCTGCTATGTTGGTTCTAATCGGTGCGGGTATGACAGGATTCTACATGTCTAGAATGTGGTTCATGACCTTCGCAGGTAAACCAAAGACAGAAGTTGCTGAGCATGTACATGAACAAACACCGTGGATTCCAATTCCATTGGTAGTTTTGACTTTCATGACATTGGGAGCAATAATCTTCGCTGGAATGCATGCTGGACATTGGTTAGGCGACTTTGAGTCTGGCCATTACACTAGTTTCGTTGATGGAATCGGATATGAAATGGAGCATGTGTTCCTGAATCATGACCCGTTCCTAATGATACTCACATACGTAGCAATTGGCCTGTCCCTTGTTTTGGGGCCATCTTTTGCTATGGCACTTTACGGAGGCAGCCTAGATGGTAACCAGAAGGCAAAACCATGGATGCAATGGGCAATCAACCTCTCTGCAAAACTGAACAAGAAGTCAAACTTCGATAACAGCGCCTGGGCTAATTCTAGCCTTGCTAATTCTCTGCACAAGAGATTGCACTTTGATGATGTATATGATGCTGCAATGATGAAAATTGTTGTTGGCTTTGCGAAGCTTTCAGCAATCTTTGATACTAGAGTTATTGATGGAGTCATCAAGGCGATTGAATCTACAAGCCAAGAAGCTTCTAGAAGGCTCCGTGCACTGACAACGGGTTCAGCAAGAGATTACATCATGATGACCGCGTTAGGAACGTTGGTCATTTTCATGTTACTATGGGGGGTGGCTTGATTGGGTAGTAACCAAGCACTAGATATCAAGAACAAGGAGTTCATGCTCATAGGAGGGCTACTGATTATTGTAGCTGGGTTGATGGCATTCTTCCCATCCTTGAACGAATCAGACACCACAGTAGATTGGATCAGCCTACCATTGGTCGGTTTCCCAATTATCGTAAGTTGTATTCTACTAGCATTTGCAAGTCAGGAATCACGTGCAAGAAAGGAAGTACTCGCTGTACCAATCAGATTGTTTACTCTAGTTGCTTCAATGATTCCATTAGCGATTTCTACAGCCCTGTTCTTTGATTGGCTGATTTTAGTCGATTGGGATTTGATGTACAACGAATATGCTCTTGAGAAAGAATATGTTTGGATTGAAACCATTGGTGTATCTTGGCACGTAGGAATGGATGGTTTGTCATTCCCAATGGTTTGGTTGACAACCTTCTTGGTTCCAATTACTATCATTACAACTTGGAATGAGAAGGATGGAGCAACATATCATCCTCTGCTATTGATGATGGGCGGTGCTCTAATCGGAGTATTCGTCGCTCTCGACCTATTCCTGTTCTATGTATTCTGGGAGTTGACATTGATTCCAATGTTCTTCTTGATTCTAAAGTGGGGTGGAAAAGATCGCAGATATGCTGCTCAGAAGTTCTTCATCTACACTTTCTGTGCTTCAGTGATTATGCTGCTCGGTTTAATCACCTTGTACTTCCTTCAGCCAGAAGGAAGCGGTGCACAATATGGTACAGTTACTGGTAGAACCTTTGACATGACAGTCTTATTCTCTAATGCAACAGCATACAACATGGGAGACAATGTCTTCCTCGGCAAAGATATGCAAAATGTATTGTTCGCTATGCTAATGATTGGATTCCTGGTTAAGTTACCAGCAGTACCATTCCACACTTGGCTTCCTGATGCGCACGTACAGGCACCAACTGGGGGCTCCATGCTACTAGCAGGTGTAATGCTGAAGATGGGCGCATATGGTATGCTAAGAATCCCAATCGCAATCTTCCCAGATGCGGTTGTTTACTATCAAGATGTGATTATGGCAATTGGTCTAATCTCTCTAGTATGGGGTGCAATAGTTTGTCTTGGACAAACCAACCTGAAGAAGATGGTAGCATATTCATCCGTATCTCACATGGGTGTTATTCTATTGGGTATTGCTAGCATGCAGCCAATTGGTTATGCTGCTGCATTGTTCATGATGTTCGCTCACGGAATTATCTCTCCAATGCTGTTCGCAGTTTGTGGTGCATTCAAACACCATTATCATTCGATGGAAATCGGTGCTATGCGAGGTATGGCAAAGTGGTCACCATATCTTGCAGTTTACATGATGTTTGCTTGGATGGCAAGTTTAGGTCTACCTTTGCTTGCAGGATTCGTTGCAGAACTGATGGTCATGATCGCTTTCTGGCCTGAATATGGTTGGTGGATTTTACTTCCCGGTGCGGTTCTAGCAATTACTGCAGCTTACTATTTGTGGTCGATGCAGAGAACTATCTTTGAAGGTGGAGATGAAGGGCAACCTCCAGAATCTCTCAATGGAGAAACACCTCCAGACATTACTCTTTCAGAAAATATTGGAATGATTATTCTTGCAATATTTACTGTGATTTTCGGTATATTCCCATTCATTGCACTGGGAATGATGGACCAATGGACTGTTGCCTTCTTCGAGGGCGTATTCAATATGGGGGGTATCTGAATGGAAGTAGAAGTATTCAGTACTGAATTCTGGCAGGCATTTGCTCCAGAGGCAATCCTAATCGTCGGATTACTACTAATCTTCATCATTCCAAACCTTGGTAACTCTAAGTTCCGAATACCGCTTACCAAAGTACAAGTTCCTTGGTTCCTAGGCGGTCGAAGATTCTCAATTACAGGATCGCCTGCTATCCCTGGAATGTTGGCGACTGCTACTTTATTCACAGCACTGGGAATGATGGCTATCGAATCTGTTGATGGAAATATGGATACTACTACAGTAACCAGTAATGGCCTAGTGATTTTACAATTGGATAACTTCTCAAGATTCTTTGAGATACTATTCTTAGCAGCCGTTCTTCTTGCTTCAATGGCAAGTTTAGACCGTATTCCGGCACATACATTCAGTGGAAAGAAGAGTCTGGATGAATTGTATGATAACCGACGCCAGGCTGACTTCTACATCTTGATGTTGACAACTGCAGTCGGTATGTGTACCGTTGCATTAGCACAGGACCTGTTCGTTCTATTCGTAGGTCTAGAATTAGCAAGCCTTGCTACATATGTCTTGGTTGGATTCCACAAGGAGTCGAAAGCGGGAGCAGAATCTGGTGTCAAATATTTCATTGTAGGTTCTGTTGCTAGCGGAATTGGTTTGTATGGTCTATCTTTACTCTACTTAGAGTTCGGAAGCCTACAGTTGGCTACTATCGCTGCTAATTGGTCTGACTCGACTCTCTTAGGAACAATTGCTCTAGGATTGGTACTGGTTGGATTTGGTTTCAAGGTCAGCGCCGCACCATTCCACTTTGCTGCACCTGATGCATATGCAGGAGCGAATTCACCGGTTGCAGGTGTATTAGCAACTGCTTCTAAGGCAATGGGAATGATCGGTCTAATCAGAGTATTACTAGTCATTGCATTGCCAGAAGGAGGCACAGATGAAAGTGCCATTTGGCTGTACACTATTGCCACCCTATCCGTGATAACAATGACATGGGGTAACGTTGCAGCATTGGGCTCAACCAATCCAAAGAGAATGCTTGCTTATTCTTCAGTAGCACATGCAGGTTATATGCTTGCAGCACTTACTGCGGTTGGTGCATGGAAATGGGGAGAAATAGAAGCGCCAGGAGATTATGCTGAAGCAATAGTTGCAGCAGTACTGTTCCACCTCTTTGTTCTGGTTGCATTCAAATTAGGAGCATTCCTAGTACTGGGTCTTCTAGAGATGGAAGGAGAAGTTAGCAGACTATCTGCACTATCGGGTCTAGCACGTAGAGACCCATTGATTGGAACTGCAATGTTCATCTTTATGTTGGCACTTGCAGGAGTACCTCCTCTCGCCGGATTTATGTCGAAGTTCTTGGTTATCGCAGGAATTGTATCAACAAGTATTGGTGAGTTATGGATGAATGGGACAGTTTCATTCTCTGATCTTCATTGGGTTTGGTGGCTTGCTCTTGCTATGTTCATCAACAGCGCAATCTCGGTATTCTACTATCTACGAATTGGAGTTGTAATGTTCCTAGATATTCCAGAGGAAAGCCGCCGCAAGCCTTTGCCTTATGGGGCATCCATTAGAATGGCAATCTGGATTTGTTTGGTTGCAACTATACTACTAGGATTATCTGGAGACACACTAATCGATATGTGTTACAGAGCCGCAGACAGCCTAAATCTGGCTTGAATCGAGTCTTAGGCTTCAAGTAGGAAGGGCTTTTCGCTTGACCTATGGGCCGTAGGCGCGAAGAGAAAGTAGACGAGGAAGAACTAGCTCGTCTGATGGGTAATGTAGAGGGTGAATCCTCTAAGATTCGTGTTAAGATGCCGAATAAGAAAGTAAACGAAATGTTTGCAATCGCAGAACAGATTCTAGGAGGCCGAAGAGTTACAGTTCTCTGTGCAGATGGCGAAACTAGAATGGCAAGAATTCCTGGAAAAATGCGCCGCCGTCAATGGGTTCGTGAAGGCGATTTAATCATCGTTTGGCCATGGGATTTCCAAGATTCAAAAGCCGATGTTAAGCACCGTTATACAAAAACTCAGGCAATGTATCTTTCCAGAAAAGGAGTCCTACCTTCAGATGTAGACATCTTCGGAATGAATACTCAAGCAGATGATTTCGATGACGAAGATGGACTATTTTCATCATCTAATGAAGAAGAAGAACCAGAAGAGGTAGTCGAGGAAATGGAAGATGATGATGACGACGATGAGATCAACGATCTCTTCGGTTGAATCACATCTTCAAATCTTGATTGGCTTCAATATTTGAGGAGGCCAACTCATGGGACGTCACGACGATTGGGATGAAGAACTTTCCAAGGACACTAAACAACGTCGCAATAATCGAAGGCGGCGGAAAATTAGTGCTGACCAAGAATACATGAACAATGAATCTTCAGAGTTCATCAAGAGTCTTGATTCATCCAAGGGAACCGGTTGGATGGCTGAAAAAAAATACAAACGCATGTTCACCGAAATCGAAGAAGGGCTCTCTGGAGTATTGGGAGACGGTCCATTCGAATGGGTAGATAGGCGAGTTTTCGATGCGGTATTTGACCGCCTAACTCTGATGAGTCTTTACAAATTGATGAAATCCGGACTTATCGATACGCTTGATTTTCCAATCGCTAGGGGAAAAGAAGCTCACGTATTTCATGGGACTGGAGAGACCGGTCCGGTTGCAGTAAAGATATTCCATACATCTAATGCAGTGTTCAAAAATTTAGTTCAGTATATCGAAGGTGACCCACGATTCGGAGGCCTAAAACGGCGACATCGTGATTTGGTCGACATTTGGGTCCGCAAAGAATTCAGAAATTTATCCCGATTAGAGAAATGGGGATTAGCGGTTCCTAAGCCATTAGGAGTTCACAAGAATGTCTTGGTAATGGAATACCTCGGCAATTCTACAGCCCCGTCTCCAAGATTAAGAGATGTAAAAGTCATTGACCCTGCAGCAGTGTATGAAGAACTATTGGAATTCTTAGCAGTAACTTGGCAAAAAGCGAATATGGTTCACGGTGATTTCTCCCCTTACAACATAATGTGGCATGGAGATAGGCCAGTGGTAATCGATGTAGGTCAAGCCGTAGTTCAATCTCATCCTAAGAGTCAGGAGTTTTTGGTTCGAGATGTAACTAGATTAGTTGAATGGGCCAATAAGAATGGTCTAGAAATCGAACTGGCAGAAGCGATGTATGATGTCCTTGAGATGGATTTATCTCATATCGATTTGATTGATGAAGAGGAATAGACCTTACACATGTATTGAATAAGGGCAGGCTTCACGCACATTTCATGCGTCAGTCTCTTCCTAGAGTACCTAAGGGCCGTATTGCGGTCTTGATTGGTGTCAAAGGTTCTACTAGGCGTGAACTAGAGGAAGCAGCAGGATGCAAGAGTATCCAAATCGATTCAAACACTGGTGAAATTGATGTTGTTTGGCCAGATGCAGGTGGTTATGACCCTGTAAAGGCCCTTAAATTGCCAGATGTGATCAAGGCAGTAGGTCGAGGGATGGCTCCTGCAAGAGCGATTCAATTGCTTCACGATGATTGGTTTTTTGAGATGGTCGATTTACGTGATCATGTCGGAAAACGTTCGAATCAACAGCGTAGAATCCGTGCAAGAATTATTGGTTCCGAGGGCAAAATCCGCAAGATGATTGAACAACATACCGGTTCTGAAATCTCGATTTACAAATCGACTGTCGTTTTGGTAGGCGAAGGTGCAGGGCTTTCTAATGCTAGACAAGCAATTGAAATGTTAGCGAGTGGAAGCGAGCATGGCACAGTTCTGAAATTCCTTGAAAGAGAGAGAAAGAAGTCACGCCTTGGGTCGCGTTCACTAGAATCAATTGCGGAGAAAGAGTACTCTTCTAAAACAGATGAATTTGCTGGTTTAGTCCCTGGTCTCAGTGATGTTGCAAATCGCAGGAGTCGTAGATTGAAAGCAGCACAAGTAGACCCTAAAAACGAGGAAGAAGTCCAAGAAATGATGGATTTAGCTGATGATGAAGAAGTCAGTTGGGAGGAGGAGTGATTCTCCTCTTCTGGTACCAAGAAATCGCAAATCCGGTTAACAAAAGTGCTATGATTCCAGGTGCAAAGGAGGTAACTACCCCTACGCCTGAAACAGAAGCACCGGTTACCATCATGTAGTGTTCATTGTTTGACTCAACTCTTTCATCAATTGCATTATTTGGGTCCACTACTAATCTAAGGTCCCACTGGCCAGTGTTTGGTACAACATAGTCCCAAACGATTAGTTCACAAGTACATTCATCGGAAAGGTTGCCCCCTTCTATCAACACTGTTTGCATAGTAGTCCAATCTACATCTGCACTTCTGTCCGCAGGTGCGGATTGCAGGTAAACAGTAACAGCGCCACCATATGCTTGATTTGCTTCTAGTAAACTGGTAATTTCGATTTTACCGTTCGTATCTCCTGGTCTGGCAACTAATCTATCCACGCCAGTTTCGCTGGCGTTCCATGATAAATCCAGTCCTGGCAAAATTTGGAATGCACTAGGGATAGTGACCAATTCATTTCCTGCTTCGTCAGTTACGATTGCTCTAACCATCAGATATTGTCTTGACTTGGTCGCCCATGATGACAACCCCATTGTTCCATCTAGACCGCTTACTCCAAGGTCAATCCAACGGCCTGATTGGTCAGGAGTTGCTCCAACTCCATTTAGATCAAATCCATATTGAATTTTGGAGTTGTCGAGGTCAATTCCCGAGCCTAAATCTTGTGCGGAATATGAAATGTTTACAGGGCCAACATGGCTAGTGCTCAATTCATCAACTGACCATCCAATCCCTTCAGGCTCGGTAACATCAACATTGATGTCAACACTGATTGAAGAGCCAATGTTACCAACTTTGTCCACAGCACGCATCGAAATCTGGTGCTCTCCTTCTTCGAAAGTCAATGTAGTACTAGCAGAAGTAACATTACTCCATGTTCCTCCTTGCGAAATTTGTACATAATCTAAGCCAGAACCACTTCCGTCATCTGTAGCGCTGTCAAATCCTGAGATTACCACATTAGAATCATCGCTCCAATTACTTCCGTCTCCGATGGTTGGAGTCGACATAGTTGGAGCAGTTCTATCGATTCCGATAAACATGGTTTTGCTAGCAGAAAGACCAGAGCCATCCCAAACAGTTAGTCTTGGATTGTATGTGCCCTCAGCGATTGAACCAGTATTCCAATCCCATCCATAGGAGAGTGTTCCAGGGCCATCATCTGTAGGTGTGCCCGGTCCAGGCACATTTGCTAGACTTGCATGAGTAAGGTCGTCATCGCTTGCTGACCATGTAAAACCAAGCGTTCCGTTTGCATCAAGAGCGTACCATGCTCGATCTAATGCTGATGCTCCACTGCCATGGCCCGTATTTGTCAAAGCAAATGATGTGATTAGAGGTACTTGGTTTACTATGTTGAACTGCCCACTAGTCGACCATACAGTGAAGTTATCAGCACTTGAATCCCAAGCTCTTGCTCTGAAAGTCCAAGTTCCGTTTGCATATGCAGTAGTGTCGATATGTTTGAGCCAAGGGGTTGAGGTCAAATTAGCAACTTGGTCCCAATTATTTCCATCGTTGGAAATATCGATTTCAATACTCGAAATAGTCCCGTTTCCAGTAGATGAGAAACTCAGAGTGTACAAGCCTTTGACATCCTGGTTCTCTGCAGGCCCATTAGCGAAAACTATTGACATCTCACTATCTGCATATTTCAAAACCTTTGAATCGGGTAAAAACACATCACCACTTTGTCCAATGGTCATTATGACCACGACCAAAAGCACCGAGATGAACCGCCTCATTATCTACCTGACAACACCCTCCGCCCTTGAATGCTCGCATTGCAACACCCCCCTTCGGGGTGTGTTGGGCCCTCGAAATATGCAATCGATACTATTCCGAGAGTCGGTTGATTCAAGTGCTACCCCCTTCCTCTTGCTACTATGGCAAGGTCTGTCTTGACTGGTATTGTCCTCGCGATGCTGATTCTCTCAGTAATGCCACTATCTGTAAATGCAGAAGATAGTGGAGGAGTACAGGCTTCAGAATCTACTGTCGCAATTTCGCCTTCGAGTCCAGTCGAAGGGGGTTCGATTACGATTACCTTGACCCTTTACAATTCAAACAACTTTGAGGCACAAGACGTCATTTACAAGTTTTATTGGAACGGTGTTTCCTCTTCACAATTGATCTCAGCAAATACTGTTGATATAGCAGCAGAATCTACTGCAGATGTTCAGATAGTGAAATCGGGATTAACTGTTGGTGAACACAAGGTGTGGGTCGCATTTGAGTATGCGGGTGCAGGTGAACAAATCTTCTTCTCTGAAATTATCGTCAGCGGTTTAGCAGATTTAGAAGCAACTTCGATTTCAACGAGTCCTGTAGATGTTCAATCTGGCGATTCTATGATGATTTCAACTGAAGTATCCAATACCGGTTCTCAAGATGCTGATGCAAGTAGGATGCAAATCAATCTAGATTCACAGAGTGAAATTGTAAATGTTCCCTCACTCTTAGCAGGTGAAAGTGCATGGGTGAACCACACAATTAACGCTCCGTCTTCTGGAACTTATGATTTCACAGTGACTCTAGACCTTGACGATGCGGTAATCGAAGCCGATGAGGAGAACACATTCACATCTTCAATTACAGTCAATCCTAGAATGGATATAGCCCACCTTGGGGAATTATCTGTTGATGTTGAAGACGGTGAACTTCAGGGCCCTTGGACAATTTCTGGAACCATGATTCGGACCTCCGGAGACGGAGTTTCTGAAGTTCCAATGAGAATTGAAGTCAAGGATGATAATGGAGTAAACATTCCATTGCCAACATTCTATGTGAATATCAGTGGCGGGGAAAATGCTCAGCAAGCATGGTCATTTGATTTGTTGTACAGTCATGTTTCCGGGCTATCTGCAGGAAATCACCAAATTACTGCGGTAATCGACCCATATGGCACAGCTAGTTTTACTCAAGAGAGTACTGATAACGACAGAATTAGCACCTATTTTGACAAGTACGACATTCCAGATGTGTCAGTCGATCCATTCGCAGTACCTTCTAGAAATACAGTCAACAGTGGAAGCAATGTTGATTGGACAGTAGCGATAACCAATACTGGTGATATTGAGGTCAAAGGTAAATTAGTCTACACATGGGAAGGCCAAACAGTTGATGAAAATTCTCAACCAATTATCACAATACAAGCAGGTGATACCTACATTTGGCAAAATACCCTAGCAACTGAAAGTGGTTCTCACATTGCAGAATTTGAGGCGCAATGGGTTCCTTTGTCAAGTTCATATGATGAAAATTCTCTAAATTCTTATGCAAATGGTAGCGTCGAAGTAAACGCTCAATTGCGATTGTCTTGGTCGATGACTTCTATGGAACTAACCGACTCTAATCAAGAACCTGCGGTTTTCCCATTGATGGCTGGCGATGAATACACAGTCTCCATCAAATTATCATCTCAAGAAACAGGAGATGTTACCTATTCCTGTGAAAATGAATTAGGTGAGGTTTTCGAAACGATTCCAATACAAGTTTCCACTGGAGGTCAAATTGTTACTGTTGAATGTACTTTCACTGCATCAGCGCCATACACTAACATCAACTTGATTCCGAATGAAACCATGGTTAGTTCTACACAAACTTGGAATTGGGATTCCAAACAATCAAGTAACAATGTGGCGGATGAAGCTGGAAGTATGACTTTCCAAACTGCAGGGATGATTGCAGTAATTTGTGTTATCTTGATTGCAATATTGATCGCTGCAGTTATTCTAACTAGAGAGGTTGAAGAAGAAGTCGAGCGAGACATCTTTGATTATTGTCCTGCTTGTGATGGCGAATTGAAGGGAGGAGAAGATCGCTGCCCATGGTGTTCTTTCAACCTCAAGAAAGCGAGAAAGCAATTCCACGATTGTGAGACTTGTGGAGAATCAATTCCAGATTTGCTTGCAAACTGTCCTTACTGTGGAGCAGAACAAGATACCTCTAAATTCTTTGAACAGCGTGAAAGAAAAGCCATTCCTGATTCTGTTGAAATCCCTCATCAAGACGAAGAAGAAATCGACCCAGAGACAATTCATGCCGCTGGGTACGAAGGTTTCGATGAAGCAGTCAAAGAATTTGGATATGACGCTGACGACTTGGAAGAGCATTGGGACGAAAATATCGCTAAGGCTGAAGCAGAGGTTGAAGCCGCATACGATAGGAGAATGGCTGATGAAGAAACCGAGTTAGATGATGAAGAGGCACTTGCAACAGTAACAACAACTCTCAAATCTATCGAGGAAACTTTCGAAGGACATGACATCGATGCAATCCTAAGGGATAAGGAAATTAAGTCTCATGAAGATGATGGTAGTGAACTATCTGCAAGCGATGCAGATATCCGCGGTAAGTTGTACGAAATAACTGGAGAGGATGGCGTAATGCCTGGTGACGAGGTTCAAATTGGTATGGGAGTTCAAGATCGCTCATTAGCGGGTAATGTGTTACCAGAAGATGCGATGGATTTCTCCTTCGATGATGATGCCGACGAATTGAATCCAGCGGCTGCTGCAGCAGCAGAAAACAAGAGGCGCCGTGGAGTTAGGAGACGTTCAAAGAAGGTAGAGACTGCTGAGTGTGGAGCCTGTGGTGCTGACATCCCTGTGGATGCTAGCGAATGTCCGGTTTGCGGTGCTAAATTCGAGTAAGATGCCTGTCAGTACTCATAGGGTTCGTCATCGCTAATGCTCGGCTGACCCTCTTGACTTCATTCAGGCAATCGCTGCGAAACAAAGCGTACGCTTCAAACCATCGAGGGGTGCTATTGATACATTGGTAATGTTTCGGAGATTATGATGAGGCCTAAGCCAGCAATGTCTGCATTCATGATGTTGGCCATTTTGATGGCCTCAAGTATGGGCTGCATTGGGCTAGTTCCTGCTCGTGAATTCATGGAGGACTTACGTCCAGAGCCTAAGGAAATTGAAGTCAAGGATAAAATCAATGCATCTCACGTTTTTACTACTGATGCAACAGATATTCAAGGCAGTACTTCTTATTCAACATCTCAAACATTTGAAGTTGATTCGGATGTGGTTGAGATTAGTGCATACATTTCAGCAGCTATGCCGCTAGAGTTGATTTTACCTGGTATCCCTACTGATGTAAGATTCGTTAGAGCATCACTGACTGATGCAAATGGAGAAGAAGTCTGGTTTGAGGAAGTAACTGAAACCGAGAGAAAGATGGTAGCAACTTTCCAACAACCGCTTGCAGAGGGCACCTGGACATTATCAGTCGATGCAAGAGGGTATGGCGAAGAGATAGCAAATATCTACAAAGATTCATTCCAAGTTTTGATTAAGATTGAGCGCCAATGCTGGCAATATCCTAACGAAGTAGGATGCGCATATGATTAGACTAAGCTAGAATTACAAGCATAACGTCTAGAGCAACTTTGACATTTGCCTTTGCGATTGTGGTTCCTTTCTGCTCCTCCTTGAACCATTAAGCGTTGAATTTCTTTAGTTGCAGAGAACAACAGGTGCTTGTTAACGTCATCCCAATCGATTTTGTGTAGATTTTGAGAACCGTACCTTAGAACCCCATAAGGTGGTTTTCTGCCAGTTGTTGATTCGACAAGATACAGGTATGCCAATAATTGCATCTTGTGTGATTTGTGAGGCTTATCAGGGATTTTTCCTGTTTTTTGCTCAACAGGAATGAATTCACCATCTACGATGACGATTTGATCTGGCCTTCCTCTAAGACCACTCATATTGTCCAACAATAAGCCTGCAGTAGCCTCATCGTCAGAGTATGCAACATCAGTTTTTTCATCTAGTCCTGCATTGATTCTTGCGACTTCTAGAGCGTTATCTGCAAGTAAAGCCCTCTGCAATTGCCACGATGCAAGCAGAGTCCAAATCATTGCCATTGTTACCAGAATAAATCCAGCCTGTTCTTTGTTTTCAGCCCAAAGTAATCCGATAGCATGTAATCCGAAAATCGTGGCACCCATCAAGAAACCAGCCTCAACTCGACCTCCTTGCTTCCAACCTCCAATGAAGTCGTAAGGTTGAAATGTTCTCGGTATTGCCACATCATCAAGATTTTTCAAATCTTGAAGTTCTTGGGATTTTTCGATTGGCAAGTTAATCCATCTTCTCCAGGGGAGATAGATTGCAAGTAATCCAGCAACTAACCATATTACAGATAAAATCGATAAATATTGAGATATATCGATTGGCGTTCTGTCGTCAGAGATTGTAGTGAAGATTATTGCATCAGTGATGAACATTACAACAATTGTAAACCACCAAGACCAGATTACTAGCGCTCTGCGCAAGTCGTTTTGTTTTTGTTTGAAATTCTCTACCTTTCGATGAATTTCAGCATGTTTGATGCGACCTTTGTCGATGGCCTGTCCGCGGCCCGTCTTACCCTCTCTTGCTAGAGACCATGAAAGAGGGCAGTATGCATGTCTCTCAAGATCGCTTGCAGATACATGTAGAGATTGACCCGAATCATCTCTCCAAAAACCATCATCGCTTTCATCAGCGATTACAAGGTTACTGGAAGGCATATCGGTCAAAATCAAATCTCCTTTGTTAGACGTATAGGCGACGCTGCAATCAAGGTTGCCCCTGCTAGTGTAAGCAATCTGTTCGCATCACTGAGCCATATCTGCCAGTTTTTGCCGTACGAAGCGGTTATTTAGGGGGGGCTGGTGGCCCGAATGCTGGAGTCATTATCATGACAGAACTTCTAGTCGACCGTGAGACATACGAGACAAACGCCGTTCACATCGGTACTCAACAAAAGAGTGCAGATATGGCACAATTTATCCAAGAGGTTCGCTCAGATGGGCTCTACCTAATCGATGTTCAAATCACAGACAACAGAATCCGTTCTATTTCTCAATTCCTTAACCGCTACAACCCTGCAAACATCATGGTTGTTAGCGCTCGTCAGTACGGCCAGAGACCTGCCCGAAAATTTGCTGAAGCAATCGGTGCAAATGCTAGCGTTGGAAGATTCATTCCAGGCAGCCTAACCAATCCTGCTCTTCGTTCATATGTCGAGCCTGATATGCTATTCGTAACAGACCCTGCAGCAGACCAGCAAGCACTACGTGAAGCAGTCAACTCTGGACTTCCAATCGTAGGTATCTGTGATGCAAACAACAACCTGCGTAATGTTGACTTAGCGCTACCTGCAAACAACAAGGGTCGCAAGTCCTTGGCTCTACTTTACTGGATTCTTGCTCGTGAAGTGCTAAAGGCACGCGATGAGACCACAGATGAGGCATGGGCTGAAGCTCAGGACCTTGAAGACTGGGAATCTACTTTCTAAGCAGATCTCACCCCAATGGGTGGAAAAGATGAGCGAATTCATCTTGCCAAAACCTAGCGAATGGGACGGTGAAAAACGTCCTTTATTCCTAGCACCTATGTCCGGTGTCACAGATTTACCTTATCGTTTACTTGCTAAAGAATGCGGTGCGGATTTCACGATTACTGAATTTACTAATTCTACTGCATTAACTAGAGATGCTGCAATGTCTTGGCGGAAAATGGAAACTTGTGAAGATGAAAACCCATTCATTCCTCAAATCTTTGGAGGGGTGATTGATGACATGGCTCTCGCTGCTGAGTTGCTCGAAGATAGTGCGGACATAATCGACCTTAATTTCGGATGTCCAGCTCCAAAGGTCACCAAAATTTGTGCTGGTGCAGCCTTGATGGGCGAGCCTCAAAATCTTGTAGCAATGTGCGAGGCCGTTGTAAATCGAGTAAATCTCCCGGTTACTGCAAAGATGAGATTAGGCACAGGACAGGGAAATTTCAACGCTAAGGAAATTTGTCAAGAACTCGAACAAGTCGGAATTCAGCGTCTTTGCGTACATGGTAGAACTCTCAGCCAGAGATACTCTGGAGTTGCGGATTGGGATTACATTACCGAAGTAGTAGATTCGGTAGATGTACCTGTAATTGCTAATGGCGATGTTGTCGATGCCGATACTGCACGAGCTTGTCTATCGCAAACCCATGCTGCAGGACTGATGATTGGGCGAGGTGCGATTGGTCGCCCATCTGTATTTGGTGAAATCAAGGTTGGATTAGGCTGGATGGATAGAGAGGAACTTCCGTGGATTGCTGCACATGAAGGCGATTGGGATGGCCTGAGTTATGTTGCAAAGCAATTTGCTACGCGTAGATGGTGTTGGAACCGCTACATCGAATTGGCTCGTCAAACAACCGGTCTAGATATCAAATCGATGAGAGGTCACGCAGTTTCGTTCACAAAGGGATTGCCCAGCGCCAAGAAAATACGCAGTATAATGCATGGTAAACAAAGTCGAGAAGAATTTGCTCAAGCCACTAGTCAATTCTTAGCGACAAATTGACCAACCTTTTCGATTCTTCGAATAACTCGGTTTAAGTCATCCATGGATTTCTGTTTCAGCATTGCTACATCCATGCCTACTAATCTGTGGCCTAGTGGAAGTCTTCCTCCTAGCAGATTCAGGAGTAGCATCTGGTTTTTTGCATCCATTGATTTGAGCACTCGCTCGATAGTCTCTGGCTTGCAAGTTCCTTTCTTGAGATTCTTCAATAAAGAATTTGGAACAGACAATCGCTCAAATCCGCCTTTCTTGAGTAGCCAATCTTCGCCTCTTCGCATGTATTGAGTTGTCATTGCTGACCATAATGCGGTCGATAGCCGGTCGGTTCTAGCGACTCTTTCAACCATGCCTGTAGACCTGAACCTCTCTAGTATACGGCCCACTCTTGGTTTAGGGCCATCTAATGCTTTAGCGGCTTCATCAATCGAAATAGGGGCTCCAGAGTTTAGCAACATCTGAAAAATTCTAACAGACAACGAATCTGCTACGATTTCTTTTCCAGGGCGCTCTCCAAGCAATCCTATATCGGCCATGAAGCGAGATAGTTCGCTTTCTCCATCTTCTAGAGGCCCCCATTCCTTGACTCTTAGCAGAGCATTGGGTTTACCATCAGGAGGCAATTCTATTTTCATCGCAACCTTTTTTCCACGATTCCAAACTTCATCAAAAATTTCTAGACGTTGTGAGTGAATCAATTGAGCTCTAATCTTCATATTCGAAATCGCCTTGTCGATTGAGCCTCCTGTAAGGTAGTAATTTTTCCAACCCTTTCCAGATGATGTTGACACTAATCCTGCAGAAACCAACCTAACAAAATGGTGGTGTATGGCAGCAGGAGTGAGTCCTAAGTCTTCAGCTAGTTCTCTAGTTTCATACCCTTTACTTGGATCCTTAAACAAGTGCTCTGAAAGTATTCTGTGAATTGGAGAAAATGTTCCATCATCTGCAGCATTCTCACCTCTACGGCGGTGCAGACACAGTGTGTCAATCAACCAAGAGATTAATTTCTCTCTATCATTCTTACTTGCCGGTAGAGGAATCTCATCTAGGCGCAAGTCGAACATATCACTGACGGATTGCCGAGGGGCTTTGAATAATGCGCAACAAACGTCTCTTGAGAGGCGATTAATGAATCAGCGTCTTTCATCCGACCATTCGTAATCAATAGTCCGAGATGTTTGCCATTCTTCCGCATCGATAAGATGGGGTGCCATTTCTAAGCGATCTTCTCTCATAATTCCACGACGACGTAGAACCTTAATTGCAGAATGAACAGATGCTCGTGAGCGCCCAATTCTCCTTGCTAATGCTGCTTGTGAGCGTGGGATTCCATTTATTCTAATGTCATCAATAATCGTTCTTTGAACCAGTGAAAGTCCAATCGGCATTTTCCTAGCGGCTTCTGATTCTCCTACATCCATTCCTCGAAGGACTTCAACCTGCGAAGGTGCTCCAGCAAAATAGCATGTTCTTCCATTTACGGAGATTATGGTGATTGCTTTTCTACTAGTAAGGACATCTAGGTGGTGCCTAAGTGTTCCATTGGCAGCAGATAAATTAGATTGCAATTCACGATAACAAAGTCCAGGGTTCTTCTCAAGAGTTCTTAGAATTCGTTGTCGAAGAGGATGCTCGAAGTCACTGATTCTAGCTTTCACTCCCCCTCTTGTGAACATTAGAGATGACAGACTAGAACCTATTCCTAGGATTCCGCCAGTGGCACCAGCAATTCCCGCAGCAAGCCACGGTCGTTGGGTAATCCACTGTTTCAGAAGTGCCATGTAGTGTTTTCAGCACTACTCACTTGTAATTGATTCGGTTGTATGAATCATTCATCTTGACTTGATTGAGCCGTTACGAATTTTGAGATGAGCAACTAATGGAGAGAGCAGTCTTCCACAGGTAATACCGTGTTCGGAAAGGATGTACTCAACTCTTACAGGCGGGCCATCATCGACTTTACGAATAACCAATCCTTCTTCTACCAAAAATCGCAATTTGTCGGACAGGGTTCGACTAGATATGCCAGCAAGTAGAGTCTTTAGTTGGTTGAATCTTCTAGGGCCAGCGATGTATAGAGTCGATAAAATTTCAATTGTCCAACGACTTCCAAAAACATGCAATGCATCTACAGCAGCCTCTACTTCCCATTCAGTATTCCAAGGTCCGCCCTTGGAATTACTTGCTAAAACTTCTCGAATGTGCTTCCCATTGGAAATTGTCTCTTCGACATGGTTCTCGATATCACTCAAAACAGAACTTGGTAGTGAGAGTGGAGGCTCGGGCATAAAACTCCCATAAGGTGTCTATGATAAAACATAGTGTAAATGTAAAACCATCATGAATTTTGGTATGTAGGCTTTCTTCCTTCAATGAGTGCACTCAAACCTTCTAGGGCATCATCTGTAGAAAATATCGCTTCAAGTTTACCTAATTCATGAGATAGGCCTTCCGCCAGATTGGTTTTTCCAGCAGCATCGATTAATTCACTTGCCATTCGCAATGCGATTGGTGCAGTTCGAGACAAGGATTTCATTTGCCTAGAAACCAACTTGTCTTCAGAATCAAATCCATCCGGGCAGTTACCATTCAGAATTGAATCTAGGTTTCCATCGCTGTAAAACGATTCAGCAAATTGTGCAATTTTAGATTCAGGATTTTGCGGCTTAGAAGGATACTTGTTTGCAGGCTTTCCTTGTGAATCAAGCGTTGCAATCATTGAATCAACATCGCTAACGTCAACTAGGTTTGTAACAAGACCAAGGTCGGTAGCGGTTTTTGCATCCATGAAATTTCCAGCTAGAACAGCCCAACGAGCAACCGGAATTCCTGCTATGCGAGCGGGACGCTGGGTCCCTCCTAGTCCAGGGAAAATTCCAATGCTAGTCTCCGGGAATCTAAACTGTGTCTTCCGTGTTCCAATTCTGTAATCACAGGATAATGCTAGTTCTAATCCTCCTCCTAATGCAAGTCCAGTGGTCAATGCAATAGTTGTCTTGCTGGAGGATTCCAGTTTGTCTTGAACAGCGTGTCCATTCGCTGTGAATTCGTATATGTCAGGGAATGAATCTGCGCGGATCTTGTCGACGAAGAATTTCACATCCGCACCAGCAACGAATGCTTTCCCGGCACCGTCCAGAACAATCGTTCTAACCGAATCATCAGCGTTTGCCTTGTCAAGGGCTTCTCCCAATTGTGAGACTACTGTTTCGTTAAGGGCATTCATCGCCTCTGGCCGATTAATCGTTACTGTAGCGATTCCATTACTAATTTCCAAATCGACGTATGTGAAAGAAAAGCCGTCATCCCGTTTCCATATTTCTGGCACAGGGAAATTCGCCAATTCACAGTAATCTTCAGCCATAAATTTAGCAGAGTCGATACCCAAGCGGTTAGCCAACTCGAATGGACCTCTTGCCCACCTTAGACCGACTTTTGCACCACGGTCTACATCCTCAAGCGAACAAATTTCTTCATCTACGATTTGTCCAGCGACTGCGAAAACCTGACCCAACAATCTGGTTCGAATTATCTCAGCGGCTTCTTCACTGCATTCTGTGTCTTCTCCGATATTCCATTGTTCTCCGGCCTCAACCATCTCTCGCAGATTTTCAGCACCAACATATCTTGGAGTTTCTAGTTGTTCAGCCAAATAATCTGTTGAATGTAAAGCGATTGGAGGCCCTGTTAGGTTCATCAAAGAAAAAGGCCCCATTCCAATTCTGAATGCCTTCATTGCTACAGCATCGATAGCAGCAGCACTTGCAATTCCTTCCTGAAGAAGTAAACATGCTTCATTCAGCCATGGTACAAAGAACCGGTTAACAACGAAGCCAGGTCGATCTTTGCATAGAATAACCACCTTTCCTAATCCTCTGCAATATTGCACAGTTCTTGCAATTGTATCTTGTGATGAATCTTCGCCAGGAATTACTTCAACTAAGCGGTTTTTGGCAGGATGATAGAAGAAGTGTAGCCCAACGAATCTGTCCGGTCTGCCCGATGCTAAGGCCAATTCATTTACTGACAGAGATGATGTGTTTGAGGCTAAGATTGTTCCTTCCCCACATACTTCATTCAGGGTGTCGAAAACAGCACTTTTGATGTCAAAATCTTCGAATACAGCCTCGATTACTAAGTCCGTATCTGCTGATGTGTTTTCTGTTCCGACAACGCCAGTGATTCTACTTTGTATCTGCTCAACTTGGGCGGGGGAAAAAATTCTTCTTTCTACAGCTTCCGATAAGAAATCAGCAATAATCGATTGACCTCTTTCAACCCATTTTGCTTCTCTATCAACCATTTGAACATCAAATTCTTCTTGAGCAGTTTTCTGAGCAATTCCGGACCCCATGTTGCCAGCACCGATGATTGCTACACTCTGAACAGGTTGCATGTTCCCCTCCAAATCAAACACCTCCATGAATTAAACGGGAGGCGGCTTCATCTCAAAATAGTGAATCATATGCGTTCTGGTGACGCTTTGCCCAATTTTCAACAGAGAAAACAGCGGCCCTTTCCTTGACTACCGAACTTTCGTCTTTCAACTCTGAAATAGCAGTACGCCAAGCCGCTATGTCTTCAGGGGGAAGGATGTGATGTTCTAGAGGAATCTCATTGTGTGCTGGCGCATCTGCTACCAAAGCTGTAGTTCCTGAAGCGTAAGCCTCTAGTGGGGGCAAGCCAAATCCTTCGGCAATCGAAGGGAAAAGTAAGGCATCAGCATGCTGTAATGCGGCGATCATTTCTTCCTGCTCTAATCTGCCTACCCAGTTAAGATTACAGTTTATTTTTTCAGCATAAGAACACAAATCATGCTTAGATTCTGTTGAAGATTCTGCACCAATTTTGTGTAGTGTAACGTCCATTCCAGCACAAACCTTGACTGCGAAATCGACTCTTTTTCTGGGCTCTTCACTGCCAATAACCAGTAGATTTACTCCTTCACTAAACCATGATGGTCTTTCGGTTTCAATCTCATATTCTTGTAATTTTATCGCATGAGGAATCCATGTTGTAGGGGTTCCAGGAAATCTCATTTCACATTCTTGTTGCGTAAATTTAGATACGCAAATTAGTAGCGAAGCCCTTGCAAGGCCCTGTTTGATTTTCTTTAGATCCTTTTTCCGAATGAAAGAAGGATTTTGCTCACCAACTTCTACACCGTTACGTTCGCTTGGATTAAGATGGAATAAGTCATGTACGGTGACAATAGATTTTCCAGTCTTTGGTACTAGACCAGATTGTTCTTGATCTGTTATGTGAATCACATCACATGTTTTAGACAATTTAGCAACATTAGATGGGCCGCTGAACCATCTTCTCCAGATTCTCGCGAATGGATTTTTCTTTATGGTATATTCATGTACTTCATCTAATTCATAACCTTCAATTAGGCCAGATTTCAGCCTCTTAGTTAGAGCCGTATGAGTACTACCTAAGCCGGAGTAGGGTGATAATGCCCCTCCTCTTGCTAGTGTGACTTTACGCAAAAAAACCCCTCATTGAACTATTTTCAGATGTTTAATAGACTCTGCAATTCCAAGGTCATCGGGGAAGTGCATTGTAGCTTCTGGAATCGGAATTGGTACAATTTCTTTACCAACTAAAGCGACCCTGCTCGGTGGAGAATCATCCAGCAATTTTCTGTCGGTCAATGGAGCCAAAGTTCTAGAGAAATCAAGTATGTCCTCATGAAATGGCATATTTTCTGCAGTTAGATTTTCTCTAGAATTCCCCACATGCACATACCCTTTGCATTCAATCCAGTCAGGGTCTGCACGATTGTCTAGAGCAGCATATTGAGGAATATGTTCAGGATTCATATTTCGCCCTTTAATCAAGGTGTGTCTACATACAATTCTAGTATCAAGGCTTGGTAATAAGTCAATGGTTTGTTCGAATTTATCCCATGCAGCAGCATTCCATTTTGGGCGACAAATTTCATCGAATATTTCCTTGTTTGGAGCGTCTACTGAAACATATAATTGCGTAGGTAGCGTATCTAATTTTTCGATTACTTTTGGTAGGGTTCCATTGGTGACTAGCATAGTAGTCATTCCGTGCGAATGACATAATTCCATATACTCTGAGAGCCGAGAATAGAGCGTAGGTTCGCCATTTAGTGAAATTGCTACATGCTTTGGATTTTGGGCATCAAGGAATTTTTCTTTTGGAACCTTTGGATTTCCACCAAATCCTGAAATTAATCTCCTTTGCGCTTTCACAGAGTCATACAACATTTCCAAAGGATCTTGGTCGTTTAGTACTAAAGAATCCATATGAGGCTCTCTCCAGCAGTAAGAACATGCCAAATTACATTGGTCTACAACCGGAGACATTTGCATGCAATTATGGCTCGCAATACCATAGAATCGCCCCTTGTAACATTGGCGGTCTCTTAGCAAAGATTCCTTTGTCCAATGGCACACTTTGACTCCACCATGTTCGCCGACAATATGGTAGCGTTGCTTTTGCAACTTCGCCTTTAGTAGCGGGTCCATCATATATCGGACATGCACTGCTGATTTCAAACCCACGCTTATGAGCAATGAGTGCATCGGGTAACACATGCAGGAGTCTAAAGAGTCATGGCTACCGCATTTATTGGGCTTCATATTGCCTGTAGTGACCATTCTAGGGATTTACCAAGGGGGATGGTGGTCATTCTCTGGATTCGTATACGCTCTCGGCATTTGTCCGTTCATCGATTACTTTGCTCCTGAAAGGTCTCCTGTAAGAGGAGAAATGAGTGTGCGTCCTTGGAATGCAATGTTGTATGCTCATAGTTTGTTTTACTATGCATCAATCGGAGTACTTTTCTGGAGGGCAAATCTCGATGGTTTCGGTCTTTCTGTGGCTTTAGGCGGACTGTCTGTAGGGATAGTTGGAGGAATTTCAGGAATCATCAATGCACATGAAGCGGGCCATAGAAGGAGAGGTACGATGATTTGGCGGATTGCAAGAGTCAATCTATTTTTTGTACTGTATTCACATTTCACAACTGAGCATAATCACGGTCATCATCGAAACTATGCTACGGAATTAGACCCCGCCTCTTCTCCAGCAGGTCGTGGTCTGTGGACTCAAATTGCAATGACAATTCCTCGCCAGTATAAGTCCGCTTGGTTGACTCATTCAAAGAAAGGTAGAACTGGAATAAAAAATCCAATTTTACACGGAATAATGTTGCAATTAGCTTTCCTAATTTTACTGTGGCAAATTTCTGTTCCCATGTTGTATGCTTTCTTGATACAAGCAGGTTTAGCAATTATTTTGCTTGAATTTGTGAACTATATGCAACACTATGGACTGAGAAGAGAAGTAGGGGAGCGACACACCGAAATGCATTCTTGGGAGCATCGCGGAATCTGGTCAAGGTGGACCCTCCTAGAGTTACCACTTCATCCGGCTCATCACCTCAAAGCAAGTACACCAATGTGGGATTTGCAGGCATACGAGAAATCCCCCCAGTTACCTAGCGGGTATTATGTGTGCTTTTGGTTGGCTGTGATCCCACCCTTGTGGAAGCGAGTAATGGGTAAAAGATTGGAAAAATTATCTATTAATCAGTAGATTTCCGAAGTGTTTTTTCGAACACTTAGTTTTAACAAAACACCCAAAACGCATTATAGAGACGGTTCCAAAAGTAAAGCGAGGGAGAAGTGATGGACCACGAACTGAATACCTGGATTGAAGATGTAATGACTAAGCAACAGTACCGCAATGGAATTTTTTCGAGCAATGGAATTTTCCACTGGTTACGAAAAATGACCTTTGGTAGTAAGTAAAATATTCTTGGCTCATTCTAAACATTATTTCATATAACATAACTTCATGATGCTGCTCATCAATGGGTGGTGCCATGCTGAAAGTGTCTGGTTTAACTAAGTCGTTTGGCTCTGGCTCAAATAAATTGCATGTCTTGAAAGGCATTGAAATGGAGATCAAAAAAGGCGAAATGGTCGCTATGATGGGGCCTTCTGGGTGCGGCAAATCTACACTGCTGAATATTATCGGCGGGTTATTAGCCGGCGATGAAGGAAGTATCAATTTGAATGGCCGTGAATACGGCCTAAAGGGACCTTCTAGCGTAGTAGATGTACGTCGAGAATTAGTAGGATGGATCTTCCAAGACTTCCATTTGTTGGACAATCTGAGCGCAGTCGACAATGTCGCTATGGCTCTTGAATTGTCAGGTGTTAATTCAAAAGAAGCCGAGGAAGCCGCAATCAAATCCCTCGTAAGGGTGGGCTTAGGCGATAGGATGCATCACATACCTGACCAACTATCGGGTGGCCAGCAACAGAGAGTTGCTATCGCAAGGGCAATCGCCGGAAACCGACCAATTTTACTAGCAGACGAACCTACTGGCAATCTTGATATCGCTAGCGGCAAAGAAGTCATGTTATTGTTCAAAGAATTATGTCATGATAAAGAAAACCCGATTTCTATTCTTATGGTAACTCATGACCCAGATTTAGCATCAACTGCAGATAGAATGTTGTTGCTTATGGACGGGAAAACCGAGGCATCGGATATACGTTCTGCTTGGGGCCTTGATGATGAAGGGAGTGAGGAGGAATGAGTAAGGTCGATATCGAACTTGATGATTCAGATTTCGGCGTTAATCGTTCCAGAATGTCCCGGATCAAACACAGAGTATTCGAACTCCCCAGTAGACTTCGCCTAGCAGGACAAGGCGCTTGGCGAGGCAAAGAGAGAGGACTAGCTGTTATCACAGGTGTATTCCTTTCTTCTCTTGTAATTACTACTGTTCTAGCGTATGGGGTAGGCCTGTCTCAATTATTCTTTGAAGAATCTCTGAAGTCAGAACCGTTTGATGCTAAGATCGAATACGGACGTACACCTGTTGAGAATGCATCGGGTTGGTCAAACAATACTACCGTGATGACTCAAGTGTGTGATGAATTGTTAGAGGACTTCTCGGAATTCAATGATTGTACTTTGGTATTAGGTAGACAGGGAATACATAGTGGAGGTTTCTTCAATCGCGAATTCGTTGTTGCCCAGCCACTTGAAATGCGAGAAATTTCGGATGATGCCAATCCCTATTGGTCGAATGTAACGTTCTCTTATCCTGAAGCAGACGCTAATGGCCCCCCAATTTCAGACATGCGAGCAATCAGATTCCTTGGCCCTAATGCCTTTGACGGAGAACTTGCAAAAAGATTGGGAGGCAACATTATTCCAGGCTTAGGAGAATGGCCAACTCCCGAAAATATGAGTGCAAAGAATGGAATTATTCTTCCATCAACAATCGCTAGTCAAGCCCAAGCCAATGTTGGAGACAGATTAGATACTCTGACATTTGCTTATGTTGTCGATGAGTCTACGCTTGTAGAAGGTTCGATTACCGATGACAATTGTGACGGAGAGATTACTCCAGAAAACAATGAAATGATGTATTGTCGAATGTGGATGACAGTAGAGAATCTAACAGTGATGGGAATTTATGAGCCATGGGATTTTGGTAATCCAACTCTGCCGTTCAATCCATTATTTACGACCTGGGAAGTTCTCGATGAATCTCAGCGTGGAATTCTGATGGATTACGACCACATGTATTTGGGAGTAACAATCGATAGGGGACAACTTCCAACTTCTTCAACCGCTGATGCGGAAGAATGGTTAGAGGATTTAGGAACACGTGTACAAGCTCAGAACTACACCGATGAGGGAATCGAACTGTACTACACAGACATCGTCACTGGTACGATTACCTTCCTCAATATTTTCTTGGGACTTATCCAAATTTTCGATTACATCATTATGATTCCAATCGTGATTTTATCGATTGCAGTATTGATCTATGGATTGGTATTATCGCTCGAACAAAGACGTAGAGAGGTCAGTATCCATCGAGTGATAGGAGCTGACGGACGCAGTCTACAAGGTATGGTTTTGCTAGAATTATTCGTAATGTCATCCGTTGCATGGCTAATTGGGTACATTTTGGCATTGTTAGCAGTTCCAATTGTATTGTCTGCAGTAGGATTCATGGAGTTTAGAACTGGGGACTTCGATGTAAATCCAACCCTCGGAATTGGTTCTACAATATTTACCGCAGTTACAACACTAGGGCTTGCAATTCTCTTTGGTCGAAGCCGTGCTCGTGATTTCATCGAATTGGAAATCGAGGAAGGAGTCAAGAAAACAACCAAGAAATCCGAGCCAAAACGCTGGTTGCACTGGACAGCCTTCCTTTTCGGAATGTTAGCAGTGGTCGACACTTGGCTTGAGATGAATGGTAGTGAAGACGGAATAGTTTCTAACTTCTTTATCGAGGGATTAATCGGGATTTTCGGACCGTTTGCTCTGTGGATAGGAGGTGCTCTTCTGCTGGGTAGAATCGGCGCTAAAGGTCCGCAAATTATGCAAGTGATTTTTGGAAGGTCTCCAATTCTAAAAGATGTAAAGAGGGGCCTCAAAGGCTCTGGTTCTGCTGAGTCTGTTAACAGATTGGCAGTGATTATGTTGCTTACTTTATCGATTGTTACTCTTGCTGCAGTTCAAGGATATACGGGAACTATTGTCGATGAGAAAACGGTTGATGCTACTGTAGGTTCAGATTTGCAAATTCAAATGGAGACAAATGTAAACGAGTCCGAACTCGTTAGTATTGTAAAAGAATACGCAGATGCTGATGTTAAACCGATTGCAACTAGCGTACCTCAACTTGCATTAATGGATGCTCAAGGAGGCGAGGGTCTGCAGACCTTTGTGTTGTTTGAAGATAGTGATGATGTATTGGAATGGAGTGAGCAAGCACTTCCAGGAGATGATATTTCAGCAGCATTAGCGGCCTACCAAAATGGAGGATTTTCAGCTGGTCCTGATGCTGCTTATTCACTTGATTTACCTGGTTCAGATAGAGGAGGAGATGAAAACCGCCTGGATGACCAATTGTTGAAGAGAACGGATGCCAAATCAGAAGTCGTTACTTTGGTCTGGGAAAAGATTGAGTTCAATTTCACTACAGGAGGGACGGGTGAAGATGACCCCAACGCCCTGTTCTTTGCATACACAGAATTGATGGAAGGAGATTGGTCTGGCTTGAGTTTAGTTAACCAGAACATGAATGAGAGAGATTTGGGTAGAGTTGATCTGTCTGAAACTAATCTTTCAGGTGCAGACATGTCCAATGTTAACCTTAGCGAATCGATACTGTTCGATACCGATTTGTCAAATGCAGATTTGACAGGGGCTAATCTTGAAAATACAATCATCGTTAATTTCGCTGGAGGCTCAATTGAAGGAGCAGATTTGAGCGATGCAAATTTGAATGGATTATTCGGACTTGTTGATCTTTCAGGTGCAACTTTGTCAAACACTACATGTCCGGATGGAAGCAATAGTGACGACACATCGTGTGCTTCGGGAGCTTCAATGATCCCTACCCCATTAGCAGCACCTCTATTCCTTGCAGATACAACAGTTCAATTGGAGATAACCAAATACAGCACAGAAATGTATTACATGGGTGTACACGAATATTTGCCAGGGGTAACTTCTACAGTCATTGAATCAACTTTGATTATTGGAGAAGACAAGTGGCGCTCATTAATCGGTAATGATGCTGCAGATAATTACACATCAACAACTTGGATTGTTAAGGTGGATGGAGTAACTGGTGACGACTTAGAATCGCTTGCTTCACAGTTAGAAGCGGATTCACGAGTTTCTGAAACCATGGACTGGTCGAGTAAACACAAGGAAGTAGAACGTAATGGAGGATTAATTTTCGGTACTCCTGGTCTTCTTTCGCTACAATTCGTAGTCGCTAGCGTTGCTGCGGTTGCATCTAGTTTCGTATTCCTGTCTTTAGTTCTGAATCAAAGGCAGAAAGAACTAGCAGTATTGCAGGCTATTGGAGCATCTCCAAATCAGATCATTAGACTTGTATTATTCGAAATTTTATCGATTGTCATCGTATCGATGGCACTTGGTGTTGTTCTGGGAGTAGCACTTGCGTTATCGTTCAACGGATTCTTCGATATCTTCGGATTTATTTTCCAAATATTTGGTGGGTCTAGTACGGTGATAGATAGAACTCTAGTTTATCCGTGGACTCAGATTATACTGGTATCATTAGCAGTGTTCGCTGCAGTTGTTGTAGCATTGCTAGTCACAACACGTAAAGCGCTGAAGTCTGACTTGGCTAGCGTTTTGAAGGGGGAGTAATAATGACTGATACGATTTTACACGCAGATGGTCTGTATCATGTTTATGAATCAAAGGCTGAAGATGGCAACGTCGTTGCATTGAGAGGCCTTCACATCGACATGAAGGAAGGGGAAGCAATAGCGGTTGTAGGGCCTTCAGGCTCAGGTAAATCCACTTTGATGAAATGCCTTGGTGGTCTAATGAAACCTAGTGCAGGCTCGGTTAGTTTAGCGGGCAAGAATATGACAAGATTGACAGGACAAGAATTGGTTGAACTGCGGCAAAAGACAGTCGCATTCATTTTCCAAGAAGGAAATTTGTTACCTGATTTGAACGCTCGTGACAATGTAGCACAACCGCTTCGTCATCAAGGTGTATCGTCAAAGAAAGCGTTGAGTATAGCTGACGCTATGTTAACAAAATTAGGGATGGGTCACCGAATGAATGCATTGCCTTCAATGCTAAGCGGGGGCGAGCAGCAACGTGTTGCTATTGCCCGCGCATTAATCACACAACCTAGATTGATATTAGCCGATGAACCTACGGGCGCACTTGACCCTGTAACTAGTAGAGAAGTTCTTGCATTGTTCAAAGACTTGCACGAAAATGATGGAGTATCATTCCTGCTTGTAACCCACTCCAAAGAAGTTGCAGCCTTCGCTAATCGTTCACTTGAACTCAGAGATGGTAGATTCGTTGCAGAACATGGAGAATCAGTTGACGTAGAGAATCTTACTAAAGACCGTGAGTTGATTATTGATGAAACAGGTACCGTAACCTTACCTCCAGACTTGCTTGTCAGACTTGGTGGCGCTGGGCGGTATACAGTTGGAAATATCAACAGCGGTTATATTTCTCTTCAAGGCGAATCTGTAGAATCGATGGGCAAGATGGTCTTAGCAGCTATCTGTCCAGCATGCAAGTATGATTATGGCGACAGCGATGACCAATTGTGTCCAGCATGCGGCTCTTCCAGGCCAATGGTGGAGGCGAAAGAATGAGTCTGTTCAAAATCTCAGGAATTCTTGAAACAATGTCCACAATATCACTATTCTTCATAGCGATGCCTCTGAAGTATATTGGAGGAAATGAAATTCTTGTAAAGGTCATAGGCCCGATTCATGGATTTTTATTTGTTCTTTATTGCGCACTAGTTTGGTGGGAGCAGCACAAAGGTAGGATGGATTCTAGTCTTGCCATCAAAGGAATGTTGGCAGCGATTCCTCCTGGTGGACCAATATGGTTTGACAGGAAATACTTGAGTGAAAAACCACCTGCTGAATAACCATTCAGTATAGGCGGTAAAACAAACTAATAGTTCCCTAAACGGAAACCATGGCCAGCGTGTGGGTTGTGGATTCTAATTGCTTCATCCACGTTGGCTCAATGGCGCCTAGTGGCTTTCTAACCGATCTAAAAAAAATTCTAGAATCTGATGATTCCACTTTGTATGTTACTCCCGGAGTTCACGGAGAAATCAAAACCGTTCGATTCCAAAGGTGGCCTGGTCAGCCTAATCTATTGGAAGAAATTCGAGATTTGGTAATCACAGTTACAATCGATGAGGCTGAAGTCAAAGCATTAGCACAACAGATTGGAGAGAAAGCATCTCCCCAAGATGTCGACTTATCACTGATGATTTTAGGCTCTAAACTTGCACATGAGGGCCACAAAGTAACCCTTGTTTCAGACGATTTCAAAATGACTACAACAGGAGAAAAAGTGAATTTAAATTTCGAGACCTGCCCTCCTTCTACATTCCTGCAAAGGCTTGCAGACTCTGGAGATGCAGGTCAAAGAACTAGGATGCGGAGTTTATCGCGAAGGGTTAGAGCAGCCGAAATGAGATACGCAATTAGTAGAGCGGGTCAATATGATATTCAAGCAAAATTAACTTGGATGGTAGACTCCTTACTTTCATCAAGAATCGCACTTACAGAAGATGTTGAGGATACATTGGAGCCAGATGAAAGTAAGTTGATCGCAGGGCTAATTCGTTCAATCCGAGGTGAGCGAGTGAAGAAATCAACTCTAAACAAACTGGGCTCTTTACCAGAAATTTGCGCTCCGGTTTCTAAGTTAGATGAGCATTTGTCTAACCTTTCTTCAGATGGAAGTTCTGATGATATCAAAACTGCATATGATTCAACCATTGAATTGATGAGCGAGGTTTTAGAGACCACAGGAATTGGCCTTGCACCTTTAGATGAGGAATTAGCAGAGTTAGCTCACAGAGCCATGTCAGGAAATTTGTATCGAATGGAATCTGCGTTGGGGATTTTAGCAAAAATGTCAGGCAATCTCAAGTTATCTAGATTACATCTTTCTAGAGCGTTATCAATCGCCACATTGATCGATGATATTGGTGCAGAGATGCGAGCGATGCATCAGTTAGGATTACTAGCCTTGGGTGCGAAGAATTGGAATCGTGCTGCGATGTTGTTTGAGACAGCAGATAGACAATCGCAGACTATCGGAGCCAACCGATTAGGCCATCTTGTCTTGGCAGGTATCTCTAGGCATATTGATGGTGATGAAGAGTTAGCAAAAGCCCACATTAACTCTGCTCGTTCTATTGTTTCAGATGACAAATCAGAAGCAACGGATATTCTAACGAGTACTGGGAATTCATTACTTGCTATCGATTGCCCTGGATTAGCAATCGAGTTACTTGATGAAGCGATGGAATGTGCGATTGAAGAAGGCCGTAATGATAAGTTAGAGATGTTAGCAGAAATGCTATTGCTAGCAAATACAGCAATGAGCGAGAAAGAACAAATTCAGTATAAGGGATTGAGGGCTCTTATAGATCGATTAAACGCATTGTCAGATGATGCATCAAAAGAATTCAAAACTCAAATTTCACAAATCGACAAGAAGGCTGAACAACTTTCCAAACCTCTAGACCAGACATGGAATGAGTGGCAATCTGCTTCAAAACTGATTCCAAAGGATTCACAATTGACGATTGTTAGAATTGATGAGGATGAAAGTGGAAGAGTGCTGTTAGTTTCCCACCATCCAGAAATTGGTGCAATAGGACTTTGGTTGCCTGAAGGAGGTATTGAAGCAGCGCCGGGAAGCACGATTGAAATTCATGAATCTAGAATCAAGGTCGCGCCGCCGACCGATATTCTGAGAGATATTCACAACATTCGAGGAATTGTAGCAGTTGAGAATCCTGAAGCGATTTCATTCATCGCCAAAACCGATGAGATAATTGAAGAAAAATTATGACTCTGCAACCAGTTTTTCTTCTTGTTTAAGTTTGAAAGAAGCAGGGCAGGTATTGACTCCGAATACCTTGTAGAACGGGCACCAGCCGAAAACTGAAGTTGTGACACTCCATACTCCGAAAACCAAGAAGATAAATTCCCAAGTTGAATTTGCTATGTAGTCAAAAAGGACTACTCCGAGGCCAGCGAATAACCTCAGAACTCTATCAAACAACCCGATATTCACAGAAAACCACTTCTCAATTTGTAATAAATCAAAACTCATTACTTATCAATAAATGTTCCAATCCAACAGGTTTAATTGTAGCAATTGAAACACATTATCATGCGGAATCAAGAACTCAGGGATTTCATCAGCTTGGTTAAATCCAGCGTATCAGTAAATTTGAAATTTACAGGGTTTTCTGATACTGCGATCGAATTTTTCAATGATTTACCGTCAAAACCCGAGGCTCCTGATTGGCTAAGGAAAAAGAAAGAGTCAGGCGATTTCGATGTTTTAAAATCGGAATTTATTGATTTAGTTCATGATTTGTGCAAGATTCTATGTTTGGTCGATGTTGGTTTTGAAGACGATTTATCTGGTAACAAAATCATCGGCCGCGAAACCTTACAAGGTGCAGGTAAGGGCCAATCGGCCCCAATTACGGGCCATCATTGGTGTGCAATGCATACCAAAGGCAAACCAAAGACAGAGGACACTCAATTTTTCATCAATCATACTTCATTGGGTTTACGGGTTGGGATTTATGACAAGAGACATGATGACTCAAAGCGTTGGAATAACTTTCTACTTCGATTAAATAAAAATAAAGAAGGAATTTTTGAAGAATATTCCTTCCTCCACAAAGAAGGTTTTGAGTTTGTCAAGACTCCGAAAGATGAATATTTTAATCATGCGATCGGAAAAGTATTTCACCCAAAGTCAGCACAAGAAATGTATCAATTTGTTTGTGATTCGAATCCACCATTTAAACAATCATTTGGAATATTAAAACTAATCCCACACTCTCAAATGAAGAATTCTTCATTGATAGACATAATTCTCGAATGCTTTGTAGATACTAGAGCCATTTATGAAAAATTACAGCCTAGTAGATTTGATTTTTACAAGCGTGAAATAACCTCAATTGATGTACTAAAGAGACGTAAAGAAGAATTCAATCATAGGTGATTTTTTGGATATAATATTTACAAGACATGTGATTGAAAGGAAAACTGAGCGCGTTGATTATTTAGTTCGCACCCCAACAATCTCTGAAACAAGAAGTAAAGTTCCAGAATTAGAAAATCTGTTGAGAGAAAAAGGGATTTGGTATTCGATTGATGATGAGGGAGAAGGCTTAACCAAATTCTTCTGTATTGTAAACCAACTAGAGGTATACTGCGGAATATTGATTGACGAAAACAATCGCGAAATTATTCTTATGACAACCTACTGGCCATACACTAAACGAATGAAGACACGTTTGTTTCCACGCGGAAAGCCACAATATTCTCGATACAATTTGCCTGAATGATTAATTCTCAGGAATTGAATTCGAACAGTAGTATAAATACAAACAAGAAAACGTAATCACATGAAGTCCTACCTAATCATTGGCGGTAGTAGTGATATTGCTAAAGTTACAGCAAAGAAATTACTAGAAAATCAAGCATCTGTAACCTGCCTAGTTCGTGATACATCACGAGTTGAAGATCTCGAAGCCTTAGGTGTTACAATCGTCCAAGGTGACGCCTTGGACCAAGAGTCGATTTCTGAAGCGATAACCAAGGCTTCTGAGTTAGGAGGCGGCCAAATTTCTGGTGTTGCACATTTGGTAGGTTCAATCACCATCAGACCGCCTCATGCTTTGAGTTTAGAAGCATTCAATGAGGTTATCACAACCAACCTTAGCAGTGCTTTCTTGACGTTATCTACTTGTGGAAAGGCCATGCTCAAAATGGGCGGTGGTAGAATGGTTTTCACCTCCAGTGTTGCAGGTAGCCTTGGTTTAGTCAATCATGAAGCAATAGCTGCCGCAAAAGGTGGAGTAGAGTCGATGGTTAGGTCTGCAGCAGCAACTTATGCAAAGAGAGGAATACGAGTTAATGCGGTGGCGCCTGGTCTAACCGATACTAGGTTGGCAGCAACTATCCTGCGTTCTGATGCAATGAGAGAGGCTTCTGCCCAGATGATTCCATTGAAACGAATCAATGAGGCAGATGAAGTTGCCAGCAGTATCTACTGGTTACTAACCGGTGCCCCCGACAACTTCACTGGTCAAATTCTACATTTAGATGGTGGAATGTCCCAAATTTTAGCGTGAGTGATACTATGGCTTGGCATGTTGCAATTAAGTTATCAAAACTCAAGCCAGGAAAGAAGAAAATGCGAACCGTCGCCAAGAAAATGGTTCTAATCGGGCAAGTAGATGACAGATACTTTGCTACCGAGGCTCTCTGCAGGCATATGCGATGGCCTCTAGCTTATGGGGCCAAGGTTGAGAACGATTGTATCCGATGCCCATTGCATCAAACTACTCACAAAATCGATACTGGAGAATTGGTCGAGTGGTCTCCATTCCCTCTTTTCCCACCATATGGTAAACTCGTGGGCAAAATGAGCAAGCAAAAGGATCTCAAGATTTACGAAACTAGAGTCATAGACGGCAATGTCGAAATCAAAATCGACTAATCACTACCATACTTGGATCACATTCCTAGCATGTAAAATTGTTCACTTCTACTCTCGTAACCACCCAATCGCACTGAAGAACACGAACATCGCAAAACCAATGATGGTCCCGGAAAGAATTCCCCAAGCGTAGCCTCTTTCATGAGTTTCGGGTTTTCCACGACTTTCCCCTGCTACGATGAGGAGAATCAAGGCAGATAGTACAGCCAAAACCCTTGGTAAAAGATAGTACGATGGATATTCACAATCTCTCATGAAACACCCGTTAACAGATTCGTTTAAGAAAGAAATAATCGATAACGGGATATATATTGTCAAAGTTAGAGCGAACCCATTCCATCCATTTTTGATATCTAATTTTTCAAGACTCTTAGCCATCACATCAACACGGTGAATAACGAGATACTCGACTTAATAACATTAAGCCCGGTTTTTGAGGCTGGATAAACTCCCAGACTTGGATCAAACTCTAGCCATCAGTCCGATTTCCATTGGGATTGGAGAAACGAAGTTCTTGTGAATCGGATTGTCAGCATCGTGCTGGTTGATGTGGTGGCTCAGCAAAATCATTGCAGCAGACCTCGGTAGTAGTCCTCTCCTGAAACTGTGGATTACATCTAGTAACTCTCGCTTTTCAGGTTTGGAAATTTGTGGAAGTCTTCCAACAACTCTTTCCATTGCGTGAGCGATTCTTCCACGCTTGGTTAGTGTGGATAGGTGCTTTTGAGCTTCAGTCATATATTTCAGAGCCACATTTTCTGGGTGCTCATCATTGTCGAAACCTTCAGCGATGATTCTTCCTAGAATTCTCTTGGAGTCTGGTGCTCTGCTTAGCAAGAACAACTTGTGTTCTGCATGGAATTGCATTACTTTTGCAGCAGTCCAACCTTCTTTACCAATGGTTTGCCACTCGTCGAAGAAATGAACTCGTGCTAGGAAGTGTTCAGCCTGCAGTGCGTCGGTTAACCTGCCTTCTTCAATTACTGGAATGTGGGGGTATAACGTGGTGAAGACCTTTGAAAACAAGCCAGCACCATCACGAACTGCCTGCGGGTTATCACCACGATATACCTTAACTCTCTCAAGACCGCAACTTGGAGAATCCTTCTTGAAAACGAAGCCGCTGATTCCGGACGCAACTAAGAAATCCGATTGGATTTCCGCATACTCTAGCATTTTGTCCGTGTAATCATGGCCGTTTTTTGGATCAATGAGTGATATTCTTTCTTCACCTTTGACCAACCTGACAGTTGGGCGCGGCACCCCCATGCCAATGCCAACTTCAGGGCAGACTCCGATCAATTCCAGATGTTCACTCCAAATACGGTTGAGAGGCCTAAACTCAGCGGCGTCGCCATTATAGCGAACTTTTTTTCCAAGGAGACAAGAAGATACAGCGAGTTTAGGCTTACTTCTCATAACTCTAGCATCGTAGTTCAGTATATTAATTCCCGTTTATGCTTTGACAGATTTTCTGGTTTGATTTTTCATTGAAGAAATTTCGCCCCTTTAGGGGCGGTATTTTTGGCCCATTCTGAACATTAAAATAGGACTGGTACCACAGGTACACTACGGGCGGAGTCGCCCAATGCGATCCAGATGTGGACGCAAACCCTTCTCATTGGCGCCGATAACCAAGGCGAAAGCAACGCTTCAGAACAACAGTTCCTGGGGGTGTCATTTTGAGCACTCCTAGCCAGATTGATTTTGACCGCGACCGCCTTCGTCCATTGCTTGATTCTGGCAGTTCTATGTTCCAACTTGTTTCATATGAGTGGGAACGTGTTGATGGAGCTTTAATCACCGCAGCTATGCGTATGGGGCGAACTCTATACAAGTGGTCAGGGGCTCGACGCCTCCAGGTTTGGAATCTTAGCGAATCCCGATTTGATGTAGTCGACGAAATGATGCCAGTCGAACTCCTTGAGTGGTTCCGAGATCTTGAAGAGAAGGCAATTCTATTGCTTGAAGATGGTCACATGCTCCTTGATCAGAGCAACACAGAGCGCGGTTTCATCATCTGGTGGTTGCGCGAACTAGCTCGGATGACAAAGTCCGAAAACAAGTGCATGATTTTGGGAACAGTCACTCCGACTACAATTCTTGAACTTGACAAGGAAATGCCAATCATCGAATTGGACCTTCCTCGACGCCATACTCTTGGCATCATTTTCGATGATGTTGTGGAAGAAGCAGGACTACTGCCCCACCAGGTTGAGAAGAGCGAAGCGCTTCTTGATGCTGCACTTGGATTGACAATTATGGAAGCACGTCTTGCATTCAGTAAGGCTGTTGCAACCAAGGGACGACTAACCTCTGCAGAAATCGATTTCGTAATCGAAGAGAAGGAGCGAATTATTCGTCAAAGTGGTGTATTGGAATATTTCCATCCACGTACAGAATGGGATGATGTTGGAGGCTTGGATGAGTTGAAGCATTGGCTCAAGAACCGTGGTCGTGCATTTACTTCACAGGCTAAGGCATTCGGACTAGAGCCTCCACGTGGTGCTCTATTGCTAGGTGTTCCAGGCTGTGGAAAGAGCTTGACAGCGAAGGCTGTAGCAGGATTGTGGCGATTCCCATTACTGCGTTTCGACCTTGGTCGTGTATTCGGCGGAATCGTTGGTGAATCCGAGGCTAATATGCGTAAGGCATTGCAAGTCGCTCAAGCGATTTCTCCATGTATCCTATGGATTGATGAAATTGAGAAGGGAATGGCAGGATCTCAAGGCTCCGGTTCTCTTGACTCTGGAGTAACTGCTCGTGTAATGGGGACTTTCCTTACATGGATGCAGGAAAAGGAAGAACCAGTATTCGTGTTGGCAACTTCAAACAATATCGATCAACTTCCACCTGAAATGTTGCGTAAGGGGCGTTTCGATGAAATCTTCTTNGTCGACCTTCCTGGTGCAAATACTCGCTCAGAAATTCTTGANATTCANCTCAAGAAGAAGGGGCGACATGAGGAAGCTGAATCATTCAATCTCAATCATTTGGCTGAAGCAAGTGTAGGTTACTCCGGTGCTGAACTTGAAGAAGCCGTGAAGGACGCTTTGTTCCGTGCGTTTGATGCCGGGCGAGAGGTCGAGGAACAGGATATCTTGCGAGCGCTGGAAGCGACCTATCCGCTTTCAAAGACGATGCGTGAAAACATCGAGGGTATGCGTAAGTGGGCCAAGTATCGAGCTCGCCTTGCTTCGAGTGAGGAAAAGGAATCTTTGCCAGCAGATGCAGAAGATGTGCCGCGATTGCCAAATGAACGGCGCAATCTATTCATTAGGGGAGATGCTGCATGACGATATCGGCGCAACGAGCAGGTGATTTTTTGAGTATCCAGAAAGGTAAGGTGACATATATCCACAGTGGTCCTAGATTCGCTAAGATCACCCTTGCCGGAACTCAAAACCAAGTCTATGTCTCAGAAAAATTAGTGAAAACACACAACCTCCGAGTTGGTAACAATGTAGAGTTCAAATCAAAATCTTACGCAAAAGGCCCTAGTGTTACTGAATTCACCAAAGTTCGGGGCGCTGACGTAATTTCTAAGCCCCAAAGAACACAAAAATCGAATAATGAAAATCGATCAAATTCAAAAAGAAACCAACAAAAAGCAAGGCCAAAGAAAAAAGGAATAATTGGATCCACGATTGCTAAAATCAAAAACCGATATGGTGGCCAGCAGGGTTTCTTGCGACGCCTATTTCTTGTTGCGATGGGGGGAGCTAAATCCGATTATTCAGCACTGGAATCAAGAGCAGAAAGTTTAGAGCCATTTATTGAATATGTCAACCATTCTAAAGAAGCGTACAAACATCTTCGAAAAACCGCCCGTTTCGTATGGAAACCAGTCGAGGATGAAAAATACATCAAGATAACAAAACAATTTGGAACTAAGATACGTGTCCGAAGTGAAATACTCCCATATATTCTCAAAAAAGGCCCATCAGATGCAATCGTTGAAGGAGCTCGCCTGATACATCCTAAGGGAAACGACAATGAAATTTTAGTCGTAAGAAGCAATTCAATGGGAATTGAATTTCTTACTTCCAGAGACCTGAGTACACCAGGGTGGATGATTTTTGGTGGTGAACATAGTATGTCAGAGATAGAGTGGGAGCGTAATTCTGATTCTAGACCTATTGAATCAATAACAGTCGCAGGAACAAAAATCAATGTTTTGAATCAATCAAAGAAAGGTGAATGGATCGAATTGGTTCTCGATGAAGATATTAAGAAGTTAAAGAGTCGAGAATTGCTTTTCGATGGGAGAGCGGCAGAGTGGGAATTTATTGCGGATGGCAATATGGTAGGGCCACTCAACGATGGTTCAACTGGACGACAAGTTGTGAGCAAGGTCAAAATCAATGAATCTGTGACTGTTAGGTATGCTCCAACTGGAAAGTTTCTGTATGACTCAGATGGAGTTAGGTATTCATTTCAGTTAACTACAAGGCCAAGTAACAATCTAAGATTGAAAATCGAATTACATCCAGATGTATTGGAGAATTTAGATGAAGAAAACGATACCAATCCGATTGATATATTGTTTTCACCTGATTCAGAATACAATAGTTTGATTGTAAATTTCGATTACAAGAAAGCGATGAACAAACAAAAAGTTCTGACGATAGTTTCAAAGGACATCAATTCGAAAACTATCTCTATTCGCAAACCACGTTTTAATTTAGGACTGAACGCTATTCTTAGTTTACAACCAAACCTGTTTTACATCGAGCGACAACTTGAGATGCTGACAACACTCCGTGACTATCCTTTACCTCATCATGACGCTTTACTAAAGCTGACTGAGCAAAGTACTGATGCACAGAGAGACAAGTTGTGGGAACCCTTTGATCTAAAGGATAATCCTCAATGGGAAGTGCTGACAAGAGAAACAAATGGGACGGATGAACAACGAGATTTTGTCCGTAAGGCACTCGGGACTCCCGATTTTGCAATCCTTCAGGGTCCACCAGGTTCAGGGAAAACTACAGCAATCATTGAATTAATTGTTCAGTATGCAAAACAGAACAAAAAGGTACTACTCTGTGGATCGACACAGGCATCAATAGACAATGTTCTATTGCGAATCAAAGATAATTCCAAACTTTCACGTCTGATAAGTCCGCTCCGTATTGGGAGAAAGGAGGGAATTTATGACAGTGGAGTACACTCTTTAACCCTTTCAGAACAAGTTGAAAGTTACACATCCATAGGCCTTTCCGAAGAAGAGGCGGAAGATTTAATCTTAAGACAAACGAATCTAACATGCGGTACAATGCAGGGTATTATTGGTCATCCATGGATTAGAGACGCTAAGTTCGATCAAGGCAAAAAACTGAAAACACCTCAAGCACACTTTGATGTCTTAATTGTCGATGAAGCGAGTAAAACAACATTTCAGCAATTCATTATTCCAGCAGCATTCGCTCGCAGATGGGTGCTTGTTGGTGATGTTAGACAACTTCCACCGTTTCAAGAAGCATCCGAAGTGATGACAAACCTTGAAATGATGAAAAATTCAGATGGTGAAAATTTCACATATGCTTCTCAAAGAGCGTGTTTGCTTCTAAGAAACATGGGTCTTTATGGAAATAGAAAGGTTGCAGGCCGACCAATCATTATGATTGAAGGTGAAGGGGTGCCATCTGCAATAGTAAATGAATTGAATTCAAGAAAATCAAGTTTTAAAAATTATGTAATCACAATAATCGGTTCGAAGAGGTGTAACTTATCTAGAGAATCAGCGAAGTACTTTTTGCCTAGAGAAATCATTCAATCCCCTGGAGCTAATATTCACCTCCACTCCAGTGATATCATAATGATTGGTTCTGATTGTTATTCAGAAATCGCAAATTACTTGCCAGCTAAAGCGATAATCCGTAATGGATCAGCACCGGTCGAAGAAGTTTCAGAAAATCGTTCTAATTTATTCACAGAACCACATTCCTTTTCTGAAAAATATCATCCGATGAGCAAAGATAATCTTCTAACAGAATGGTCATATCAGATGTGTTGGCGACTCAACAGAATTTATGAGTTGAAAGTTTCAAAAAATAGTCAACAAAAAGAAAAATATGAAAATCAAATCCTCCAACTATTGCCAAAGAGTCAGGATGTTTCAAAACGTGTTGAAGAGGTAAAAAGCATAGCTCTACCATCGGTACTGGAATGCTTACAATATGGTTTTGCTGGGAAGTCACAACAGTTGCTACCAGAGACAACTCTTACTCAAGGATTCCCAGATAGAGCACTTAAATCCCGATTTAGCAGAATCAATTTCCAACATCGAATGCATCCCGATATTTCTGCATTCTCAAGAACAGAATTCTATGAAAATAAAGCATTGAATGATGCAGATACTCTAAGTTTCAGAGATCAAAACTACCCCTTTGAGTTCAGGGGTAAACAATCAAGAAAAACATGGATTGATGTTCCTCCGCCACGTAATGAAGGTGGTTATCACAAAGGGGAAATTAATGCCATTAAAGAGGAATTGAAGATTTTTATTGATTATTCTAGAAAAGTAGCACCTGAAGATGAGAATAGAGATAATCCCTCTCAATGGGAAGTTGCAGTATTGTCTCCATATCAAGCACAGCGTCGCAAACTTGTAGAAATGGTGCAGGAATTGACAGGTCTAGATTCATATGCTAGATTCAATCTTTCTGAAATGGAGGATCCAGTACCAATCTCGCTACTAGTTAGTACTACTGACAGATTCCAAGGCCAAGAGGCCGATATTGTATTCATAAGTTTACGAAACGCTTCAAGAGTCGGATTTTTGGATAGTCCTAATCGGATGAATGTTGCAATTACACGAGCAAGAGAATGGAGAGTAATCGTTGGAAATCATACATATTTCGCAACAGATAGTAATATGAAAGATCCTATGCTTAGAAACTTAGCAAAACATCATTCAGGATGTAAGCAGAAACCAAGGGGGAATATACAATGAATGTGGACTTAAGAACAACTGGAAATATCCAAGTATACGATTTACAAACGAAATTTGCGACAACATCTGGGGCCCCTGGAATGAAGGCACTCTGTCAAACTGCAATCACAAACGATGGTAGAATCGACAAAGAATCTCTAATGATGGAATATAATTTATCTGAATCAGCTGTTAGAAATTTATTTTCCAGTGGTATCAGTTGCGGTGTTTGGGATTCAGACGGTGTCTTAACAGATGACGGATACAATACTGCAAAAACAGGAGAAGTGATGGTTGATGAAGTTGGACCCCTACGAATCTGGGTTTTTGACCATAAAACAACTGGTACAGTTCTTCTTCACGCTGAGCGTCTTGGATTAATGCCGCCTGCTAATGTTGAGCCACAAGCAGGTAATTCGC
>PAZU01000022.1 GCA_002715725.1 Methanobacteriota archaeon | reverse complement strand
GTCATATCGACATTGATCATGGACACATAGAGTCCATAGAACACAACCATGTCGAGGGTGATGTTAATACACATGCGAAACAATGGTGAGCAAAATCGACTTTTAGTTTCAAAAATACCGGAAAAAAAACTCCGGTATTTTTTTTGTCTTAAGGTTTTTATCTAGGTGACAGTATTCTAAGATTGTCGCCTTTTTTAGTGCGATTATTAATATATTGTGAACTATCTGTATATCTCATTATATCCTTCATATCTAAAAATATCTGTGTTAGGAAATTAGTTCTAAGTAAATATATGGTTCTCTTAGCATCATTCTTATTAAATTCATACTGGTAATTAGTAACTGCACCCATTACCTCAGTTCCTAATATAGTTTTATTACCTTGATCATAATAATTGAATTGGAATGTAGAATCTACCACCAGACCTTCACTAAGAAGTAATGCACCGGTGCTAGGATGAACTATCTCTTTGGTCTCATAATGATGAACCTCATTGAGGTGCTCTTGAGTATATTTGTTATCTAAGTAACGGTTTAGATCTGTGTCTGACATTGGCCACTCATCACGAACATTCAATATATTATTTGACAATAAAACCACCCAATCAAGGTTTGAATCTCCATATGCTTTGAATGCTACATTATCAGGTCTATCATCACCTTGTATTGCAAATTCTTCAAATGCCACCGCATCACGAAATATATCATCACGAATTTTTGCACGTTTGAATAGATTTTTAGATTTTACAAAATCAGTACTAGAATTCCTATTATCGGTAAAGGATGGTAGTAAAATATCGGGGAAATTGGTGAAATATGCCATTAGAATCCTGTATCCTCCAGTGAAATTGGTTCAAATCCTCCTAAACCTTTTGGACTTCCAAATTCATCAGAGAATTCCAAAGGATCTCCCGGTTCAAGATCATTGAGGTAATCATTACGGAATATTGGGGTAAGTTCGGTAAAGTTCAAATTCATGATAGTTCTAACTGGTGATGACCCTGCTGCAGAGTCCTCATATGATTGATACACTCCATCAGGAGCATAATTTATCTCACATGTTGTGAGTGCACATATTTTATGTATTGGTAGACCCTTTATTCTTTGCCCTTCATTTGTTCGGTATCTAATTCTGAAGATATTTGGAGATCCTAAAAATATTCTATTTTTGTTGGATCTTCCCGGTGCCATACCTTGTTTGAAAAATCTTTGTATTCTTCTCATTACAGAAGCATCTAATTCATCATTTGGAGCAAAATTGAAGGAAAACACAAAATTTCTCAATTTAGGACCATTGAACAATAATTCTAAGTTGGGGTTTATGACTGTTCCTACTGTTCTTGACAACATTTGATTTGCATCAACATTTATTCCTGCTCTACTCAAAGCAAATTGTGATATTATGGCACTAATTGCTTCTCCTGTTGGACCACTTACTGCTCCTCCTTGTATGCTACTTAGAATCTTCTTTATATCTCCTCCTATAGATCCAAACGCTTGTCCAAAATCTCCACTTCGCACCGCTTGCCTTACTGCATTTTGTGCGGTCATAAATGCTGCCATTTCTAGAGGATTTGCTCTTCCATCTCCCCATGCAACACCATTTGAAAACGTGAGGTTATTTGGAATTGGCATTTTTACCATACCTAAAAAGGTTCTTAGCACAGAATTTCTTTGTACACCCTCAAGATATGGAGATCCGGTAGTAACCTCTTCAGCAATATTCAAATTAGATGTCTTCAATTGGTTTTGTTGAGGAGGACTGTATGAAAATTGTTCTAATATAATATGATCTTGACCACCTATAGTTCCTTCACTTCCATATACAGCATCATGTGGATATTTCAAAGCAACAAAACTATCCTTCTCAACACCAAATGATTTTACGAATCTTTCATCATCATCTTTGAATAATTCATTAATAGCAACATCTAAAGGTTCATATAACGCTATTCCAGCAGATTCACCATGATTCTCTAGTTCATCCTCAATAATTGTCTTTGTATCGTCGGTTTGTTGCTCTGATATCTCCTCAAAAATTTCAACGTTGCTTAATTCGGAGTTATTAAACTCACTTTCGTTATTGTTTCTTTCTTCTATAGAATCAATTGTGTATCCATCTCGTAAGAAACCCTCATGAGTAAGTTCTTTATTAGCAATTTCTTCATATCTATCTGCTACCCAATGTGCTCCATTTCCTCTTAATTCTGCTACTAATTGCTCTTTATCTAAATTATAGGTATCAGCATACAAATCTAACTGAAATAGTTGTGTGAGAATAGCAACTTTTGTATTTGGGTGGTCGTAAATAGAGTTATAAGCGTTGACATTATATTGCTCTCCTTTTCCAATATACAACCCCTCTCCAGATGCTTTGTATCTTCCCTGCCCGAAAAATGGCATAGTATAGTTTTTTACATTTTTGAATCCGAAGTTCTTATCCATCAAACCAAAAGTCGGACTACCGGGAGTAAGATCTATCATTCCTATAAACTTTTCTGCTTCTGCACCAACTACAGCAGCTTCATAAACATTTTCACCATCTACGTAAGCGGTTACTTTTAGACCTTCTATATTTGGTATCTCTGAATTTATTCCATCTATTTTTTCACCATTAGGATTAGTGATGTGTATTGAATCATTACTCTGTATATAAACTTCAATTCTTCCATCTGGTAAACCAATAACATTTTCACCATTAGTCTGATCAATAAATTCCTGAAGATTTTCCCATACACTCCCCAAACCACCTTCATCTGTATTCGTAAGAAGGTCATAAGACTTCATTATGTCATCTGTTTCACCACTCATTATTGATACCTCGCTATATTTACTGGCATTTCAATACCACCTAAAACTCTTACGAATTCTGATAGTGATAGACTAAATGCTTTTTCCCAATCTGACATAGGAACTTCTGAAAAATTTGACCTTACGTAACCGTACAGGTATTTATGGTATCCTGTGATGACTGTTGGATCATTATTTTCATCAATATACCTCATGATTGCCATTCTGTTTGCTGGTTTGGTGTAATGAAGGTTTATACCATAAAAAGCACCTGACTCTGTTGCTAAGACATAGCATAAGGGGTGCTTATCGTAGAAAGGGAGTGTTTCTTTATACTTTGCAGAGTATCTGAACAGTAAAAGTTTTCCCGGCCTGACGTCGGATGGTTGAGTGTTGAGTAAACTAGATGCCAAGTTCTTTCTCCGTTATGATTTGAAAATTCCACTTACGGTCTTTACAGAATGATTCTGCTGCTTTCCATTTTGCTTGGTTTTTAGCAAATTCATATACCTCTGCAATATACTTCTTAGTTCTTTTTTTCTGTATAGTAGGACCTTTGACCTGTTTTTGTGGTTTGACTTCGATCAATCTTTCCTCTATTTTACCAGTAGAACTCTTCATTTTGACATAGAAGTCTGGAAAATACCTATGATAACTATTGTCAATTGGTGACTTGTACGGTATTACTACCTCTTCACTCGACCATTTCAATATATTCACATTACCATCACACCAACGCATGAATTTCAGTTCCCATAAAGAGCGATATATCACCTTAGTGGGATCACCTTTATACTTTTTTGGGTTGGAAGGTCGGAACTTCCCCTTATATGACATACATAGTATATACTGTCCATCTATTTAGATGCCAAATTCAAGAGTTTTTTCAAAAGATAGATTTTATTTAAGAACAGAGGAACTACTAAACCTCGGTGGGTTCGATAATGCGGTACCTGCATTTAACAATGTATATGATGTTTATATCAACTTCAATACTCAAGGTGGTAACCCAAATCTCATGCAGTTTCTGAAACAGCATGTATTGATACCTGCCAATAATGTAATGAATGAACCCGGTGATAATCTAGCATTATTTTGTTCTGAAGCAGTTTTGCCCGGATCATCACTACAAACTGCTGCTGTAAGTGGTTTGAGACAAGGTGTGACTCAAAATTATGCTGTTTATAGAAGATATCCCGATTTCAACCTTACTTTTTATTCTCAAAAAGACTATTTTACACAAGAAATATTCAATGGGTGGTTAGAATACATTTCACCGACTCAAATTGAAGATCGTAATCATGGGTCAATCGATAGGCAAAGGTCAAGGGATAATGCCTTCAAGAAACTGAAGTATCCTAGATCATATAAGTGTGAAATGGAGATCACATCATTCAGTTCTGACTTCTTAATGCCTGAGTCAAGGCAGAATGATCAAAGAAGAGTAGATAAGAGAACTCCTAATTACATCACATATTATATGAAAAACTGCTTCCCATCTAATATTATCGCTGCTCCACTTGCATATGGTAATGCTGAATTAATCAAAACCACAGTTTCATTCAAGTATGATTATTTCACGATTGCAAGAGGTGCTAGAATAGATGATGAAGATCGTAGTCTAAGAGAAAAAGCACAAAAATTAATAAGTCCATTTATGCTTGCTATATAATATACTGAATTAGTAAATTATGCCATTACCAAAGGTTTCAACGCCGGTATTTGAACTAGATCTTATATCATCTAACAAAAAAGTAAAATTTAGACCTTTCCTTGTCAAAGAAGAGAAATCACTTCTGATAGCATTGGAAAGTGGTGATGATAAGACCATTATCAATACTTTGAAGAGTGTACTGAAGTCATGTGTATTGACTCGTGGAATAAAAATTGAGGATCTACCTAGTTTTGATCTAGAATATCTATTTCTAAATATCAGAGGTAAATCTGTCGGTGAGTCTGTGGATTTGATGATTACCTGTCAAGATGATGGAGTGACTCAGGTACCAGTCTCATTACATATGTCAGACATCAAGTTAGATGTGCCTGACAATCATACACAGACAATTGATTTGAGTGATGATTTACATGTGAAGTTGAAATACCCATCATTTTCACAATTTGCTGAGAATAATTTTTTAGCATCTAATGTAAAAGATAATGAATTGATTGACAAAGCATTTGATAGTGTATGTGACTGCATTGATCAAATTTATACTGCTGATGAAGCATGGTCTGCATCTGACTGCACAAAGAAGGAGTTACTGGATTTCATAGGACAACTAAGTTCTGGACAATTTCAATTGATTGAGTCTTTCTTTTCAACAATGCCCAAGTTAGTTTACAAGACCAAAGTGAAAAATCCTAACACTAAAAAGGATAATGATGTTGTAATTGAGGGTTTATCAAATTTTTTCGCATAATGATGTATCATGAGTCTCTATCAAATTATATGGAGAACATGTTTGCTTTAGTACAGTATCATAATTGGTCTTTGGGTGACATAGAGAACATGATACCGTGGGAGAAGCAAACTTACATCAAGATGCTTCAAAACTTCATAGAGAAACGAAATTTAGAGTACGAACAGGCAAAAAATGGTTGATCAACCAAATTCAAGAATGATCATGAGGGGTGGTATGATGCTGCCAGAGGATGTGGTGCGTTCAAATACACCAATGATTCCTACTCGGCAGCAAGAGAATCAAGTAATAACTCAAACACAAGGAGTGCAACCTCTAACACAGAGAATGTCTACAGCATTCGATAGAATTAAAACAAAAGAGGATGAAAGTAATAAGATAACAAGTAAAGATGTAGTTGTATTGGGTAAATTATTTTTAGAAATAGAGCAGGTAAAAAATAATTTGAACTCTATCACAACAGAGTTTAGAAATAGTAACAGGAAAAAGACTGAGTTAGATGCGAAAGAGAATGAGTTATTAGAAGAAGAAACTGATAGACTTACTGCTTTAGGAGCAGGATTCAAAAGATTCAGACGTACACTAGGTGGGATCTCTGCTGCATTGTCTGGAAAACAATTCCTTGAGGGTGATGTTCAGGGTGGAGTTCAAAATGCAGGAATAGCATTGACAGCATTTTTGCCAGATATCATAAAAGTTGTCAGCACAGTTGTTTTAGGAAAAATGTTGCTGAGTGGTAGAGGTATGAGTGCTGCAAGAGGTGTATCTACAGGTGGTGGTAGAGGTGGTTTGTTACCTATGCTACTGGCAGGAGGTGGACTTCTTGCTGCAGGCACTGCATTAGGATCAAGAGGCGGTGTAGATCAAAGAAGATTAGAGTTGACTAAACAACAAGCTTTACCTCAATTATTATCAAGAAACGATGTCAAAAGATTTAGATCATTATCATCCAGATTTGATGATATATTAAGTGACTTTGGTTCTCAAAACGAAATCGCATTTAATGTCAAACCACCTCAAAGAATTGCTGGTACAACCAGTGCTATCAATATGCCTAAAGGATTTGGTGAACAAGCGGGTGAAATAGGTTCAAAATTAGTGAACTTTTTTAGTGATGATAGAGCAGAAGAGATAGAGAAAATAGGTAAAGAAATTGATGGTAAGGAAGTAAGTGATGATATAGCAGCAGCAAATTTAATTGTTATTCCCACATTAGAAGAAACGGTTTCAGACGTGACTATTGTTAATGATGAAACAAATTTAGCAAGTAACATTGAAGGTGGGAATACTGTAGTTGTTGAAGGAAATAATCAACAAGTAAGTAATAATCAGAAGGATTTACCTAAGTCATCAAATATCTTTGTAAAATCTACATTTAGTGACAATAGTAAGATAAGTTATATTCTTGAGTATGGAGGAGCATCAGTAGTAGGATGAATACACAAACTCTATTAAATAAAAGACCACAAATACTGCAGTCTACTCTAAAACTAACTTCTCTGATTGTAAAAACTAACAGAGAAGAACTTACACAGAAAACTTTACTTTTCAGGAAAAGAGAGAAAGTATCAAAGCAAAGAATAAAGACATTCGCAGCACTAAATCAAACTGCTAAAGAATCTGATGGAGGTCTTACCACAGGTGGTTTACTTGCCGGTGGTGTTTTATCTCGTATAGGCAGAGGAAGAGCAGTAAATAACATAAGACCTTTTAGACAACCTGTAAAACCGGGAAGTCTTAGTGGTATAAGAAGAATAGGTGGTAGAATAAGTAGGGGTAATGTTATTGCTAATACACTATTTGCGGGACTTGATTTTGCAAATAGAAAATCTATAGGTCAAACTAATCTACAAGCAGGATTAGGTTCAGGTGGTGGAGCAGTGGGTGGTATTGCAGGTGCTGCGATAGGACAGACACTTATACCAATACCTGTACTGGGTGCTCTTATAGGTGGATTTGTAGGATCAAGCATTGGATCTAATCTTGCTGATCGTGCTTCAGGAGTCACTGGTAGTGATTTTAGAAGATTGCAATTGGAAAGGGAATCAATTAGAGAATCGGGTAGAACAGAATTTACAGGCGGTTTAGATAGATTTGAAAGTGCATTGAACAAATTGAGAAAGTATGATGAGGATAATAAAGAATCCATATTAGGTGCCACAGGAAACGATCCTAGAAATAGATTTAGATTTTTACCACGCATATTAGTAGGGGGTGGTGCTACTCAAGAAGATATAGATACAGCGTATGGTAAAGGTGTAGGTGTAGGTGTTGGAGGTCTTGCTACAGCAGTTATAGGCACAGTCGTAACAATCAAGGCAGGTAGTTTCTTACTGTCTGGTGCTGCTCTTGCTAAGTTGAGATCACTTCTTGGTTTAGTTGTGAAGAGTAAAGGTAAACCAATAGATGTAAAGATTCTTGGGGAAGGGTCTGTCAAAAAAGTTATTAAGAAAATTCAACCGATAAAGAAAATTAAACCAAAAGTAACAAGATCTAAAACAAAACCCTTCGAGGAAAGAAAAATTCTCAAAGGTCAAGATAAAGTCACATCTTCTGATAAAGTACAAATTTATCAAAAATATGACATCAATAAACGAAAAAGATTTCAAAGGATAATAAATAAATCTACCAATGAAGATGTTAATGCTATTATTCGGGAAGGAAAAAAACTAGGAATAGATAAACAAATTTCTCCCTCTGCTGAAATTAAAGAATCTAAAAAAATATTAAATGATTTCCTGAAAAATAACCCTGAAGCAGGATCATTGCAGAAAAACTTATTCAGAAAGAATAAAAACTTCGATATTAAAAATCCACAGGATATTAGCATGAATACATCTGATAATATAATCTTTAAAGAGGGAGATAATTATTTTGTTAATAATAGTCAATCGGGCATGGCTGGTGGTAGATCTGAATCAGCAGATCCTTACTTAGCATCTCTAAATACCCTCAAAGCATATAGTTACCTGACAGCATAATGGCAAGTTTTGCGAGATCAGCAAAAATAGATAAGATTATCGTCAGAGATCCTGATGACACTAAGGATCAGGATTTGACTCCGCAGGTTGGTCCTATAGCATTTTACGAGGACATGATTGATGCATCTTTTCATGCTGAAGTCATGATCTTCGATACTCATGGATGGTTAGAAAGTTTTCCTATAAGAAGTGGATCAAAGGTTTATCTTCGTATCGAACATCCTACTGTCAATATTGATTTTGAGCAAGAACCATTATATATTAGCAATATAAAGACTGCAGGGCAGACTGACAAAAAAGAATTTTTTGTAATGCAACTTGAATCTAAAGCAGCATTCACTAATCATTTGAGAAGACTGTATAAAAAATATAACGCTCCTACCAATGAAGTTGTCAGAGATATATTAGAAAATGACTTGGAGGTTCCAAAGGATAGGATATTAGATTTAGAAGAACCAAGTAATAAAATAGAATTTTTAGGAGTCTACAAGAGACCCTTACAAACATGTGTCGGATTAGCAGTTAAATCTATACCTCAGAATCATAGCAAGAAAGAAATAAGTAAAGGTGGATCGGGAATGTTCTTCTGGGAAACTCTCAAAGGGTTTAGATTTCAGAGTCCAGACCAAATATTTGCAAAGGCATTTGAGAACAAGGATGATGTGATCAAATATGAGAAGGTTGCTAGTTTCAATGCTCTTGACCCCGATAATAACTTTCACCTAACAAGTGACCCTATATGGCAAAATAATCATAATTTGTTTGAAAAACTTTCAATAGGACAATATAGTTCTCAGTTTGGATTATTTGATTCATCTAGTAGGGAACATGTTGTAATAGAAAGAGATAGTGAAGCAAACCACGATTACAACGCTGACAAGGATGGAGATATACTATCAAACTCTGAATACTTTCAACCAAAAGAATTCAGCACTATACCATCAAGACACATGTTACTGGTAAAGGATGAGCGTTTGTTTGATAACTCTGATGAACAGGATGATAGTAGCAAAACTTCCATGGAACATGTAGAATATGAAGCAAGGAGACAATCACGCTACTCTGCATTATTCTCTCAATCATTAGAGGTAACCGTACCCCTAAACCTAAGTCTGCATGTAGGAGCAGTTGTGAACCTCAAGTTTCCTCGAATAAATATAGACAAACCCAGTGGTGGTGATAACAATCCTGCTTCTGGATACTATATGATCAAAACACTGTCTCACAAATTTGGATCTGAAGGTGATTTCACCGGGTTGCAATTAGTCAGAGACGCTTACACAAAACTATCATGAAAAGCATAGAAGATCACATAGCACACGACAAAGAGGTCATCGAAGACCCTATCGCAAGTCCTGCTGCTAGAAGGCATGCAAAGGAAGAATTGCATGAATTAGAAGAATACGTGGAGCATCACAAGGAAGAGATCGATGCAGGGGATCATCATGACCCTAATGCACTCGAACTATTCTGTGATATGCATCCTGATGAACCAGAATGTCTAATATACGACGACTAAATGTCAATTGAATCCCGTCTAAATTCAATAAACTTTGCCGGTTCTGATGGATTTCCATACTTCAGAGGACAGGTCACGACTGATGATGCATGGCGTCAGCACTCAGAAAAGTACGGGTATAGAGTCAAGGTAAGAATCTATGGAGTTCACCCTCCATCTAGTATAGTACCTGACTCCGAATTGCCATGGGCACAGGTTATAGTACCAACAGTTTTTGGTTCTGGTAAAGCATGTGCAGGCGTATCTTTATCCCTGCAAGGTGGTGAAACTGTCATTGGTTTCTTCGCTGACAATGATAAACAACAACCAGTCATTCTTGGTTGCTATCAATCTGATGTAGAACACGAAAACGTATTAGAATATAATACTGATTCTGATGGTAGTAGTGAATTCCGTGAGGTCAAAGCAAAATCGAACCTAGCATGGGGAGCAGGCAATATGCCTGCCAATCATAATGATCCTGCAGACGTCAATGGCACACTCAAGAGGAATGACCTAACTGCTAATGGTAAGACTACACAGCAAGTTATCATTGATGAAGAGAACCTTATAGTCAAGAAGGCACAGAAGTGTAAACAAGGTAAGGGATTCGGAAATGACATCGCAAGAGCACTTGAATCTTTTATAGAAATAACAGGAAAACTTGATAAGTTTCAAGACACTTACATAGATCCTGTAATGGACGAGTTGCAAGATGTTCAAAAACTCGTAAGTGATACAGCAGAACTTATATCAGGAGCATATGCAACAGTCATCAGACTTGCAAGAAAATTCTTATTTTCCAAGATATATGAGTTAGCAGAGACACTCATGGGATTTCTGCAACTCGATAGTCTATTGAAAGACATTGCTGTCAAGAAAGCAGTGGATACAATCTATTGTCTCATAGAAAAAATTATCAAGAGTCTACAGAGTGTTATAAAAGATTTCTTGATAGGGTTGATAGGTAAGATTGTGCAAGCACCTATTTGTGCAGCAGAACAGTTCTTAGGTGGGTTGAACACAAGAATGTTCAATCAGATCGAAGAAGCGATAGGAGATGCGATGAGCACATTGTCTGGAATACTTGGTCCAATCGGAAACTTCATGGGATATCTTGAAAAGGCAATGGGTTATGCTCAAATAGGTTTGAAGTTATTAGAATGTGAAGATACAATATGCCCTCCAGAACCATATGATTGGGCAGTGAACTTTGGTCCAACAAAACAACAAAAACTTGATTTCAAGAAAACTATTGATATCTCTTCAAAATTCAATGTTGCAGGAATCGGAAAGTCAATGAATGATGGTATCGAAAAGTTCTTTGGTTTAGATGATGAGGATCTTGAACAGGCAGATTATGTTGCAGATATTCTTGGTCCATGTCCTATCAATAGGAAAGAATGTGGTCCACCTAAGATTGAAATATTTGGTGGTGGCGGAATAGGAGCAGCAGCAAACGCTGTAATCAATGAGTTAGGAGAAGTAGTGGGTGTTAATATGCAATCACTCGGTGTTGGTTATACTAATACACCCTTCGTTAGTATAATTGATAATTGTGATGGTAGAGGAGCAGAAGGTGAAGCAATAGTGGAAGATGGTCAAGTAGTCAATATTATAATAAGAAGAGGTGGTGGAGGATATCAAGTTCCAGAAAACGTTTCTGATAGTGAGGGTATAGATGTAGTAGGTGAGATCGAGGGTGTAGAAATTATCAGAACTGGTAGGGATTACAAACCCGGAGATCTTATTACCAGTAGATGTGGAACTCTTGAACCAGTCTTAGATGGCACTGGTAGAATCGTTGGTGCTAACGTAGTCAATGCTGAAGTTGGTTGTAAAGTCATTCCAAATCTCTCAATAAATAGCGATACTGGATATGGAGCACTCTTGAGACCTATCATGAGATATAAGAAAGTGGAAGATTATGATTCAACAATTCCTGCTGACAGCATCATGAGAGTTGTTGACTGTGTGAGTTCGTACTAATGGCAGAAATAAGAAAAACCCCACCAATGATCATAAACACTCCCGAAGATGGGTTTCTTCGGGTTGGTTTGACGACTGCACCCCGTAATCGTCCTGATCAGGTTCAATTAGCAGGTGGATGTGGAGCAAGTCTTAGAATTTTTGATGATGGAGGATGGGAACTAAGATCTGTAAATAAAACCAAAAAACCAAATAAGAAAGGTTGTAATCTCATAGCAAGAGGAGAAGGTGGTTTACAGATTCTTTCCGATGGTGATGTTAATATCTCTGCAGGTGGTGATTTCAATGTGTCTGCCAAGAATATTACAATGGAAACCACTGCTGACGACGGTGATTTTACAGTTTTCTGCAAAAGAGATATATTGTTAGATGCAGATAATAACTTCAAAGCGTTTGGAACTAAGTGTGTTGTTTCAGCAGCAGATAATTTGATTACACACTCTAAAGGTTGGAACTTGATAGTGGGTAATCCGGTATATGTTTATGAAAAGAAATCTAAACTCATACCTACCAGTACAAGTGATATTGTAAAAGGTTTACTAGATCAATTCTTATTAGGAGTGTAATGGAATCACCAGAAGTATCAGCAGGAAAAGTTTATATCGGTCCAAGTATACCGGTAAAACTTGATCTATCAGCATTTACACTCAACTCAAAACTTCCCTTCAATGGAACGTTAGCATGTGTGGGTCCTGCATTTTTTGGTGCAGTTCCACCAACAGGTTTTGCGAGGGCAATGTGTCAGATGGGTCCGGGGATACCACCATTTGTATCAGCAGTTCCGGGTCTGACACTCGAAGTTACGGGTGGTACACATCTGATGGGATATCTGAATGCCTTTGGTCTAAACTCTATGATTGGTGTGACTAATAATATTGGTGTTCATAATGGTATAGGACTCAAGAATATGCTTGGGTTTCATAATAGAGTAGGAAAGCAGACAGCAGTTGGTGGAGAAACATCAGCAGAACCGAAAAAGTTCTGTGCAGCACCGGCAATGACACTCACCTCTATTTCAGGAAAACTAATGGGTTTTTGGACATACCAAGGCACACCACTTTCCTTCCTACACGCTCATTCTGACAGAAATCTAAAGAAGAATATACAACCTATACTATCACCTCTATCTAAAGTTCTACAACTTGAGGGTGTGACATTTGAATGGGATCACCCTAAGTTAGCAAAGAATAGACCGGGAACAAATATGGGATTGATTGCTCAAGATACTGAAAAAGTAGTTCCAGAAGTCGTTATAAATACTACGATTGATACCGATGGTGAAAAACGTGAGGTCAAAGGTATCATGTACGAAAACCTTACTGGTCTCTTAGTTGAGGCGATTAAGGAACAAAACAAGCGAATTGAACATCTAGAACAATGCATTGCTACACTACAAGCGGAAAAGTCCACACCGACGGAATCATAGAATTACCGACAGATTGGCAGGGTAACATCAAACCAGAAACAATTGCTGTACAACTGACTGCAATAGGGACAGCTCAGGAATTGTTTGTAAAGGAAATACAGTGGGGAACGAAAGTTATAATAAGAAACGGTGGAGGTGGTTCATTGAATGCATATTATACTGTAACTGCAGAACCAATCAAAGTTGAAGAGGTAAAAAAACCAATCGTGCTGGATAATTTCAAACCAAAGACCAAAAAGTTGACTGCATAGTCTGATGTGGTATAATATGTGAGTACCCGACTTTTATTATGATTGATGAATTTGTAGATCTCGTAGAGGTAAATGTCGCTGCGAGATCTTTTTCTTTGTTTGGTTCTAACGGATCCTCAAAGATCATTGATAAACTAACAGTAAATCAATTCATGGCAGTCCTAGAAGTGATTAGGGCAGCAGAAGATGATACGGAAATAATTTATGTATGAGCAAAATAAAATGCCCTGTATGCGGACATATCTGCAATAGCAGAATCGAATTTGGTTCGCATATAAGGCGTTGTCAAGCAATAACAGGAGATAGAAATTTCAAGTTCAATAGAAAAAAGAACTCAAAAAAGAACTCAAAGAAGAAAAAGAAAAAATAATTACGGTAGATCTTCCCATTTTGGATGTTTTATTTCCATATCCATCAATCCCTCCACTTCAGATGGAGTTTCTATGTACTCAGGAGCAAATTGTTTTCTTTCTTCTTCATCCCACTCCTCTTTGATTTCTTTAGCTTGAATATCAACATCTTTCATTGTATTTTCAATCTTAATATCAATCCATTTTTGTTTTAACCATTCAACAAAACCTAATGCAAGGTGTTGTATGAATGGGTTTTTGAATTTTTTCTTTACCCATCTTTCTGCCTTTGCATACCAAGGATCTACACCTTTACCAAATTGTTTTTCAAATTCTATTTTCATTCTCTTATAAATTGGGCAAGATCAGGGTCTTGTAGTGTCTGTATTATTAAATTTGCACTGCTAATATCTGAATCTAATTCAGATTGTGTCTTACGATATCCATATCTTTGTAATTGATACTCTGATCGTGCTGCTTTCAATTCATTTATAGGTGTTTTGACAGCATCTCGTGTTGCTTGCAATGATGTGATCTCATTATTTTTTGCAGTGATACTACTTGCATAAGATGTGCATGGTGCTCCTGTTCCTGTCAAAGCAAAAAATGTTCCAATACTGACAGTTGTTATGGCAGTATGAGTTGCAACTCCAACGTTTGATGTGGTCATTGCAAAATTACTTTCGTTGAATGGATCTTCACCAACATAAGAGTTGTCAGTATAATCGTAATCAAATAGTGTAACTATATCTCTTCTTACATCCACAACTGCTGTGGCATCAGATACATAAGACGAACATCCTACTTGTACAGCACCTGTATATAAATTGAATAATTCTGTCTGTGCATTACTAACCGGTGTATTGAGTGTCAATATACGATCATCTAATCCTTGTGTGATAGGATCGAATCTGTTTATAACTTCTTCCAGATTTTCTATTTTAGCAAGAATATTATCTTCTGAATCTTTTATTTCAAAACCTTCTTGGGTTTTTGCCACTTCAGTNTTATCTTTCGCTGCTTTCTTTGCNTTNTCTTGAAAGGTCACTATTAGTTTTTCGGTTTCAGGACCAGATGCCATAGTATAAATAGGTTGAAGGAGATAGTGTCAGTATTTATAGGTATGCCGTTAAGCAGACTCGAAAATTTTCTCAAGAATGTCACAGGTAACGTAATTTACGTTAATCCTGAAGAACTTGATGCAACAGATGATATTAGTAATAGGGGAAGTAGTCGAGCAAGACCTTTCAAAACTATTCAACGTGCATTAATTGAGGCAGCGAGATTTTCATATCAGGTAGGTGGGAATAACGATAAGTTTGATAAAACCACAATTTTATTATCACCGGGTGTTCATTATATTGATAACAGACCCGGATTGCAAATTAACACATCAGGTTCACTCACTGATGTAAATGGAACTGCAGCAACAATAGATCAGTTATCTATTGGTTCTAATTTCGATATTCAAGATCCTAACAATGTATTATACAAGTTCAATAGTGCCAGTGGTGGTTGTATTGTTCCTCGTGGTACATCATTAGTTGGTCAAGATCTAAGAAAGACAAAGATAAAACCAAAGTTCGTTCCACAACCTGACAACGGTAATATTGATACATCAGCAATATTCAAGGTTACAGGTGCATGTTTCTTCTATGGATTTAGTTTCTTTGATGCTGATCCAAACGATAGAATCTTTAGAGATTATACATCAAATGTATATTCTCCAAACTATTCTCATCACAAGTTAACTTGTTTTGAGTACGCTGATGGCGTGAATACTATTGCAGGTAAGGGTAACACCGACCTTGACATGTACTATTATAAGTTGACACTTGCTTATGGTACTAACAGTGGTCGTGCTATACCAGTATATCCTACAAATACAGATTTTGAGAAGTCAGTTGATGAAACTCGTATTGTTGGTGCTATATCACAGGTAGGAACTATTTCTATCAATGACATATATTCTGGTGCAAACCCAACAGATNCAACAGCGACACCTATCGTCACAGTAATCACATCAACTAATCATAATTTTGAAGTAGGTACACCAGTATTAATAAATGGCATAGGTGATACAAATTATGACGGAAGTTATATTGTATCTCAGGTTCTTAGTGATACTTCCTTCACTTATACTGTACCTGCAACACCTACAAGCACAGCAACACCAAACTTGTCTGGACTGAATGCAGTTGTAAAGATTGAAAGTGATACTGTTTCATCTGCATCACCATATATCTTCAACTGTTCAATAAGATCTGTTTATGGTATTTGTGGTCTAAACGCTGATGGTAGTAAAGCAACTGGATTCAAGTCCATGGTTGTTGCACAGTTTACTGGTATCGCACTAAACAAAGATGATAATGCTTATGTCAAATATAATACTACAACAGGTGTATGGCAAGATCAGGCAGCACTTGGATCATCAGTAAGTTTACATACAGACAGTTTAGCAAAACACAAACCATCTTACCAAAACTATCATATAAGAGTAAGTAATAACGGTATAATTCAAGCAGTATCAGTATTCGCTATTGGTTATGCTCAACATTTCCATGCTACTACTGGTGGTGATATGTCAATCACCAACTCTAACTCTAACTTCGGTGCTAAGTCATTAGAAGCAGATAAGTTTAGATTTGAAGCATTCTTGAAAGATGATAAAGGATTCATAAGAGAGATAAATCCTCCACAGCATAATTTTGCAAAAGAAACTTCAGTTGGATTNTTACCANTNGATGTAGATGCAACTGTAGGTGTGTCAACNGATATCAAAGTNTANATCAACGATTTNAAGAATAANGATAATAAACCNACTGTTGTACTCAATGGATTCAATCTTGGTGCAAAGNCTGGAGANCAACTNAATGTAAGTATTGGTAACACAGTATTTGCAGCAGATATCCTTATGCCTGTNCCCCAGACAGACCCTGATGAAAGGGTGTCTGGTGAGAAAGAAATATTCGTCGGTAGAGCATCAGGTATTAATAGTATAACTGGAAATACCCTTACATTACAGTCTGATCACAAGTTTATCAATGGTGAAACTGTTAGAGTTTATTCTGAGAATGGATCACTACCTGATGGTATAGAATATAACAGAGTTTATAATGTTATAACTGCATCACTCAATGCAGATCAGATCCAATTAGCATCAACCCTGAATAATGCCGTCGCTGGTAACGAGATTACAGGTATTAATAATTCAGGTGGTATTCTTCGTATAGTATCAAAGGTATCTGATAAAGAAGCAGGAGATGTGGGACATCCCGTGCAATTCGATNCTTCAGGATGGCACGTAAACGTTGGAGTGGGTAATACTTTATCTGCTGCTATTACAGCAAACCAGAGTGCTATTACACCAAAGACCAGAACTGCATTCATAAAAAGAACGCTGGATAGACGTGAAGCGTCAGAGAAGAATTATGGAGTAAAGTATGTCATACCTCAAGATTCTAATCTAGCATCAGCACCTATTGCAGGTTTCAGTATCGCTGAGACATCCACAGTTCCAGATGATACAAACTATCAGAACGACAATAATGTTCTTACATCAGCATCTAATCTAAGACAACCAAACAATATTATCAATGCTTCATGGGGAGGTAATGTTGGTATCATTACTGCAGAACAACCTCATGGATTGAAAGTAGGTCATATCGTACAGGTTTATAGACTTAGAAGTTCGACAAATACATCAGGAACTGACAACAGTGGTTTCAATGGTATATTTGAAGTATCTGCAGTTCCAAGTGATACCACATTCAGAGTTGGATTGAACACAGATCCCGGTGGAATTTCTACAATTACAAATGGTATTCCTTATACATTCCATGATAGAAGTATTGTTGGTTCAGGTAGAACATTTAGTCCTTACTTTGTAAAACGTGATTTCAATTCAAGTTATCAGATACAGGGTACAACTGAGATACAGGAGTATAAGCAGGGAGTACAAGATGGTGAATATGATCTAACATTACGTGCATATATCTCACAACCAGAAGTTTCTCCATTCTCTACTACTACAAACTACTTTGGACAGGATATTATTGATATCATACCTTCACAGGATGTAGATAACAGAAACTATGATCCAAAGGCAGCAGTCAGTTATGCTGTAAGAGACGAGATTGGTAAAGTAGAAACTAACGATCCTGAAAGAAGTATTACTAAGGAAGGTCTAAATTCATTCCTAAGAGAGGCAGGTGTTGTAAAGAGTATTGATACTACATCAACCAGTTCGGGAACACTTACTATAAACACCGTAGTGGATCATGGATTCAACGGTATTGTGGGAATACAAAGTATCACAGGTGGTGCTCAATATGGTACTAACAGTGGTAATGCTGAGTTCTACTTCAATGTAAGACTTGAAGGTGGTACAGGAGAGGGAGCAACTGCTGATGTCACTGTATCTGCTGCAAGCACAATAAGTGGTATTACATTATCAAATCCCGGTTCTGGTTATAGTATAAATGATATTCTTACAGTAAGAGGAGTTCCTTTCCACACACCCGGAACAGATTGCACTGTTGGAGTTTNAGGCATTGACAATAAAGTTGGTGATGTAGTTGAAATAGTAGGAGTTTCAAGCGAATCATATGACGGATTATACAGAATCAAGGAAATTACAGACAAAAATAGTTTCACAGTCAATGGTAGTGCTGATGGTTCAGGAACCGGAGGACATGTTTACCACGTTGGTNTTTCTACTGGGGTTGTTGACGTTACTCATGATGCGATAAGTGGTATTGCTACAGTACAACTTAGTNGTGACATTGGACTCAGAAGAGGTGATCAAATCGTTATTGCTGGTGCNACTNACTTTGCATCAATCTATAATGGAACNTTCTTTATANCAGATAGAGTAGGTTATGGTACTTCTTTAGCAGTCAATATTGGTATAACTTCAAATGCTCCTGCTTTCACTGGCGTAGCGACAGCCCATGGGACAGGTATTTCAGTAAGAGGACATGGTAGAGGTATACCGTTATACGGTGGTCATACTACCAAACTCAATAATGATATTACTTCTACATCCACAGGTGTAACTCTTGCTAANAAGGGTAANTTGAGAAGAGGAGACTTCTTGATNATAGAGGATGAGATCGTGATGGTTTCAAACTCTGCAGTTACAACTGTAATCAGAGGTGTACTTGGCACAAATGCAGTAGCACATACTAAGGAAGTATCAGTAAGAAAGATNAAACCAATTCCTACTGAGAACAGAAGATACTCTGTATTGAGAGCATCAGGACATACATTTGAGTATGTTGGATTCGGACCCGGAAACTACTCAACCTCAATGCCACAGGTACAGGATAGAGTGAGATCTGAGGAAGAGGAGTTGATTGCTCAGTCATTACAAACTAGAGGTGGATTTGTAGTCTACACTGGTATGAATGATCAGGGAGACTTCTACATTGGTAATGTCAAGATTGACTCANCAACAAATTCACTCAAGTTTGTTGGTGGTGTCGGTGGAAGAGGTGGTGGAGAAGTAGGAGACACAGTTCTTCCTGCGGATGCTACATTCGATAACTTAGTTGCAGACTCTTCATTCCAGTCTAATGGAGACACAGAAGTAATTGATATACTTCTCAAAGGTAATCGTTCTGGTGATATAGGACAGAGTGTTTATGTTGGTATACAGGCAGGTAATACTACTCCAACAAGTAATGTTGATAACATTCTAATCAAGACATCACCTGATGCAGGTGGATATATTGGTTGGGTCAAAACTGGTAGNAACTGGAAACGCTTCGGACCTATTTCAAAATCAGGACAAGTACAGGCATATGCCTTTGATACTCTTGAAGTTGCAGGTCTATCAACATTCTCAGGTGGACAAAAAGTAACTGGAAACGTTGATGTTACAGGATCTGTAACTGCAAGTGCCACGGTCACAGCAGAGCAACTTACATCTACAGATGATGCAAACATTGCTGATGATCTAACAGTTGGAGGNACAGCAACAGCAGATACATTTGTTGGTAATGGTGTTATACCGATTGGTGGTATCATCATGTGGTCTGGAACTAATGCTGCTGTACCAAGTAATTGGGTTCTATGTGATAATTCAGCAGCAGCACAAGCAGCAGGGGCACCAAACCTAGTTGATAGATTTATTGTTGGTCGTGGTTCTGCATATGCAGCAGATTCCACAGGTGGTAGTGCAAATGCTACATTAGTTTCTCACAGTCACACAACAAATTCCACATCTAAAACTCTTACAGGTGCTGTTACGAAAATATCAGAAGGTTTCAATTTTGGTGGAACTGCAACTGGTGTATTCACAAAAACCAATGATGGAAACAACAACATTACTGAGAGTGCATCTACAAGTCCTGTATCTGGATTTACCTTTGATGGTACTCACACACATGGAACTGATTCACAAGGTTCTGCAGCGACTAACGCTAACTTACCTCCATATTATGCAATCGCTTATATCATGCGAGTTAGTTGATAAATACACATATCGGAGAATACTGCATTAAATGGCATCTGTAAATAAGAAGTTTGGTATCGAGAAGGGTCTGGAGGTAGGAACAGACGCTTTAGTTGTTGATGCCGATAATAATCGAACCGGTATTGGTAAAACGAATGCACAATACGGTCTTGATGTAGCAACAACCGCCAACTTTGATGGCATTGTTGCTGCAGGACAGGTTGGCGTTGGTAGTACACAACCGGCATATGACGTAGATATCAGGACAGACATGCGTCTGACTGGTAGATTTCGTGATGCAGATTCAAGTGCAGGCACAAATGGTCAGGCACTCATATCAGTTGGAACGGGTGTATCATGGTCTGATCTATCTCAGATTCAAACAAACGCTGCAGATAAAGTAAACTCAGTACAATATAAGAAAGCAAATCTAAAATTTGGTGGTGCTGATAATTTTGTTTATGATCCAACAAATCAACGAGTTGGTATTGGTAGCACACAACCAGAATACTTATTACAAGTTCAGAGACAAGGACAGAATGGTTATGTTCAGATAGGAGGAACATTCTTAGATTCTAATGCACAAACCGCAGGAATCGGATCAGTTCTTGGTGCTACTGATGGAGATCTAACATGGGTAGGGGCCGGTGCTAGTACACTAAATGTTATATACGTATCCGAAGATGGATTAGATACTAATGATGGAAGAAGACAAAGTACAGCAAAGAGAACTGTAAAGGCAGCAGCAGCAATAGCAGTAAATGGAGACGTTATAAGAGTATCAGGCGGTATATATCCAGAGCAAAACCCCATATCATTACCACAAAACGTATCAGTTGATGGAGATGATCTAAGAAATACTAAAATTATACCTCAGAATACTGGAGCAGATCTATTCCATGTTGATAACGGTTGTTTGATTCAGAACTGTTCATTCGTTGGAGCAGCAAATACAGGTGCTATGGTAGCATACCACCCTCCAAGAGAAGTTCTCAATAGATTCAACCAAGATGCAGGTGTTCATACATTTGTAAGTGGTGTTACCAATGCTATTACAGCAAGTGCCGGTGCGAGTGGGAATTTTACAGCAGCATCTGGTACAACATATAACCCAACAACAGGATTTTTGATATTAGAGATTGGATCTCATAGTCTTACAACAAGT
>PAZU01000021.1 GCA_002715725.1 Methanobacteriota archaeon | reverse complement strand
CCATCGCTATCAACACATCCTGTATACGTTCCTAAAGTCGAGGTACCTGCAACTTTGTTACAATCATCAGCAGCATCATCGAAACCATCACCATCGTCGTCATAGTCTTCATCTGCGTCTCTACATCCATCGCCATCTAAATCGTTAGTAGAGTCTGAAACCCACCAATTTCTTGGAGGGGCGTAAGAACTCAAACAACCATCGTCATCATCATCAACGCCATCATTGTCATCGTCGTTGTCTTCGCTAGAATCTTTACAACCATCGTTGTCAAAATCAGTAGTAGAATCACTAGTCCAGTTCCACGCACCACCACGAGGACAGTCGTCACCGGAATTATCAGTAATTCCATCATTATCGTCATCGTAATCGCACTCGTCACCATCGCCATCCAAATCTGAATCAATCTGAAGAGGGTTGTTTGTGTTTGGACAGTTGTCTGTCAAATCATTCACACCGTCATTGTCCTTGTCAGCGTTATTTACTGGGTCAAGGGCCCAGACAACTAGGTCTAATCCACCACTGCTTGTTACAGACTGTGTTCCTTTGTTGATTGTGCTCTGGAATGAACCGAAGGCAGCTGGAATGTCTGTCATATTAACTGCGACTCCGGCAAACAAATCATCAGCAGTACTACCTAGGTTTTCCACCCAATCCCAATTCCCGTTAGAATCAAGCATTGCCATGTATAGGTCTAGTCCACCATTAGTATTTGCAATATGGATTCCAAAGTTAGTAGAACCTGAAATTAAGCCGCCAACAATGAAATCTCCCGTAGAGGTCTGAGCAATTGACGATGCCCTCTCTGTAGCACTGCTACTTCCTGCGCTAGTTGCCCAAGATGTAGAACCTGATTTTAGGACTTTAACGACATAAGCATCTCCGTTACCCTTGTCAGACAATGTGTTTTGATTTCCTGCATCCATTGAACCCAAAAATACGCCTGAAACAATTACATCATCATTTGATGTAATTAGCAAATCATCTGGTAAGTTGATTTCAGATGCAGCACTAGAGAACCCAATAATATCTTGAGCAACTCCTGATGGGCTCCACTTGATTAGAATTGTATCACGCTGACTAACAGCCTGATGAGTCATTCCATTCTCTGTAAATGAACCAGTGGTCGAGCCTGTCTGCCAAATGTTACCCATTGAGTCAACACCTACTGCGCCTCCTTCATCATCTCCAATTCCACCGGCTGTAACTACCCAGTTGGTTACGCCTGAATTTCTGTCAAGTTCAACCAGGAATAACTCATCATCGGCGCTGACTTCTGTTATACCTCCAAAATCAGTAGAACCCCTATGGACTCCTGAAACGATCACATTTCCTGAAAATGTTTCAGCAACTCCTGAAATTATGCTAAAATTACCTGTGCCACCAGCGGTATTGAATGAGGCTGCCCAGACCCATTGGCCTGTAGGGTCTATCTTAGCAACGAAACCATCTCCTGCACCATTTTGCGTAGTCAAAACTGGTGAGTTAGGAGATGAGCCGAAGATTACAGTTCCAAAAATTAAACCAGCGATGTATGTGTCTCCAGCCATTGTTACTTCCATTGTTTGCAATAATGTCAGTCCTTGTGTAGCATCTGGCATCGCTGCCCATAGCCAGGTACCTTGTTCATCTATGGCTGCCACATAGGTGTCAGCATCCAGTTGGCCATTGTATGGAGAAGTAGCCTGTAACTGAGTAGAACCGAAAGTCAGAGAGTGTTTAGTGTCACCTGCAATAACCCAACCATTTGGTATTGCACCAATTCCTGTACCATTTACGTGGCCAGTAGAAGTACCTGCTTGAATCAATAATTCAGGCTCGGAATTAGCAAATGATTTCTGTTTCAAATCTTCTAATTCCACATCATTCGAGATAGGAATCAAACTTCCTAGCAAAATTGCGATAATTGCCAAGGTCAACATTCCACGATTGCGCATGCCTGACGGTCATGATTGAAGGTCATGAATCCTTTGTCTAGTAGTTCATATGCAACTTGTTTGAAACTCCATCCAAAATCCAATCAGAACCCATCGCATCCAAGCCTTTGTGAGCAGGTACTAACACATTGTATGTCTCTACATTTTCCGTGTCACTATCAAAACTCCACCAATGCAACAAATCACCCATTCCATCAGAATGAGAACGTCTTTCTGAAAGTATATCAGAAAAATCGGGCTTCGGATTTATTGCTAATTTGACATGGTTAAGCATTGGAGAACGCTCAAGCAATTCAAAGTCATGCAAAATATGTAATCCCCCACAGTTCAATACCCAACGACAAATTTCATCTTCTCCAGGGCCCCTTAATATTCCTGATACTTTGTGTAGCTTAGCAGGAACAAGAACTGGTTTAGCCATCGAAACATCTAGTCCTTTTTCTTCTAAAACTGAGAAATCATTTGAGGGCTTCAAAGCGAATGGGCCACTACCTGAAAACAATGGTGTTTCTTGATCTTCTTCGGATTCTAATTCTTCATCCAATATTTGCAGTCTACCATCAATAACTGCGAAACCAATGAATGCTGCAATATCGTTCAGCGTCCAAATAACCAAATTTCGGCCTTCTCTAGCGGGGGCATTGCCGACATCAAAGGTGATTTTACGCTCTGCAATAATCAGATGGTCGCCTCTTGGTGCATCAAATAACCAAGATTCTACACCCGCTAAATCCAGTGGAGCAAAACCTTGACCTGTACCCCATAATTCCATTCCCTCCTTCATTCCAAGATTGGATTGTTCTGGAGTGACATCGAATAACCTTCCAAACCAAGAGATTACACCTGGAGATGTAAGTGGGGGTGAGTTTGTGTCAATGCTGACGCTCAACCTCCTTAGTACGGCGACCATGTCAAGGGCCATATACCCTCTAGGGTGAAACCGTCTTTAGTTTCACTCTAGGTTACTGTTCAAAGTTAGCAAGTCCGAATCGCCAGCATCAATCACTGTAATAGCCGATACACTGAACGGTTTTCCAGATGCAACACCAAGGTCTCTGTTAACAATTAAAGTACGGTGTATAGTGACTTCCGGGTGCTTCGCAGCAAGGTTATCTATATACTCCTGAGGGCAGTTGGCAGCCAGTACGATGCACTTGGCATCTCCCTTAGCACATGCATCAATTGCTTGGCGTTGACCAAACAATAACTTACCCGTAGTACTTGCAATCTTTAGTTGTCTACTTATGTCCATTTTTCATTCCTCCACAATTTTGCTTCTCAATGTTGAATTCACTCTGGGATGTAATACAATTCCACAGAACCTGTACCTAAGCTAATTGGCTGACCAACGATAATGTTCTCAGCAACACCAGTTAGGTTGTCTCTTTCTCCGATAATACCTGCCTTTAGCAAGTGATTGACGGTAACTTCGAACGCAGCACGAGCGAGGATAGAGTGCTTAGTTCCTGAAACACCGTGACGTCCAATAGCGCGTACTTCTCCTTCACTGGTCATAACATCAGATACCATTAGCAAGTGTCGTACATCGACTTCCAGACGTGCACCATCTAGAGTCGCTTGCAATTCATTGACGATTGCTTGGCGAGCAGCCTCAATTCCTAGATATTCGTAAATCTCGATGATATTGTTAGTGTAAGTTCTAGACCTGTCAATTCCATCCATATCGGAGATCCTTGACAAGTTGCTTCCAATAGTTGAAAGATAATACTCACCTGTCTTATCGTCTAATTGAACGTTAGCTCTCTCAACATTTGGAACTCCTTTCAAGCGCATATCTCTAATCTTGTCTTCTAATTGTAGTAGTTCAGTGTAAGAAGGCGGATTCTCCGCTAAAGTCTTCATATCCTCTTCGGTTTGAATACCTGGAATCAAAGTCAGAGTTGAAGGATTCTTTTCCTTGTCTGCTTCAACATATAGTCTTAGAGCACGTTCTAACTTGTCCTTGACTTCAGCAGGAGTCATTCCTTTCTGCTTTAGGTTACCCTTCTTTAACTTCAGAACTAGTCTTCTCTGTGCAACATCAGTATCGATGTCAGCAATGTTTACAGTTGTTGTAATTTCAATAGCTGCTGCCAATTTCTTAGCGGCATCAGCGGACTTACTGTTTTCTCCTTGTAGACGAATAGTCATAGTTGGAGTGTTTGGAACCTTTCGAGCATCTACGATTTCAATAATTCTTGGAAGACCTTGTGTTACGTTTACTGTTGCAACACCCGCATAGTGGAAAGTACGCATTGTCATCTGTGTACCTGGTTCTCCAATAGACTGTGCAGTGATAATTCCTGCAGCTTCAAACGGATCAATTAGAGCCATTTCTCTAGCCTTTCCTGCTTCTGCTACCAATGCTTCAGCTTGCTTCTTGGTTAACTTTGACTTGTCTCTGTTATGAACAGCTTCTGTCAAGTCATGGATTGTTTGCTGGGAGAATTTGATTCCAGCAGCATCAGCAGCAGCCTTGATTGATTTGAAAACTGGATCTTCAGCCAATTCATCATCGTAGATTTTAGGGATTCCAGCATCGTTCAATTCTGGAGTATAAGCTTCCAGTTCCTGTACTGTTTTTGCAGTACGGCGGCGGCGAGTACCCCTGCGTAATCGAACCGAAGTTGTTGCAGAGTTATCACTAGTAGAATCGCGGCTTGGCGATGCTGCTCCAGAAATAATTCCATGGATTCTAGCGGCGGTGTCTGAATCAGTTTCACAGAACTGAGCAATCTCTTGTGCTGTAAGAATCTTAACGTCATCCCACTTTCGATCGTCTGCCAACTTGTGAGCAAATTCCTCAGGAACAAGCATATCCATTAATTTCTTCTTGGTTGCGCTCTTAACTACCATCACAAAACACCTCCTGCTGCTGCTTCGGAATCACCATCGTCGTATCCAAGGTCGAATTCCTTGTCACCTCTGTCAATGTACTCGTCATTGCTTACCTTTGTTGGGCCATCAGTTCCTAGAGCCTCATCGACTACTACATCGATGTTGAATGGCTTTCCGTGTACGCCACGGCTAGGGTCAATTCCATCTTCACCATACGAGAACTGAATAATTCTGTCTGCAGTGTTTCTTACAGATAATTTCTCATCATCGAAGACCTTCAAATCGTCCATTGCGTTAATCAATCGACGCTGCATGTATCCGGACTTACTTGTACGAACCGCTGTATCAACCAGTGATTCTCTTCCAGATACTGATAGCATGAAGAACTCTGTCGGTTCAAGGCCACGCTTGAATGAAGAAGAGATGAATCCCTTCTCGGTTGCACCCAGTCCACCACGCTTGAAGTGGGGTAGAACACGCTGGTGGTAACCACGTTCTAAGCGAGCACCACGTACCTTTGCTTGACCGATACTACCTGCCATCATAGTCAGGTTATCCATTGAACCTCTTGCCCCAGAAATTGCCATTCCTACAGCGGCGTTAGAATTACCAGGATGGTTCAGTTCATCTTTAGCAACGTCACCAGCAGCCTGCTTACCTTGATCTAAGATGACCATGATGTTCTCTTCTAAGGTCTCCTTTGGAGTTCTTCCAGGTCTTGTCTCATATCCGCGGCCATCCTTACCAAACTTCTCAAGTTCAGCATGGACTTCAGCACGAGCTTCAGCATTATGCCTCTCAATCTCGCTTAATGCTTCAGCAGATAGATCTTCATCATCGATTCCAGTAGTGAAACCAAGAGAAGTACATGCACCAATTGACAGACGTGTGAACTCATCTAGGAACTTTGCTCCTTCCGATGGGCCGTTAGTCTGAACAATAGCATCCAGCAGTCGTCCGTCTTCAGCACCTATTGCGCGCTTATCTAGAGTACCTGAAACCTTTCCTTTCTTAACAACGACATCGTCATTTGAACGGCTTCTAAATCTCAAGTGGATATTTTCAGGAATAATAACTGAAACCAAATCTTCTCCGTTGAAGTATTCTCCCTCAGGACCCTTGTGGACCTTTGGAAGTTTACCAGTATAACCAATGTTACCTAGCATTTCCAGACCATTACGCTTGGAAATTTTAGTGTCTGGTCTAGACAGCAGGTATGCTCCGGAAATGTGATCGTGAATACCGCCTATAACAGCACCACCATATCTAGGAGTTAGGATGTGTTCTTGAACACGCATCAGAATCTTTGCTTCTGCACGAGCTTCTTCACCTTGAATTACGTGAAGGTTCATTTCGTCACCATCGAAATCAGCATTGTATGGAGTACAAACTGCCAGATTAAATCTGAATGTGTGTCCTTCCATGACTCTAACCTCGTGTACCATCATTGACATTCTGTGAAGAGAAGGTTGTCTGTTGAAGATTGCAACATCGCCATCGATTAAGTGACGCTCAACCAGTAGACCTGGTTTTGGATTGCCATTCATATCAACAGTGGATAAGCGGTCTTCGACTCTAGTTCTCTCTCCCCACTCATTCATTGGGCTTCCACAATGAGGACATGAGACCTCTAAGTGCTCAGGGAATGCTGTGTCTGGGTTTGCCAATTCAAATTTCCAGCGGAGGTGTAGAATCGCTCTTGGGTCATCATCTGCTAGAGGATTACCATCAACATCTTCTCCACGTAGATTTGCAATTGTTGCAGATTCGTCGATAGCATATGTTACCATCTCTTCTCCGCCAGCAACTGCTTCTTCACGAGATACAAACTTCTTGACTACCAATCCAGGTAGGAAGTTTGGAGCAGGCAAAACTTGATGCAAGTCAAATCTTTGAGTTGTTTCTTCTGTACATTCAGGGTTGTGGCAACGGAAACCTGCGTTGATTAGTCTGCTTCTCTCGTTGATTCGAACACGTCGCTTGTCTCCTCGAATAACATAGTTCACACCAGGGTGAACATCTGGACCACGCATAATCATCTGGCGCATTTGTTCACGGTTACGAGTTGTTACACGGATTGGAACGGTTAACTCCTTAGCGACTTTTGTTGGTACACCAACTTCATTGACCCCTAGATACGGGTCTGGAGAAATTACTGATCTTGCACAGAAATTTACACGCTTTCCAGATAGGTTGGAACGGAATCGTCCTTCCTTACCCTTCAAACGCTGAGTCAAAGTTTTCAAAGTTCTACCAGAACGATGTCGAGCAGGTGGAATTCCACTTGTTTGGTTATCGAAGTAGGTAGTAACGTGATACTGCAGAAGTTCCCAAAGATCTTCAACAATCAATTGTGGAGCACCTGCGTCACGATTCTCTCTAAGTCTCTGATTGATTCTCAGAACGTCAACAAGTTTGTGAGTCAAATCGTCCTCAGATCTGTCACCAGAATCAAGTGTGATTGACGGTCTTACGGTAATTGGAGGCACAGGCAGTACCTTCAAAATAATCCATTCAGGCCTGTTTTCTTTATGCATTCCAAGGAAGATTAGGTGTTCCTGAGGGATTCCTTGTAACCACTCACGGATGTCGCGAGCGTTCAACTTTCTCTCAGTAGCCTTGGCACCACCTTGGGCGACTATGTGTTCCTTGAATGTAGTAGGCTTGTCAAGAACGATCTTACCCTGTTGAGCATTACAATGCATACAGATGGTTCTTCTTGCTTCAGATGTCTTCTTTTCAATCTCCTTGATAATCTTGGAGAATTCAGTAGAACCTACACCATGCTTCAGAATAATATCGTGAACTCTCTTACGGTAGTAGTCTTGCTCAGATGGTTCATCTTCACTAGTCATTCCAGGAGCTGTTCCTCCAGCGCTGTGTAACAAAATCTTGCTACAAGTATTACATGTTGCCTTCAGTGCAGTCTTAATCAGGTTGACGAAACCAATGTGAATTACAGGTAATTCTAGTTGGATGTGTCCGAAGTGACCTGGGCTTTCGTCATACTTACAGTTGTCAGTAGGACATAGTAGACCCGGCTCGATAACACCCATGTGAGGATCCATCAAACCTTGGCGGTAAGCGTGTCCATCGTCCTTGTAGGTGTCTGCGGTCTTGACCTCTACTGAAGACATCTTACGAATCTCAGTAGGATCCATCAAGCTAAAGCGGATGCTTGCGATTCTCTTAGGAATCATTGTTGTGCTGTTTCGGCTCATCTGCGGTCCTCCAGTTCTAGGCGCATTGCCACTCCGAGACTTTTCATCTCATCAAGTAGCAACTTGAATGCGTAAGAGGTCTGTACCTTGTAAACCTCTGCTCCATCACCGTGTATTGGTGATACGTAAGTGCGTCGTTTTGGATCATACCATGCAATGTGACCAGACTGAGCACAAACGAATAAATCGATTCCGTCAGATTCATCCAACAAACGATCTTTGATTACCATCGAAGCACCGTGAGCAATCAAACAGTCACGCTCCATTTCTCCGAATCTTAGACCACCTTGTCTTGCACGACCTTCTGTCGGCTGACGAGTTAGAATCTGTACACGTCCACGGCTACGAGCGTGTATCTTTCCTGATACCATGTGGTGCAACTTTTGATAGTAAATACATCCAACGAAGATTTCTGCAGGATATGTTTCTCCAGTTTCACCGTTAACCATTACTTCACGACCTGTGTGAGCGTATCCATTTCTTACAAGGCTGTCACGTAGACTTCCTTCCTTTTCTCCACGGAAAGCGGTTCCATCGATTCTGCGTCCTTCTAGGGAACCAACCTTACCACCAATCATCTCTAGAACGTGAGCTACGGTCATTCGAGAAGGAATTGCGTGTGGGTTGATAATCAAGTCAGGAACAATACCATCGCGAGTGAATGGCATGTCTTCAGCATCAACAAGTCTGCCGATGACACCTTTCTGTCCGTGTCGAGATGCGAATTTATCACCGACTTCAGGAACCTTGTGTGAGCGAACCATACAACGGACTAGACGTCCAGAGTCGAGTGACTCTGTAACATAGACATTGTCGACCCATCCCTTCTCACCATGGCGAATTGGCATGGAAGATTCACGGCGCTCTTGCGCTTGCAAGAATGCGCCAGCACCTGTTTCTTCCAAGAATCTTGGAGGGCTAGTCTTTCCAACGAGCACATCTCCGCCTTCTAGATACTTCTCAGGATGTGGTAGACCATCTCCTTCAAGGTGGCTGTAAGCACCTACTGGCTTCAATCCCTTGACTTCTTCAAGTCCTGTACCTGGGATTTCGATTTCTTCAACTTGTCCACCAGGGAATCTTCGGCGTTCAGCGTTGTATGTTCGGTTGAATGTAGAGCGACCAAGAGCACGTTGAATGCTAGATCTATTCATGATTACAGCGTCTTGCATGTTGTAGCCATGTAAACTCATGACTGCAACAATGAAGTTTTGCCCACCTGGTCGGTCATCGAACTTTGTAGTATCCATAGCTTGCGTATGAGTAATTGAACGCTGAGGATAATGCAGAATGTGCAACCTTGTATCTGGCCTTAGTCTATAGTTAGAACTTGGTAGACCCAAGGATTGCTTGACCATCGCAGTACCGCCTGTAACACGAGGGGTAGAGTTGTGTTCAGGATATGGAATCAATGATGCACAAACACCCAATACCAACTGCGGGTCTATTTCACAGTGAGTATGCTCTGATGTGTATAGCAAAGGTACCTTGAAGATGGCATCCGCCTTTTCGCCGTTAGGTAGAGTAACTCTAGCCTGAAGGTTTGCATCAGTAGCTGATGGTTCGCCTAAGTTCAACCAAGTAACATTGGAATGGCTAACTGGCCTTCCAGCGAATTCATTTCCTTCAGGAACAACTTCTGGAAGTACGAACGGACGAGGGGAGATGTAGAGATCTTCTTCCTCTTCTGCATCAATCCATTCAACGACTCCTTCATTGACTAGATCTTTGAAAGTCATTTCACCAGAAGAAACCATCTCTAGGTGCTTCTGAGTTAATCTAGGTGCACCATCATATAGAATTAGAACAGGTCTCAAAATTCGACCTTTGTCAGTGTTGATGAAGATATCTTTGTTGACACTGTCATACCTAATGGACACTTCAGATCTGATTGCTCCACGGCGGCGAGCGTTCTTGAATTGAGTTACCAAATTCTTTCCACGCTTGTGAACACCGTATATGTCACCGTTAACGTGGATTCTATCACCATCTGTCCAATCATCTGGTTGGAATACATCCATCTCATCCAAACGAGAGCGGATTTCTACTTCGGGAATCGCTTCAGAGATGTCAATCATCTGAGCTGCATTCTTCACCAGACCACAATTCTGACCTTCAGGTGTCTCGTTAGGACATAGCCTACCCCATTGAGTAGGGTGCAGGTCACGTGCCTCGAAGTGGGGTTGACTTCTAACCAGTGGACTGGTTACACGACGCATGTGTGATAATGCGGAAAGGAAAGTAGTTCTGTCAAGTAGTTGGCTTACACCTGAACGCCCACCAACCCAGTTTCCAGTGGCAAGTGCGTGCATGATTTTGCTTGTTAGAACATCTGGCCTCAAACAAGATGTGATTTTTAGTTCACGCTTCCTGTTGTGGTGGCGCTCTAATTGGTACTTCAAGTCACGAGCAAGTTGTCCCATTGATACACGGAACAAATCTTCGACTAAGTCACCTGCCAAGCGCACACGCTTGTTTGCGTAGTGGTCCTTGTCGTTTGGCTTGCGGCTTGTAATTGCCATTTCTAGAACTTGGCGGACAATTCTTCCTAAGAAAATCGCTTTCTTCTTACGGTCCTCGACTTGATCTCCCAAGTGAGGTAGTAATTCACGATCTAGAAGTTGGTTAACTCTAGCTTCTCGGTATTCTTTCTGCTGTCCTGCTGCGAATTTCTTCTCTAGCCAGCCATGGGCTTCGTCCATCGAATCTACAGCATATTCTTCATTATCCTTGACTTCGTTAATGTTGGCAACAATGAATTTGAAAGTCTCTGTTGGACCTGCAATTGCTTGGAAAAGCTCTTGGTCGTTCTCAATACCAAGAGCACGCATTAGCAATACAACAGGAATTGCGGTTGTTCCAGCAGTACTGATTTTGACCATTAGCATTCCATCGCGACGCTTTTCCACGGTGAGAGGTTTTCTCATACCGTCTCTCTGAGAGAAAATTTTCGCAACTTCAGTCTTCTTGGCATATCGCTTGTTGATTTCAACTGTTACACGGTTTGGAGCCAAATCTTCCATTGAAATTAGAACTCTTTCAGTTCCATTGATAATGAAATAGCCACCAGGGTCTAGTGGGTCTTCTCCCTTTTGTCTAAGTAATTCTTCCCACATCTTTCGATCTTCATCAGAAGTAGTAGGGTGTAGGACACGATCTCCTGCAATATGGTTTGAGTGCAGATTGCATCTACGGCTACGAACCATAATCGGCATGTTTCCAACTTGTACTCCCTTTTCTGGTTGTGTTGGCACGCCATTTCTGTAAATTGTGAAATCCATTCTTACAGGTGACATGTAGGTTAATTTTCTTAGGCGACATTCCATAGGCAGTGAAGGATGGTCACTACCATCTGCTTCACGGATAGTTGGCTCCCCGAGTTGAATATTCTTAACTCGAATAATGATATCTTGATCGATTACGTCAAGTTTGATTAATCCACCCTTGTCATCCTCGACTTCTTCATCAGTACCAACTCTGATACTACGGACAATCTTTTCCATTCTTGATAGAGAGTTATCTCCTGATGGAATACAGTCGTCATAAGAAGCCAATTGGTGATTGACTAAGCTACGTTCTCGGAAAAATGATTCAATAATCTCCTTCATGGTACCACCTCGGCTCAGCTGCCCTCCACAATTAATCTGTAAGCCACAGAAACACCGGCTGATGGAGATTGTCTTACAACCTTCAACACACGGTCTGCCAACCATCCGGCCGGCAGAGGAACATGTTCTTCGTCTTCTCCAGACGCAGCATCATGTGCCCTTTCAGTGGTTTCCTTTATCACTTGGACAACTGGATCAGTAATCAGAATCTTTGGCAACAATTCCTTAGCAAGTCTGGACTCGCCAGTTTCTGAATCATTAGTCAAGAGACCCCATGGAGCGAGTTGCTCTTCCTCTTCTTCGACTGGAACTAATTCCTGGTGAGGCACTAAGACGTGATTTAATACATTGAATTTGGTACCAGCCAAATCCATATCATCGTCATCAAGAGCTTTTCTAGAAATAGTAATCTTTCGGCTTCTTCGCTTCTGTCTGCGCTGGCCTAATTCGGCAAGCGCATTCATTGCGCCGGTGAAAATTTCGTCGTCTTTGGAAACGCCGAGAACCGATGCAATTTCATCAGCAGGCATTGCCTTAATATCAGTCATGTTTCGATCTGTCGCAAGTTTGTGAGCATATTCTTCTGCGATGCCCATTTCCATTAATCGCTTCTTAGTTGCCGACTTTACTACCATAACACACGCCCCGCCTAGCCCTACATACACCGGTCCTGTTCTTGTCAGGCGGGCCTGACGGGGTTCGAACCCGCGACCGTCCGGTTAAAAGCCGGACGCTCTACCTGACTAAGCTACAGGCCCAAATGTACATCTTGGGCTTCTTGGCCGACCTGTATAGGGTTCTTAAATCCTCCGCCAGCAAAAAAACAAGGCTGAACGCACGACAGAGCGGGTCTGAGGGGAACCTCTTCGACATTCTTCGTATTCTACTCACAGACATAAATGCTTCGGCCTAAAATCGAACACGATGTTGTCAAAACGCAACACGGGGACCAATTATAGGCCTACTACAGTAAAATTCCGATTCTCCAAGAGGCATAAAGGCGGCGGCACTTTGGAACGAATGAGTCCAATGAGTGATGGCGGATTTTTCTCACCCGAAGATGCGTCTAAAGAAGTCGAAAGATTGGTTCGACCTTCACGGCCAGTGCTTTGGAATCCATCAAATGAGTACAAATTTGAACTTACAATTCCACCGACAGTATATCCTCCTAGAGAAGACACCGATTTAATGGCTAGTAGACTGATATCTCTCGGGCCAGGAAAAGGTAGGAGATTATTAGAAATCGGTTGTGGATCAGGGGCATTATGTTTGCTAGCAGCATCACTTGGCTGGAATGTTAGCGCTTGCGACATCAACCCATACTCAGTTGCTGCTACTAAAGGAAATCTAGAATCATATAATCTACGAGGAATAATCAAGGAAGGGGGAGTAAGTCCTGAAAAATTCCCTTTCGATGGGAATTTTGACCTAATAATTTGGAATTTACCCTACATTCCTGTTTCTGAAATTAAGGACGTATTAGGGCCAATGGAAGAGGCTGCATTGATTGACACTGATGAAGAAGGATTAGGAAATAGGCTAATCAGCTGTATCGTTAGTAACCAATTACTTGCACCTAATGGCAGAATTCTAATTCTTGGCAGGGAAAATGTGACTTTCAAAAACGAAATTTTCGCCATACGCAAATGGGACAAGATTGATTTTGAAGACGGTGAGAAAATAGCAATTTTTTGTTTGTGGAGGCCATTTGAAAATGCAATAACAGAATATGTCAAAAGTACCGGTTCTACCAATGATGATCTGATGAAATACTCAGGCATTGGAAGTCATATTTCTACATCTTGGCAACATTCAGGAAGAGGTAGAAGGAATAGAGAATGGTTCTCTATAGAAAGTTCATATGCAGGCTCATGGATAGTATCTGAAGGAGGGGAATTTAATCCTGGTATGCTACAACTTTCTGGGGGACTAGCGGTACTAAATTCTATCAATGATCAAAGAGTTAAACTCAAATGGCCAAATGACATTATTTTGGATGGTAAGAAACTATGTGGGATATTGGTAGAAGGTAAAACTCTGAATAATGAAACTAAGGTAATAATTGGTATTGGTATCAACCTAAAAAATGGTAGTNATTTTNACAAAATCAAGATTGCCAGCTTAGATGAACTTACTGAAATTACACATGAAGAATTAGATNTNAGNTTACATCGTGAATTGTCATCGCTTCTAGAAGAAAAGGAAGACCTCCCNCCGATTAATTTAGAAATTATCCGAGAACATGTGATGACTGTTATGTCAAANTCTGGAAAACCAAAGTATGATGGTGTAATCTACCAAAAATTTGGATTAAACGANCGTGGAGAATTGTTACTAGGAGACAAGATTATTGACGATGGCGAAGATGTAGAATGGATCTAATCATCTAACAGGGCTTCCATTGGCTCATCCTCTACGCCATTTGAAATTCGCTTCAAAATTCCAAATACCAAGATTAGTGCCCCTATTGGGTACAACCCATAATCTATCAGAATTCCACGGCTTACTGAAAAATCGATTACAGCATTATCTCCAATATCGTCGGAATCTGAATCAATTCCGGCAATAATGAAAGTATGTACACCTGAATTTTCAGCCGAATATTCCCACTCTTTTTCTTGTACATCAGGATAAATATAATCTCCTGATGGAAGTACTACTGTGGGCTGAATCTGTCCTTCAAAGACTTCCAATGTGAAAATATCTCCTTCCGACAAATCAAATTTTACTTCAAATGTTTCACAATCACCACTTTCATCATCTATATCGTTGGAATCATAGCATTCTATCGTAGTTGGAGTAGACCATGCTTGTATGACTAACATTGTCAAAAGAATCGTCGAGCCGATGAGAATCATTACATCCTCGCTCTTGACAGGTGGTGCCGCTCCTCCTGCTCCCATATTGCAACGGGGGACGATTTAGCACTTCAACGCTTTCTTGGCTTACGAGAAAATTGCATTCTCTCACGAACCAGTCTGATTTTGCCACTCGAAGTACTAGATAATACCCTGCCTTCGGACAAAGATTCTTTGATCGAATCATAATCTTCTAAACCGACCACTAAAATACATTTTCCATCCTCAAAATCATATAATTTAACCGGTAAATTGGACAAGTAATCTTCCAATTCATTTCTAGAATCAAAACTAGTACAGGTGCAGCCAATCCATCGGCGTTTGCCCCGTAATGCCTTTGTCAATTTCTTGGCCATGTCTAATGCTCAAGGGCACTTGTCTTAACATAATGCCACCACTCGCCGGTTCGGGCGGACCTATGAGCGAGGAACCTGAGGTGCAATTTGAACAGATTGGAATATTCCAATTAATCAAAAATATGCTTTCACCAAGGACACTACCTCATATCATTATGATTGCATTAATCTCCACATTACTACTGTTCCTAGTTGATTCTCAAGAAGTCCTAGTTGCGATGTCTTTCATTTCACTAGCGATTTCATATGTTTTAATCGCAGTTCTCTCAAATTCTAATTTGATTCAAATCCTTACCAAATTACCTGAGCAAAAAGGTGATTCGCATTGGTTTGTCCGTTTATTATTCAGTTTCAGAATAACGATAGTTCCCATATTGATTGCAGGAATTATTGTTGGAATCTTATGGAGTTTCACTGGAGGTTATGACAACGGGTGGATCTCCCCGCTCTTAGCATCCCTATTCATAGTCTGGTCGATAGCACAAGCTGCATCGTTCAGAGCAGGAATGGTTGAATGGTTAGCAAATGGACTTGGAGATGCCAAACTGCATACTTACCAGGAAAAAATCTCTACAGCATCGCAAGTGGTAGTTGTGCAGGTTTTTGCTCTAGTCATTTTGTGGCTGGGTCAAATTATTTCTCAGACAGAAAAGATGACGCTACAAGATGCACTACTTGGTGGTGTTGCATTCATTGTGATCAGCATAATCTTGCAGGTAACCACACTCTGGTTAACCCGTGATGAAAGGGAAGCTTCAGGGAATGAAAAGGGAATGGCTGCATTTTCATTCAAGTGGATGATAGTTGCACAATTATTCATCACATGGCACGCATTCAGCGTTTACAGAAGAACGGCAATGAATCCATCGGATATATCCACAATAATCGAAGAAGGTTTACTGATGGCGTTTACTGTAATTTTCGCAGTTTGGTCACTAACTACCTACACGGTAAGAGATGGAAAGAGATTGATATCACAAAATGCTTCTTTGCCATTGGGAATTTCATTTGGATATGCTTATGCTGGTTCAGTAGCGCTGCTTACAGGTACATTTGACAACCTCACCGAAGTCTTGATTTTTGGACACGTTCTTTCCATTGGCGCAATGATGCTTCTACTAAGGCCAACCCTTAGAACCAGTAGAATGACATCGGAGATGTTCTTGAACGCTAAATCAGTGGATATCACCAAAACAGATGAGCAAAAGGAAGAGGAAGTTCCTGAAGATGATGGTTCTGATTCTCAAGAAGAAACTGATGAAGAATGGCAAGAAGATCAAGAGATTGATTGGGAAAAAGGCATCGACATTTCTGAAGATACTGAATGGGAAGACGATGATGTTGAATTAGCAGAATCAGACGAGGCTTAGATTAGATTTCTCTTCCAAACCAGCCACAACTGCAACGACTCTGATTCTACCTTGTAAGTCGTCACTTACTCGAGCACCTAAAATCACTTGAGCGTCCTCGTCAAACCTTGCTGTAAAGGCATCTGCAATCAAACCAACCTGCCCTACAGTCATCCCTGGTCCACCTTCAATTTGGAGTAAACAAGCCTTGGCCCCATCAAATGATAAATTCGCAAGTGGAGCACTCATTGCATCTTGCAATAGACCATTTGCATCATCAGGGTCACCTTGACCGACCATTAATGTTGAACCCCCTGAATGTCCAACAATAGTTTTCAAGTCCATCATATCTAAATTGATTAGACCCAATCTCATCAGTGTTCTAACCAATCCATCGACAAATTCCTCAACCCAAGATGCACCTAAGCGCCAATCTGTACCTCTTTCTCGAGCTTGCCATGCCAAACGATCTAAATCTAGGCGGACACAAACATCAGAATTTGCTTCCAATTTTGATAGCCCTTCTTTGCTTACCTTCAGCCTTGTCTCTTGTGCCTCAAATGGAATTGCAGCAATCGAGATTACAATGGCGCCAGAAAGGCGTGCCTGCCGAGCGAATTCTGGAGCAGCACCGGTTCCAGTCCCACCTCCCAAACCAGTTAGTAAAACCACCATCTCTACACCGTTGAGTAAGGTTCTCGAAACACTCGATGCTTGTCTCATTCTTTGCTCACCCAAGGGTGGTAATGCTGCACAACCTGCGCCATCTAAATCTTTGCCAAGGCGAATAATGTGTGCGTCTTCATAGTCAAAAGAAGATTCATCTGCATCGATTAGTACCAAATCGATTCCATGGCCTGTGCGTAAGTGTGCTCGTTTGGCCCATGATGAGCCCAAACCACCTACCCCCGCAATCAGGATTTGGGCTCCATCCATGTTATGCCCTTCCATTGGAGGTTATTCAATCTCTGCCAACATATCTTTGGTAGCGGCGTCTTGCATCTCGAGCCCATGCATTATCTGGTTCCATTTGCAAAACTTTGTCATATAGTTCGACTGCTTTCTCAAAATCAGAAAAATGACGGCCATACAAATGGGCCAAATTATTGAGAACAGGTATGCATTCATCATCTTCTTCTAGCATTTCAAGAAGAATATCTTCAGCTCTACCGAGATTATTTTTCAGCATCTCATCTTCTGCTTCTTCTAACTTCAAGAGTTGTTCATTTGAGAGGTCATATGTATTCTCAAAAGGGTGGTCTGACATGTCCTCTCCTCAACGTGATTGAACATATGATTTGCCTTTCTATGTTTAGGGAAAAAAGGACTCAAAAATGTTACACTGCATGACCCCCTATCGAAGATAGGGCAAGGAACGATTATAGGTGCAATCCGAGTGGCACAAACCAGTGGGGTTGGCTATGCTAATGTCGAGGATTTTCCATCGAAGCATCCTGCCAATGGTCCTAGTGACTTTGATGCTTCTCCCGGGCATTACGAATGCCTATCCAGACGGTATAGGAGGGGAGCAACCTCACGGCGATTACACAATCGCAGATGTTGCTAAAGAAGGATGCCTTTGCCACGGAGAGGAACCAAGCAATTCGGTAATGGTAATCTTGGTGGATGTCCCTTACACATGGGTTGCAGGAACTGCATATGAGATGCGCCTCGAAATAATTGGAGGTCCAGATACCAACATGGGTGGTTACTCAGCCAGAGTTAGTGCAGGAGAATTAGCTGGGGATGGGGAAAACTGGGAAGATGATGTAACCACTCTCACCCATCAATCGCCAAACTCTCGAATCTTCGCAATCACTTGGACTGCACCTGCAGATAATTCGGCCGGAACAACTGTTGATTTCTGGATTAGTGCAAATGCTGTAAATGGCGCTGATGGCCCAGCAGGCGATTATTGGAATCAGATCGTTTTCAACCTCATCGAAGTTGCAGAAGACGACAATAGAGGAACACGCTCACTAATCGCAGGAAGCGGAACGCCCGAAGCGCCTGAAAGTAGCGCAGGTGAAATTGACATCTCAACCTTAGGTGCTGGGTTCAGAGCACACTGGTTAGGACTGCTAGGATTTGGAGCAGTAATTGCCGTAATCATATTCTGTGGACTGCTACTAAGATACGGATTCTCAACGTCATACAAGGGACGTAGCAACTTACTTCGTTTGCGATACAAGATCAACAGAAGGGGTGACCAATGATGGCTAAGGACACAATCACCCAATTATTGGAAAAGGTTGCATCCGGCAAGGTAAGCGTCAAGGATGCAAGAGTTGCACTAGAAGATGCATCGCTGACAGAAGAGCAGATGGACGCTGCAATTAATCACGGAGTTTTCAATCCTGCAGAACCTGGAACTATAATTTCAGCATCTCTTGCACCATCTGGAAATTCTGCCCTGACAACCTTCTTCTTCGCTTGGGGTATTTTCTGGGCCTTGTACTGGTTTGGAACGATGCTTTATGGACTACTCAACGGCTCGGCGTGGGCGCAGCAACAGTTATCTTACCACATGGCAATGGGCCTTAGCACACTTATTTTGATGGGTATAGTGTACCTCAAGTGGGTCCTACCTGACACGATTATTGTTAAACATAGCCAGAACAAGTACATCCCTGAACATCAGAAGGATTGGAGAGAATACAATTGGTGATATTATGGATGACAAGCGATTAAGGCCAGCACCATCTCTTGAAGATTCTGTTTTGTCTTCATTGGGAGAAGTTTCGGTGAACCGCAGGCAGTTCATGAGGTATGGATTCAATGCAGCAAGTGGTGTTCTAGCCGCCACATTGGGTGCGCTTGGATTTGCAGCCATCCTAATGCCTCCTTCCGGAGGAGGAGGGGGGGACTCTTCGGTATTGTACTGGGCTAAGGGTCGAGAAGAAGAAGCATGGTATGGCGCTAAGCATCTTCAACCTATGATGAAATCTGACTTCGAGGGAGAAGCCGCTAGCTCCAACGTTGGGATGTCTGGTGCTCAAGGAGTTTGGAATGGACTGCCGGTTATTGTCAACTATGTACCACATTCTCAAAACTCTGGCAAGCCGGTTGCCGACAACACCCCTAGATTCCAAGAAATGGCAGGATACGATATTGGAGGAAACTATGTTGGGCACGCAACTGAATTCCTACTAGGAAATCCTGAAGTTTTCGATCCTAACAACAATCTGGTTATGAGCTTCGCTAGATGCACACATTTGTGTTGTATCCCAGGATGGCAATTAGTTTCTAACACTCAAACCGATGATAACTGGACACCTGGAGGCGGTGACGACGGTGGAAGCAAAATGTTCTGCATTTGTCACTCCAGCAGATTCGACCCTACGGCTATAGAAGTTAACAGAAACTCGAACAGGTCAACAGGTGCTGCATTCGAATATCTTGGAATCCGAAGGGCTGGTGGGCCTGCTCCACTAGGTTTGCCAATTATTCCTATTATTATGAACGGAGATACTATCGAAGCATCTTCGGATTACACGGGCTGGTTGACCTATTGCGACTGAGGTGATTTGATGAGTACAATATTCTGGGTACTTTGGTTCTTTATCGCATTCATCATCGTTCTAATCGCATTTACACTGCGAAAAGAAAACGAAGAAATACCACGCAGAGAAATTCTGCGTGCTGTACAATCAAGTGGAAAGATGGGATTCGCTGAACGTGCATTCCTTTGGGTATTTTCATTCCTTGACACGAGATTCCGAATTCAAGATTATTGGAATATGAGCAAGGGCGCATATTACAACATGCACAGACAAATGCCACTTACTCACGCAGAGAAATACAAACTACGAATTATTTGGTATTGGTATCCTCTGTATTGTTTAGGAGGGATTTCTTTCCTTTCATTCATTATTCTTGTAATCACTGGAACCGTTCTGGGAATATACTACGTTCCGGGTGGAGAAGGTGATCCTTCTCCTGCTTACGCAAGTATGCAGTTTATCATGACTCAACTGCCATTCGGCTACATTATTCGTGCAGTACACCACTGGGGAACCCACTTCATGGTAGCATCAGTATTCTTACACATGTGTAGAGTATACTTCACCGGAGCATACAGAAATCCACGTGAGTTAAACTGGCTAATCGGAGTTGCACTGATGGCGCTGACTATTGTTTTCGGATATTCTGGATATTTACTGCCTTGGGACACATTGGCATATGGTGCTGCAGTTATTGGAATCAACTTAGCAAATGCTACACCGTTGATTGGTAAAAACATTGCAACTCTGCTATTCGGTGGTTCATCCTTATCACACCGAACCGTAACTAGAATGTACTTCATTCACGTATTCATCTTACCAGTGATAGTTACAACACTGATCATCATACATTTATTCATTGTATGGGTACAAGGAATTGCGGAGCCGCATTGATATTGGAGGGATAAGATTGGGATTAATCGACAACTTTGGTGCGGTGGCTTCTTCGTATATGGAGCAAAAACAGCAGTTAGAATCTGCAGAAGAAAAACGAAAGCGTACTCGTTCCGGTCATGGTTTCTGGCCGCATGAAGTTCTACGTGACACTCTGATTTTCGGATTCATGACTTGCGTTCTACTGTTCTATGCTTGGTTGATTCCACCTCCGTTGCACAGTGCAGCAGATCCTTTCGCACAAGCTGGATTCGTTTTCCCTGATTGGTACGTATTGTTCTCATATGGATATCTAAGATGGGGTGAGTATCTCCCTCAGTTTGACGTCCCTATGGGTCCAGTAGGGGATTTCTTTGGACAACCTTCATTCCCATGGAACGCTGCTTGGTGGGGAGCATTCCTTACTGGAATCCCAGTGGGAATTCTTGCACTTCCTCCGTTCTTAGGTGGCCGTGAGAAGAGACCTGTTGAGGACCCATGGTTTGCAAGCGCTGGAGTTGTCTACCTTGCCCACATATGGTTCATTTCTGTATTCTCAATCAATATTTTCTTGGAGTTGTACGGCAAGAATCGAAGTGACTTCTGTAAATTAGACAGTCATGGAGATTTACTGTGTGGGACAAGAGACCCATGGATTGCAGAATTGTTCAATATGATACCCTGGGTGATGACGGGAATCCTTCTTTGGATAATGATTTACTTTATTGCAAAATGGCTATTCAATAATGCCTGGGGGGCAAGGTTCACTCCTGCTCACGGTAAGAAACTCATCGTTGGTGCGTTCATTGTTGCTACCGCTGCTAGCGTCGTAACTTATCCAGTCTATGATAATGGATTCTGGGACGCTAGAGGTTTACTGACTATTTCTGATTACGAGAAGTTAGAAGAAATGCGGTCTCAACCTACCGATGTAGAAGTTCATGAAAGAAATGAATTCATGGACCAACAAGGGTTCGAAGGCGATATTGTACCCGCATCAGCATGGATGGAATGGACTATTTATCAACCGACGAGATATTACTTGATTGATTTCTCAGATAATAATGGCCATCAAGATCTCGATTCAGGAGTAAATGGTGCCACGGGTATAGAAAATTACACTGCAGATGGAACCATTTGGTCTACTGGTTCATTCACTATTACAGACGATTATTGGCCTGAAGATACGGACTTCAAGACTGTGCCGGTTGACGCCACTTGTGCGACAAGAGCTAGTGAAGTTCTAATCGATGGAGGAGATTCAACATCAAGTATGATTCAATCTAGTCTTGTCATTACCGAAAGAAGTAGTGGCGATGTAGTAATCGACACTGACTGTAACAGCGGTGAAGCAGGTATTGAATTAGATTCAGGATTGTATGATTACGAATTCAGAGTCGAATCTACAGATGGTCTGCGAACCAATGATTCTGTAACTGTTGAAACTTTATTCACGATTCAAGCATTCCAACCCTTGCTACTGTACGACGATGACGCTGGAAATGGCCTCGGAGGAATGACTGTCGACCTTTCTAACTCACTAGACCTGGAACTTGAAGGAAACAACATGGGAGTGATTGTAAACCCAACCTATCACAAGAATCCTCTAGCATTGGACGCTAAGTTGACCTATGCTATGTTCATACCTTGTATCACTGCTGGTGCAATTGTATTCGTGGTTCTTAGAAATATGGCACGTGGATATGAGTTCGAAATGAACAAGTGTTACGGTTGTGATCTTTGTGACGATGCATGTCCTGTTAGATTGTTCAACGCTGGTGACAAATTGAATATCATCTACAACTCATGGAACAATGAAGACGATGGTGTACCAATGTACTCTTGTCTAACCTGTACTGCATGTACAAACGCATGTCCACAACTAGTAGACTATGACTCCTATGTGGACATTCGGCGCTCATTGATTGTTGGTGGCCCGGCTGCTGAAATCCCTCACACTGTTCTGCAAGCAGTTCTTGCTGCTGAAGCAGAGGAAGAAAGCGATGCTGATTTCGTTTCCGTCGAAGAATATCCTATCGATTCCAATGTCGGATATTACCCGGGTTGTGTAGACTATCTAGACCAAGAAATGGTCTTTAGCCACCTGAACGAGGGCTCTATGGACCTCGGAGAAACAACCTCAGCTGCATTCACCCTGTTCGAAGAAATGGGAACAGATGTATCATATCTTGGCCGAGACTTCCTAAAGTGCTGTGGTCACGACCAGAAATGGCAGGGACTAGATGAAGTATTTGAGAAATTGAAGGCTTACAACCAGAAGAAAATCGAAGCCTCTGGAATTGATACTCTAGTTTCATCGTGTGCAGAATGTTTCCGTACATTTGCTCGTGATTATGAACTTGAAGGTGTCAAAGTTATGCACACTACTGAGTTCCTAATCGAGAATGGATTCGATATGGAAATGAAAGCTGAAAACGATTTGACTGTGACCTATCATGACCCTTGTAGGCTCGGAAGGCAGATGGGCATCTATGAAGAACCACGCCAGTTAGTTGCTGGTGTAGAAGGCGTTGAACTCGTGGAAATGGAACACCATGGCGAGGATGCAATGTGCTGTGGAGTTTCAAGCATGATGTCATGTAATGAAAACGCAAGAGCGCTGAGAGTTTCTCGTATGGAAGAAATCCGAAATACTGGAGCAGATGTTATGATCACATCCTGTCCAAAATGTGTATCGCACTTTGAGTGTCTCAAGTTCGAAGGTGATGAGCGCCACGATATCGAAATTCTGGATGTGGTTTCATTCCTGGCTCGTCAAGTTGAAGCGAAGAAATCTATTGCTGAAGATGCAACAACTCAATTCGCTCAATGTTCTGTAGATTTTTCAGTTGAAGCATAATCTGCAACTCAGACTAAATGTCGGGTCAAACTTGATTTATGACAAGTTTGACAATGGGATATGGACTATGACAGCCTAACCCTACTTGACCTCAAGACCATGTGCAAGGAAAGAGGTTTGCGAGTTAGTGGAAACAAGGCCGAAGTTGTCATACGTTTGATGGAGGATGATGAATCTAAATCTCCTCAACCTGTCTCAATTCCAACACAACATAATGTGCAACACATGCAACAACAAATGTATGGTGGCCAACAACCTCAGATATTCATCACAAACAACACAACTAATGTTGTTCAAATTACAGGTATTGGGATTGTCATGTATGGGTTCTTTAGAGTCGCTGTTGCAATATTATTCAGCGAATGGCAAGCAGAAGAGTCTTTCTTTGCACTAGTGATTGGTATCGCATATATTTTCGGAGGTATATTGTCGGTACAAGGATATAGAATAGGACTGCAAATTACCCTAATCACACTAGTAATTTCAGGAATGCTGTCCTTGGCTTACCATGATGAAGTAAGTCCGCTTTCAGTTGGTATGGGGGGCATTTGGCCAGTTGAATTGTCCTTAGTCTGTTCAGGATTCTGTATTCTGGTTGTCGCAATGCCATTATTCACTGCAGCGCCCTCAAATTTCAGAATAGGGACTCCAAATTATCTCAGAACCGTAGTTAACATGGCGGATTTTGTATCTCCAGTACCGTTAGTTTGGGGAGAAGACAAAAACGAAGACATCGAAGTCAAAGTTGTAATCAATTGTGTACATTGTGATTCCCCACTTAAGGTACCACAAGGATATAGTGGAAATGTCAAATGCCCATCTTGTGGAGAAAAGTTCCAGGTTAAGTGATCAGGGCGAATCGTCCTCTTCCATTCCCCTGATTTCATAATTTGATGGGAATAGAGCAACGATTACTCCTGCGATTAAGAACCCTAGACCCATTCCAAATTTCTGTTCAACAAACAAAAATTCCAAGGCAAAAACCACCAATAGCAAACCTCCAATGTTCGATACCCAAACTAGAGTCTTGAATGTGGAGAGCGATACACCGGTAGTATTTGGACCTCGATTTGGACCAAATTCTCCACCGAATCTTTGGGCACCTTCGTGTTCTGGTTGTTTTGACATATTATCACTTATCTATCATTGTAATTGCATCTGTTGGGCATGATAAAACACATAGCCGACATCCTGTACATGCGTCACGAATTATCCTTGCCTTACGATTGCTAGGAACTTCCAGCAAAGGAGAAACCATGTCTTTCAAGTATAATTCAATAGCATCATCATCGCATACTATCGTGCATTGGTCACAACCAATGCACAGATTCTCGGATACCCAAGCGACAGTTCCATCGCCTCCCTTAATCGATGCTCTACGCACGCCTTTCTGTCTAGCAAGTAAAATTGCTATGCGTTCAGCCTCAGCTTCACGCCGCTTTGCAAGTTCATCGCGAGAGGTCATTCAGCCGCCTCCAACAGGTGCTTACTTTCAAACCTCTCCACACTTAGATTCACTAACAAATCACCTAGACAGTAGAATGCGCCAACGAGTAATGGTGGATTCCAGGCTGTTAATCCGGTCCATGGAACTTCATTGGCCCATGTCCAATTAGCAAGATAAGTACCCCACAATTCCATCAAAAGTGCAGCCCAGGCCATGGTTGCATAAAGAGCAGGTTGCGGGCCCCATTTTGTGAAGGCAAGAACTAGCAAAAGCAGAATCAGACCGGATGTGTCTCCTCCTGTCCAAACACCGTAGAAAACTAATGGAATAAAGGGAAACAAACTAATCATTGCTTTTTGTACTGGAAGAAATGCACTAATTCTTCTTCCTGCATCAAACAAAAACCAATGCCCTACAGGAACAAATAAAGGCATTAAACCTCTTTGATATTCGTAAATCAACCAAACTTCCGAGAAAAATAATTCCATAGGAGTTGCAAAAGCCAAAACAGTAATCATCTCGATTCTTTCCTTTCTAGCTGCATTTTTGAATAGCCAAACGAACAAACCAATACACCATATGTTGACGGGCCATTCTGCATATTCTGCACTAACATAGAGACCAATAGCAATAGTTAGTGCATAGATTGCAACTCTATTCATGGAATCACCATCATCGCATTTCGATTGAAACACCTTCTGCACGCATGACTTCAATCACTAGTTGAATCACATCTTCAGGTAGGTCTTCAGGGGCATAAACTCCTGAGCCGAACATATCTGGCCGGTCTATCCAAGCAATTACACAACATGCTGTAACTAATCCGGTTGTCCTAGCCATACTAGAATCACCATTCTTGCCTAAATCTTCTATTACCCAAGTAATCTTTTCATCACCTGAAGAAATCAAAACTTCCATCCATGTGAATTCGGAACGTAGTGGGTCAAGAGCCCAAGCATCAACCAGTTCCTCTGGACTCAAGTTGCTATTTTGGTACTTTTGAATATGACCGGGCCATCTAACAGTATACTCACCCATCTTCTTGGCAGGCATAGCTAGTAGTGAACGTAATCCATCCGTTAGGAAGGCTTCCATCTCTCTCCCATTAGCGTCAATTGAATGTAAATCTGTCATTGCGGGAACTTCAATTTGTTCACTTTGCTGAATGACTCTAGCAGGTCGAGTGTATTCTGCAATTACATCATGAGGAGAAAACGGCGCCATGTATGACCATTCTTCATCGGGTAGTTGTGGATTCCCTCCTACTTTGATACTTACTTCATCGAGATGTCCAAATTTACGGAATGCAGAGGAAACGAGCATATTCGACAAACCAGGAGCAATTCCAACATCCCACAAAATCGTGCTTGATACACCATCCAACAAATCAGGAGTTGATTCACTAAATGACAAATCCACAATTCTCTGACCTGTATCTTTTAGAAGTGAGGTCATCCTATTACCGAGAGAACCCGGTAGCATATTCACTATGACATCAGCATGGCTATGATCGGCTGTCAATGCATTACACAAATGAAAATTTGCTTGCGTATCACGTTCTTCGATATCGTACAAATGGACATCCAATTCTGCCTCTACTAATCGCCTAGTCACAAAGGAGCCTACTAGGCCACCTCCCAAACAATGAATTCGCAAATTAACCCTCCATCTGTTTTTGTGATTCTGCGCCCATGGCTAGCATTGACAATTCTGAAACAAGCGCATGCCAGCCATGAGCATGTTCTCCAAATTGCTTTCCTACTTCACTGTAAGATTTGAATTCGGCTGATGGAGAATTTAGATTTTCCATCTCCCCTTTCTTCGAGTTAATTCGATAAAACCAAGATGCTGCTTCTCCGTCTACAAGATATACAACAGGTTCAACAGGAGCGCCTTCATCAGTATTTATCACTGTAGGAACTCCTTCTTGAATAAGGAAGTTCTCTACATCTACTCCGCCTTTAGAATACATCAAACGCTTGAATTTACGATTTGACAAATTGAGTAATTCATCGCCACTTGTTACAGCCATTATTCCTAATCCGTAAGTTCCTCTATCATTTTTGATAAAAGCCACAGGTTGCCTTTCTATTCCAAGTTGCTCGTATTTAGCTGCAATTCTAGCGAGGAACTCATCGACTTCTGCAGCAAGAATTTGCCGACAGGTTTCTTTCTCGAGGCACTTGTCTTCGGAAACAAACCATGTAGTCATCAAATGCCATGGATCAATATCGAGGATTGCTGAAATCTCGTTAACATAACTTTGTAGACACTGGTAGTGTTCACTCTTTCTTCTTCTCTGCCACCCCATATGTGGAGGTGGTGAAACTTGATGAGTACCGAGACCTGCAACCATTCCTTCAGTTAGATCGTTGTTGAGAAGTACAAGACAAGGTTTCTCACCCTCAACCAACAATTGTTCCCCAGAGACTTCAACAGTATCCAGTTTCAAAGGACCAGAAATTCCTGCTAAGGAACCATGGCCTTCCAACTCAGGCGAACCAACCGTACACCTAAATCCGGCGAGAATAATCAGCCGCTTGATCGTTGCAACATTCTCAACATACCCTGGATTTCTAGTGTGGGATTCAGGATACAAATGAACCCAAGTGCACCCTTCGTGTTTCCGATTAATGTGATTCTTCAATAGTTGAGCAATATGAACTTCATCCTCAGGTGAGGTATTATTGAATCCTGCAGGGAAGTGATTCGCATCTACAACTGCAACCTTCCAACCTGCATCTCGAATGTCGACACTTCCGTAAATTGGTATAGGCACCTCTGCACGTTTTTGAGCCATCCACTGACTAATCTTTTCTCGATTTTCCTCGAGACGGTGCTTTAAGTCATGAACAAAGGTCATCCAATCACCTCATCCAAAAGAGAAGAAGCATCGCCATTTCTTCTAGTTCTGCCACCATCAAGAATATGCATAGCCTCAAACAAACCTAACCCGATTGCGATGTCAGGTTGTCTTAGCAATGCCTTCTCCATGCTAGGATGACGAGCAGCTATGTCTTGAACCCGTGGTTGAAGTTCTGCAAGTACTTCATCGATTAATTTCGGAGAAGTTGCTCTACCTGCTGGCAACTTTGGACGCCTAACAATCTCTGATGGTAAGTCTGTCAAATCTGCCGCTTTCCTCAAGGCTGCTTTCTCCTCTAAATTTGATGGCAGCCTCCAATCCATTGGTAATTTATTCGAAGCATTTCGGTGCCTATATCCGAGAAATGGTACGCGCACCTCAAGACCATGCGCCATAGAATGTCTGTCGACTAACCTTAACTGGAAATTCGACAACTGTCCATGGTCTAATTCAAATTGTAAAAAATCCTCCAAACTTCCACAGTGATTTTCTGGTGAGTGATTTTCAGCCCACCACTGTTCTCCCTCAAGATTGGAAAGATTACAATTCAATTCATCGAGTCTTAATTTGATATCAATTGCATGGGATTTAAGATCACGATAACGAGGGTAGCCAGCATGAAGTTCATCAGCACCTTGGCCGCATAAGCCAACAGTTACCGATTCTGACATCTTTGCAAATAGTGGTTGGAAAAACAATACTGTAAGATCTAAATCTTCGCCATGCCAAGCCAAATCTGGAAGTCTAGAGTTGAATGAATCTTCTTCGAGAATATGTTGATGATGTTCTAAATCTAGGCTCGATGCGACTAATTCAGCAGCCTGCCAGTCGGGATTATCTTCACTTTCTGCGACTGTCCAACAAGCAGGAACTGGTTGCTCTGCTCTTTGTGCAGCCTCCCTTGCAACAGCACAAACCAAACTAGAATCTAAGCCTCCCGATAATACAATTCCTACCGGGACATCTGCCATCAGCCTGTCCTTGACACTCTCAACAAATGATTCCAATAAGCCCTCAGGGTCATTCCATGAAGTATCAGGACTCACAACCTGCTTTTCAAATCTAGAAACACTTGTCATTAATGGAACGCCATCAACTAATTCCCAAACTTCTACAGTACCAGGACGAACTTGATGAACATCTGCGAATAGAGTTGTTGCATCCAGTGGATATTCCCAAGCAATTCTTGCCCGCATTGCTAAATCGTCAATTTTTGGAATGTATTCTTCATGTGCCCTTAGAGCCTTAGCTTCTGAAGAAAATAATAGTGTATTTTCGATAATTGTACGCATTAATGGTTTGATTCCAACCGGATCTCTAGCCAAGATTAATTGTTCATTAGACCATAATGCAAATGCAAACATGCCATCTAACTTTGATACCCATTTGGCATGGTGATTCGCATCACCTTTTCCATTGTGAAGAGACAAAACCACTTCACTATCTCCATTTGTGGTATATCGATACATTTTATCGCGCAATGAAAGGTGATTGTAGAATTCGCCATTTACGACAGCCACTTTACCAGGGCCGTAAATCGGTTGAGGTGAGCCTGCAATATCGAGGATAGCCAAACGAGAATGGGCCAGTCCGCAATAATCGTCCGAGAAGATTCCATTTCCATCTGGGCCACGATGTTCCATGAGCCGATTCATGCGTGATAATACGGCTTGGTCCGGCTGACCGAGCATACCGCCTATTCCACACATATCTTGCGCTATACCTATTCATTCAAGATATCTTGCTTTGATTCAATTCACCAAAGTGGATATACGAACATAGTTACCATCAGTAAGATAAATGACAATAGAAATGTTAGCAGATAGGTACTCTGAGGAGGGTCTGCGGAAGGAGCTTCTTCACTCATGGCGTCTCACCTATACATTGGCGGTACTATACGCCATTTCAACATAATGGTTCTACATCCAAGGGACAAGCATTATTGTAGCAGACAAAGGAATAAGCAGCATCGTTGCATTATCATCTACCCATCTCAACCTTGGCCACTCTGCAGCTACACACAATGGTCCCATCACCACTGCCATCCACAATGGAGTATCTACTTGGAATGAACAAGCAATCCAAATCAATGCGATAAAAATTGAACCATAGAAGAACACCGTCTTAGATTCTAGACCCATTCTACGTATCTCGCCTAAGAATGGGTCACCTAATGACAATGACAGAATGAGTGGCCAAACCAACTCTGGATGTTCTGGTAAAATAAGGAAAGTCATTCCTACTGCAAAACCGCCCCAAGCCAAAGCGCTTACCTGTTTAGATTCATAATCACGCTGACCAAAAATTGTAATTCCTAATTTCAATCGAAGCGCTTCACCAAATACCAAAACAAGTGTCAAAAACGAAACAACTTGAATTACTGTAACAGAAAAGTAATCAGCAATTTTTTCTCCAAATTCGAAATAGATGAACGGAATTATCGACATCCCAATATGAAAGGCTCTTCTGAACATGTGCCCATACATCCCACCAACAGAGTGGTCTACCGGATCTGTCAATTCAATTTGGTCGCTCATTGAGTTCCCTCAGTGCAGCATCGAGCGTTAACCCTTCTTCAGACATGCGGTCAAGAATAGCCTCGAAATGGGGGTTTGATGTGAGAATGGATTCATGCGCCATGAGTAATTGTTGACGGTTACGGGCGCGCTTAGATGATGTTCTTACATCTAATCTAGTAATTAGTTCAGATAAATCATCCAAACCTTCTCCGGTAACGGTACTAGTCTTGAGAATCGGTGGGGCATCCGATGTTAATCCTAGTGAAATTGTCAAATCATTTACAACCTTGTCAGAGCCTTCTAAATCAGATTTGTTTACCACAATTAAATCCGCTAATTCCAACAAACCCGCTTTTTCGGCTTGAATGCCATCGCCTCTGGCAGGACCTTCTACCACAACTATTCGATTTGCAATCGCAGCACAACGCATTTCTGCCTGACCCGCACCTACGGTCTCAATAATTACTAAATCGAAATTGCTGACTAATAAATAGCTTGCTAGGTCACGAATTATAGAAGGTATTGAGCCACTAGAAGATCTTGTAGCCACGCTACGAACATAGATAGAATCCGATTTTGTTTTGTCATCTAAAACACTCAATCTTATGCGGTCACCTAGGAGTGCACCTCCACTGAGAGGTGATGTAGGGTCGACAGCCAAAACTGCAATATTTTTTGCTGGTGCTAACCTATGCAAGATTGAATCTACAATGCAAGATTTGCCAACTCCTGGTGGACCAGTTATTGCAATTACATCGCCCTCTACATATGATTCAACTTTCATCTCGCCATTTTCAATGGCAGATAGCTGCCTAGCGAGAGTTCTGCGATCCAATCACTCACCCCAGAACCAACCACTATCCGAGCCTACACCACAATCCTTGGTTGATGCCTCTTCGATAAACTCCAAGATTTCAGTAGAGGGGGTNCCAGGGCCAAAAATTGCTCTNACTCCAGCAGAGAATAGCGGAGGTCTGTCAGATTCNGGTATGATTCCTCCTCCAAAAACGATAACATCATTCAATCCAGATTCTCTNAGTAACGAACATATCTTTGGGAAAAGGTGACTGTGAGCGCCAGAAAGCGAAGATAAACCCACAAAACGTGCATCTTCATCCATTATTGTGCGAACAATTTGCTCCGGAGTTCTACGCAAGCCTGTGTAGATGACTTCATGCCCACCATCTCTGAGGGCCCTTGCAACAACTTTAGCACCACGGTCATGACCATCAAGGCCGGGTTTTGCTATGACAATGCGCTGCCTTCCGCCCATATTCGGCTGTGTGTAGGGGCGTCTATGAAGTGCTTGCGGTGTAGAAATGCTCACAAAACCCCTAAAGACGGTCTAACATTTTGACAGATTGGCGAAAGACATGATGGGTACCGAGGATAGACTAAGGGACCTGCGAGCAAGAAAGGCTCGTGTGGAAGCAGGAGGGGGCCAAGCAAGGGTTGATGCGCAGCATAATCGCGGTAAAATGACCGCTAGAGAGCGCCTAGAAATGCTTCTTGACGAAGGTTCATTCCAAGAGATTGACGCTTTAGTAGAACATAGATGTCGTGACTTTGACATGGATAAGAATGTGATTCCAGGAGATGGAGTAGTTACAGGACACGGAACAATCAATGGAAGAGAAATTTTTGCTTTCGCTCAAGATTTCACCGTCTATGGTGGAAGCCTTGGAGAGATGCATGGACTAAAAATCTGCAAAGTTCTAGATATGGCTTTGAAAACCGGTAGACCCGTCATTGGACTGAATGACAGTGGAGGCGCTAGAATACAAGAAGGCGTAGCTAGCCTAGGTTCTTACGCAGAAATTTTCTTCAGAAATGTAAGGGCCAGTGGAGTTGTACCTCAAATTAGTGTAATTATGGGACCATGTGCCGGAGGAGCAGTATATTCTCCAGCAATCACTGATTTCGTAATTATGGTCGATAAGACAGCACACATGTTCATTACCGGACCAGAAGTAATCAAGACTGTGACAAATGAAGAGGTGTCTTTCGAAGATTTAGGCGGTGCTAGCACTCATGGTAGCAAGTCTGGAGTGTCGCACTTTACCGCAGAAGATGACCAAGGAGCAATCGATTTGGCAAGAGAACTCGTGGACTTACTTCCATCCAACAATATGGAAAAACCACCTCAAAAGAAAACCAGTGATTCAGCTGATCGTATATGCGAAAACTTGGATTCAATAGTTCCTGAAGACCCAACTAAGCCCTATGACGTAAGGGATGTGATTACAGAAATCCTTGATGATGGGGGATTCCTAGAGGTTCAAGAGAATTGGGCTGGCAATATTGTCGTTGGATTTGGTCACCTGAACGGTTCAACCGTCGGAGTTGTAGCCAACCAACCGAAGATTCTGGCTGGATGCTTGGATATTGATGCAAGCGATAAGGCTGCGAGATTTGTTAGATTCTGTGATGCCTTCAACATCCCTCTAATCACACTTGAAGATGTTCCTGGTTTCTTGCCAGGAACCAATCAAGAATGGGGAGGAATAATTCGACATGGTGCTAAACTTCTGTATGCATATGCTGAAGCAACTGTTCCCAAATTGACGGTGATACTCAGGAAGGCATATGGTGGTGCATACGATGTAATGTCATCAAAGCATATTCGTGGTGACTACAATGTTGCTTGGCCAAGTGCAGAGTTAGCAGTCATGGGCGCTGAGGGTGCAGTACAAATTATCCACAGAAGAAGATTACAGAATGCACGTGACCCTGAAGGAGAAAGGGGCAGACTAATCGAAGATTTCGAAGAAAAATTTGCAAACCCGTACAAAGCGGCGGCACTTGGATATCTTGATGATGTAATCGAACCTAATCAGACCCGTGAAAGGCTATGCAAAGCGCTAGGAATGCTACTTGATAAGGAAGAAATGAGGCCTGCTAGAAAGCATGGCAACATACCATTGTGAGGGATAATATGACAGATATAGAAACACTGCGCATGGCTGCGATTGCAGCAGTTTTGGCAGCATCATCTAGCCGTGCCGACCCTTCGCAATCCGGAAGAAATCTAGGAGAGTCGTGGGCTCAGGACCACCGTAGGATGAACATGGGTCTATCTTCTCTAATGCAACGTAGGAGTTCACGCTCCCCTTGGAGGTAAGAAGTATGGGTGATATTCGCAAAGTGATAGTTAATGGAGAAGAGTTCGAAGTTGAACTTGACCAAGATGGAGACACTTGGACAGCGGTAGTGGCTGGAGAAACTTTTGAGATTAGCGTACCAGATGCTGGGCCTGCTCCCAAGCAAAGAAGATCTTCTGGCGGAAAATCGAAGAAATCCGGAAAGGTTAGTGCCAATATTCCTGGTAAAGTAGTAACCGTTGAGGTTTCTTTGGGAGATGATGTTGAAGAGGGACAAGTCGTCATGATTCTTGAAGCCATGAAAATGCAAAACGAGATCCAAGCTCCTGTCAGCGGTACAGTTACTGAAATTCATTGTGAAGAAGGACAATCAATCGAAGCGAATGTCCCGCTATTGGTTATCACGCCACCAGAAACTGATTAACAAGACTGAAAAATTACAATCATTAAAGCGGGACGAGATTTTGGGTGAGTTCATGGGAGAAGATTCGGTTTGTGATTACCCCGGTTGTGGGGAAGTTGGAGAAATCGTATCTCGACTATCTCCAGAAGGTTATCTAGTCGCTACTGGAAAGAAAGCATATTCTTTCCGAGAAGCATATCGAAGATTCTACTACTGTGCTAATTGTCATGATAAACTGATGGGTGGAGTTTGGTCAAGAGTTCGTAAGCCAGATGACAAAAGTGATGGGCATGTTGCCCCTACTGCCATTTAATTGCTTGTGGTGAATAACACTCATTAATATACTAACTTGGCAAGTTATTGTCATGCTCGGTTCGAATATGCTGATTTACATCCTTTGTACAATAATTGTTATTTTAGCAACAATTCTAGGAACTAAAGCTGTGCGAAGGCGAAATAACAAGCCTGTAAACATCTGGGAGGGGTATGCTAACTCGCCTGTAGCGCATCAACAATTCAGACCTTCATCTAGGCCTACCGTCCCTCCACCGCCACATGCTTTCAATCGACGCTGAATTTGGCATGTGCAATTTGACAAGACTCAAATTACGCCTTGAGCCATCATTGCTTCGGCTACCTTGAGGAAACCAGCAACGTTTGCTCCAAAGACATAGTCACCTTCTCGACCGTACTCTTTTGCAGTTGAATGGGCTTGCTCATGAATTGAAACCATAATAGCATCTAGGCGAGCATCGACTTCTTCACGAGTCCAAGATAGACGAAGTGAGTTCTGGCTCATCTCAAGTCCAGAGGTTGCAACACCACCTGCATTGCTTGCCTTTCCTGGTGCGAATAGAACTCCGCCCTCTTGGAAGACTGCGACTGCTTCAGGGGTACAAGGCATGTTAGCACCTTCTGCTACAGCAATTACTTTGTTAGCAACTAACATCTTTGCTTCTTCACCATTCAACTCATTCTGAGTTGCACATGGAAGGGCAACATCGACATTTACTCCCCAAAGACCGTTTAGTGATGGTTCTGGCTCAGACTTAGTAAATGTCACACCATCAAAGTTAGAAGCATATTCGCTGATTCTTCCACGACGGTTGTTCTTCAGATCCATTATCCATGCAAGTTTCTCTCTGTCGATTCCTGCAGGGTCATGTATCCATCCAGAGGAATCAGACATTGTTACTGGCTTTCCACCAAGGTCGAGAACTTTCTCACAAGCAAATTGTGCTACATTTCCACTACCGCTGATAGAAACTGTCGCTCCTTCAAAGGACTTACCTTGAGCACCAAGCATCTCGCGTGCGAAGTAAACTAGACCGTATCCAGTAGCTTCAGGGCGAATTAGTGAACCTCCATATGAGCGGCCCTTACCAGTAAGGACTCCGGCTTGGAAATCATTCTGTAATTTCTTGTACATACCGAACATGTACCCGATTTCTCTTCCACCTACTCCAATATCTCCAGCAGGAACGTCACAGTTGTGACCGATGTGTCTCCACAATTCCATCATGAAAGATTGGCAAAATCGCATGACTTCTCCATCAGACTTGCCCTTAGGGTTGAAATCAGAACCTCCTTTTCCACCACCCATTGGCAGAGTGGTCAGACTGTTCTTGAATACCTGCTCGAAAGCTAGGAACTTCAGAATTGATGCATTTACAGATGGATGGAATCTCAATCCACCCTTGTATGGACCTATTGCGCTATTGAATTGGATTCTAAATCCACGGTTGGTCTGAGTAACGCCATTGTCATCGACCCAAGGAACTCGGAAATGGATTAGGCGTTCTGGTTCTACAACTCTCTCAACAATTCCTGCTTCAACGAATTCAGGATGCTTATCTAGAACTGGTTCTAAAGATTCCAAAACTTCCCATACTGCCTGATGAAACTCAGGCTGGTCTGGATCTCGATTCTTTACTTTCTCAAATATATCATGTATAACACTCATTCTAGCACCTAATAACACACTTGTATTAGCCGGCCCAATTAAAGGGGCTTTACAAGCGTTGCCACGAATGGAGCACCTCACACATATGGACAGACTGTGTTGAATCTTTCCAAGCGCTCTAGTCTACGCTCACCATTTTCATCAGATTCAGACATTGACCTAATTGCTTCTTCAATCAGAGCGTGTTGATCAGGTTGAATACCAAACAGAGTTCTTAGGCTCTCAAGCATAGCCCATTCGTCTTCTGAAATGACTTCATCATCTAGAGCAGCAACTAGTGCAGACTGATATGTTGTGGCATCGCCAACCTGATGTTCAGAGTAAACATTAGATTCTGAAATTGGAGAAGGGTCAATTCCCCTGGCTACATCTAGTGCATCTCCAACGTTGGATGGATGAATCCCTAAAGCAATGGCTAGAACCTTCAAAATCGATGCTTCATCATTGGTTACAATGTCGTCATCCAGTGCCGTACCTAACACTTCAAGATAAAGATACAATCCACGACTAGCAGTTAGTGCCATATTAATGCCTAAATGCTCCTCCTGTTTGAGGATTACCTTTTGTCATCTACAATTATCTTGTCAACTTTAGCGATTGATGAAATTAACTCGTTTTCTTCACTTTTGAGAATGGCAACCATTTTCTGGACATAATTAGTTTCATTAAGTCTCCACATGTTTGTATTACATTTTGATGCTACGCCGGATTTTTGCCAGTAACTTATACCTGCAAGGATTGCACTTCTTGACAGCCCTGAATTCTTCGACATTTCTGAGGTGGATTTCTCACCCTTAGAAAGTTCAGAGATAACTGTAGCTGCACTTCCAGGAATTCCGAGCCGGCGCAGGAAGTGGAATTGCCGGACCATGGTGTTTCGTCTACAAATTTACATTTGAATATGTCTAAATACCAAAGTCTTCTGTCATCACATGTATTCTGTTTTGTAATCACATGTAATACAATTTATATACCCCCTCTTCTGTCGATTAATTACGAGGGAGAGCCGATGACCACACCTAACACTCTGATTTCGCTGCGAATTACCGATGAAGAGTTAGCTCTTCTCGATGCACGAGTTGGACTAGATGGCGCAAGAAATCGAAGTGACGTCATCCGTGCAGCCATCCGTTCTTTCTTAGAAGATCAACCTCTTCTACCAGACATGGATACTATCACAATTCCAGTAGGACGCTCAATGAAGAGTATCCTGGGAGATTTGTATGAATTACACGGAATTAGCCACCAACAAGCAGCCTCACAAGGTCTGCAAGACTATGTTCGTAAGATTATACAAGAAGAAACATCATTGAATGAAATTCTCGCTGAAGGGCTAGAAGTAGCTCGCAGCAAGACTGTAGGACGCAAGGAGTTCACTGAGTGAAAACAGGGTGAGAGCCACATAATGGAGGGGATGGGAAAATGCGCTGGGAGGACGAAATTGGAAACAATGATCCTTCCACCTTCCGAACTGATGTTGATATGCCAGTCAACATTTGTTTCGCTGCACTGCGACTACGTGCTAAATTAGCAAAAACTGGCAACCCAACACACGTCCCCCCGGATGCAGACCGGGGGGACTCCGATTCCAACCCTGCTTGTTGAGCAGGGTTAGTTCCACACGCACCCAGACCCCACATCTGGGTGCAATTTACTCAAACGGTGCAACCGCGTAAATGCTCAACCTTAAGGCCCTCCGACAAGGGCTTGGCTTCATGGGTGAGAAGTCTACGTTCCAATGGCTTGCCCACCCTAAACCCAGAGAAGGGCAAATCGAGATGATTGAATCTTGCCTTGAGTCCCTAAATAAAGGCGGAACTCATCTTGCCAGCGCACCTACAGGAATTGGAAAAACTGCAGCAGCACTAGCTGCAGCATTAGAATTCGCAGACTCTGCTAGCGGCTCGAAAACCGTTGTTTTCCTAACACCCAAGCAGAGCCAACACCAAATTGTAGTTGATACTGTTCGTAAAATAAACGAGCGATTAGGTCCGCAATCAGCTCATATTAAATTGGTCGATTTAATTGGCAGAGAATCAATGTGTGAAAATGTAGACAAACTTACTGGAAGATGTACTTGTGAACAGAACATTAGTGAGATTTCAAATTCTAGCCGTAGAGATGACATCAAAAAATACATTCTCCAACAGCCAAGACATGTTGGTGAAACAATCGAAATTTGCAAAACATGGGGGATTTGTGCTTGGTCTGCTTGTCGTTCTTCAGTAAAAGAATGCGACATATTGGTTTGTGACTACAATCATCTATTCATTGATGAAGTCCGAAATGCATCATTGAGCTCAATGAAACTTGAACTTGAAGACCTGGTTCTAATAGTTGATGAAGCGCATAATTTACCATCTCGTGTACGCATGGGAATGCAACGTAGACTATTTCCTGAGATGGTAAGAAATGCTGAATCCGAAGTTCAAGAACATCTAGATAATCTGGTTGCTAGAAATTCAGCATCTACAACAGATTCTCTTCGAAAGAGGAATTGGGCGTTAAAAGTTTGCAAGCAATTTAGGCGTATTCTGGACAAGCAGTTTGATGAAATGAGTTCTAAACTACTCAAATCAGATGATGAAGAAATGCTAGTCAGTTCAAATGAAGTTTTGAAATGGATTGACGAAGCGTTTGACAAAGTTGAAGATTTAGCAAAACAATCAACTCTGATTAAAGGAAATGATAATTTCATCCCCAGCAATAAAATTCGATTAGAAGAATTAAGGAAATTACTTGAATCAAATGAAGTCGAATTGGATGAAGAAGGAAATAATGAACAATTCACCCACCTTTTAGCGCATCTAATTGATGTTATAGTGCGATTTGGAAGTAGCACTGCTATCTGTTTAGTTTATTCCAATGACTTTGGAAAGAAAGGGAGAATAATTACTCACTTACTTGATGCTGGACTAGTTTCAGGTCCAATATTTGATAGAGTTGCTGGATCAATTCTAATGTCAGGTACACTAAACCCTCCCAACATGTATGCAGACTTACTTGGAATTCGAAAAGAGATCAGAGGAGAGTCGATTCATAAATCTCCGTTTGAAAAATTCAAGCGTCCAATTGTGGTTGCTACTGATGTAACATCAAAGATGACTAGTAGAGGATACGAGAATACTCTGAAAATTCAAAAGCATATTCAATCGATAGTTGAAAACACTCCAGGAAATGTGGCTGTCTTTGCACCATCATACAAGATACTCGGCGAAATTATGAATGACATATACCTTCCAAAGAAGAAGATAGAAACTGAATCTAGAGATTGGAGTAAGCAAGACATTAGCGCCCTACTTGTCAACCTAAACGAGTCTAAGGATGGAAGTAGACGAAGTATTGTGCTTGGTGGAGTATTTGGAGGCAGGTTGTCGGAAGGCGTTGACTATGCAGGAGGATTATTAGACACTGTAATCTGCATTGGCATCCAAAATCCCCGGCCAAACCTACTGCAGAAAGCATATGGTAGTTATATCAAAGAAAAATTTGGCCAGGCCAACTTTTGGAGATATGCAAATTCACAGCCTGCTATTAACACAATATTGCAAGCGATGGGGCGTCCAATCAGAGCAATGGGTGACCGCGCACTAATCGTTCTGCTCGATAAAAGAAATATCGAAAGAACATATTCAGTATGCTACCCACCAGACATTAGGATGAATCAGGTTAGTGATTCTGAAGGTTCAGGAAGGTTCGCTAAACGATTTTTCGCCAAAGTACACCGAGATGTCGAAATCTGA
>PAZU01000020.1 GCA_002715725.1 Methanobacteriota archaeon | reverse complement strand
CCTACCTGCCTGAAACGCCACTAACAATGGCATTGTCTGCTATCGAGGTATACTGTCTAGCGTCATGGATTTTGACACGTTCAAACAAGTCATTTTTCGGAATAAGGACTGCAGGAGTAATCATGTGCGGTCTTGAGAATTTACTAGTAGCATTGGTTCACTCTGGTAGAGGGAAAAGTCTGCACATGTGGGAGCAGCATGTAGACGTTAGAGAGACTTTAGCAAATCGCTAGTCCCAGATTTTGAAATAAAAAAAGCCCCCCTGGGAACCGAAGTTCCCAGAGGGGCAAATTCGAGATTATTCTCGTATGCTTAACTTTCAATCAGTTACTGGCTTCAGTTAGAAGCGTCAGCGTATGCGTTAACGGAGCGGATGACTTTGTCATCTTCGTTACCGACACCGATCTTTGTTAGAGTTACTACTACAGAGCAGCCTCCGTCAGTGCCGTCACATAGGTCTGTGTCACTACCTTCAGAGATTGTGATCTCTTCGGATGTTTGCCAGTAGTTGTCGTCATCTTTTGCAAAGGTGCAATCTGAAGTTGCATCAGCGCTTCCTGCTTCATCACAGGTCATTGATGCTCCACCGTCTACTACGATGGAAACTTTCAGTACAGCCCAGCTTAGATCGTCGCCTTGGGTCATTGCAACGTGGACTAATCCATCGCCGCCTGCCTCAGACATTGAGCCTGCTGCATCCCTGTCGCTAAACTGGTATGTGTCTAGACCGCCGCCGGTTGAGTCGTCGGCTAGGCTAGATGCCCATACATACAATACACCAGCCAGAACTACAGTAATTGCAACCATTAGGATGGTAGCGATAACTGGGCTGACTGCCTCTTCGTTTCGGTTTTCGTTGTTCATATTCTTGTCCTCCTCCCCCAAGCGGGGGATAACTTTGCCACAACAGGCGCCGTATATAATATCTCCGCCGAACAAAGTCCGTTTATGCCGATAAAACCGGTGTACTGCGCGGCTATTCCAATTGAACTCCAACTCAAAAAATAACACCGAGTAAGTGGTACATACAGTTTGTAGACATCGAAAAGAGCCTATTTTTTGGAAAAAATTACAAAAATCTCTCAAATCGATCCAGCCTTGCGGCTAGTTCATGTTGAGGTGAACAGGGTGAGAGCCAACGGAGAGGGGATGGGATGCACTCAACGAGAACCTCAACAGCCCTGTTCGTGTTGAGCCAAGGTGTTACGGCAAATAACCGTTTTGACATTTTTTTTGTTATTATTGTCTTTACAACAAAACTAGAAACCAATGTTGAACTATTCGACAGTCAAGATTTCCGGCCCACCAGAATTTACCATTACAGTATGTTCAAATTGACCAATCATCCCACCATCCTTGCATCCTAGTGCATGATATGTTTCTAGGAATCTTATACTGATGAGTTTTTTCACCAGAGCGTTCCACTTACTTTGTCTACTAGCTTCATCCGCTTCTGGGAATGGTTTTTCCAGCATTGGAAAAGCCCATCTTTCCGCAAATGGAAGTGTTGAGTATCTTTCTTCCAAGTTCCTTGCTAACTGAGCACCCAGTGGCTTGATTTGTTTCCTAGATAGCGCCTTTCTCCAGAGTCCTTTACTGGTTACTCTGTATATGTTAGAGGAATTTCTGGCTCCAATATTGTGAATCATTCCACTCTCTCCGGAAGTATTGAACGGTTCAATTGCATACACTGATCCTTCTTCAACGACGCCTTTGAATCCTGGATTATCAGCACCACAAGCATAGGATGGAACGCTAACACCTGAATGCAACTGCCACGGTTTCAATTGATGACCACATAGATTCCTAATGGGCTGGAAACCAGCGTCAATAGATGGTTGAGCAGCAGCAGCCCCTACCTTATGCCATGGTGTACCTGGATGCAGCATTTCGATTGCAGAATCTCTAGCTTCTTTTGCTGCTTTGATTTGGTCAGTATGATTTCCTTTGTTACCAACTTCTATGGTTAGGGCATTATCACCGATATGACCGTTGATATGTACTCCAACGTCCAGCTTTACCAAGTCGCCATTCTCGAATACCATTTCTCTATCCCACCCCTCTGGCGCAATAGATGCATGATCAGTAGTGTAATGTGCAGCCAAATCATCTACTGCAATTGTTACAGGAAATGCGGGATTACCTCCATTTCTGCGAATGAATCTCTCCGCACTTTGGATTACTTCATCCCAGGATTTGCCGACGGTGATTTCTTCGCGCATCGCCTCTAAAGTCCGGCGTGCAACATGGCCTGCATCGTGCCAATATTTCAGGTTGGATTCGTCCACCATCTCATCACGTCTGCGCGAGGTACAACGCCCTCTCTCATAACGGTTAGCCTCCAACCACGTTTCTCAGCATCGCTTTTTCCTAGGCTTACGAATGTGCTACCAAGGCCATTTGGACAGATTCCTGGCACAAAATGTTCTATGTTCAATATCTGCGCGGCTAATTCTGTATTACATTCAGGCTCGCTTCCAGATTCGTTGGCGGAAGTAGCGGTTATAGGCCCGAATTCTTCAGCAAGTGAAATTGCAGCGGGATGCGAAAAAACACGAATAGCGACATTGTCACCACCCAGTCTTGAATCCACAGTTTCAAGTGCTGGCAAAATTGTAGTTATCCCTCCTTTAACGAATGAAGATAAAAATTCTTCAAGAAAATCAGGGATTTCAACTATTGATTTTGCCTGGCTCATACTAGACACGCCTAAACTAACCGGCATTGTTTCAGACCGATTTTTTGTGGAATACAAATTATCTAGGCCGATTGCTATTGGAAGACATCCTAGGCCAGGCAGTGTACTAGTTGGATAAACAATAAGTCCACCGGACTCAAGGTGTTCTTTCATTCAATCACGCCCTAACCCAATCCCGAACATGATGCTTGGCAATAGATGCAGCTAAATCCTTGTCTTCAGTTTTCACTAGCAATTTGCCACTCGGATACAGGGTTAATTCCGCTGGGCCCGAAAAGGTCCAAGCCAGACGAGTTCTGATCCCTATAGTATATCCAGCAGCCTCAATTTTTGCGCCGACTGCTTCTAAATCGACCTTGTCTATACCGTCAACTTCAATCTGCCAAGCAGATTTGTTACCACACATTTCCATGACAAATGAATCATCCGACATGAGAATCCCTCACAAATCTGGCTTTTCTGGCATTTCGATTACCGATTGCGAACTGCTAGCAGGTGGCCCTGACGGTGGCCCTGTTGGCGGCCCACTTGGCGGCCCACTTGGCGGGCCTTCAGGTGGAGTTGGTGGCCCTGATGGTGGACCCGTTGGAGGACCAGCAGGAGGAGTAGGAGGGCCTTCAGGTGGAGTAGGTGGACCAGCTGGAGGCGTTGGTGGGCCTGCAGGTGGAGTAGGTGGCCCTGATGGTGGGCCCGTTGGAGGACCAGCAGGTGGAGTAGGTGGACCAGACGGAGGCGTTGGTGGGCCTGACGGAGGCGTTGGTGGGCCTGACGGAGGAGTTGGTGGACCGGATGGAGGAGTAGGAGGTTTTGGTGGACGAGCAGGCGGAGTAGGGGGCGCCTCTCTAACTGAATCTGAACTTGCAGTATGGGCCAACAAAGGGTCCTCTGTTCTAGATGGCTGAGAAAGAGGTGCTTCTCGAACTGGATTTGCATTAAGGATAGGTGCCTCCCTCGCTCCACTATCTGAAGTTGAGGTTAAACCAGTTGATTGCTTGTCTAAATCAGTCTTGATTAGAGTATCTCCACCTTCAGAATTCTCTGCAGAATAAGATGTCATGACTACCTTTGAGGGGTCAATCATTTCACGTTCTTTCACATTTCCGAAATCACTCAAGTTTTGATCAAACGCCCCTGAAAATAGTGATGAACCAATGTTGCTTGATAGTTTGCGCCCTTGTGTAACACTGTATTCGTAATCGTAAGCATATGGTCCCATTTTGATTTCATCGGAGGAGCCTTTCAGAACGAAAGTCCATTCGCCAGAATCCAAAGGAAATTCGAAAGTCCAATCTCTCTGAATCCCAGGGCCTAGACTGGTTACTCCTTCTTGAGATAGGTGCTTTGCACCAGTGTTAGTAATCACTGAGACATCCAAGCCACCCATGGGTACAGGCGCTTCATTTGTTATGGAAATGGTTGCAATGATGACATCTTCGTCATCGTCATTGATGTCCATTTTGATATCGATAACTTCGGCTTGCAAAGAGCCACTACTACCAGATGTTGAGACACTCATCCCGCTCACCAATCAACCCACTATCGCAACCATACTTGAATACAACCATGAACAGCCAGTCTATCTTAGCCCACCACGCGTATTTGCCGGAAGCGACCAATCTACTGCTGCTACTGTATGATTAGCTAGATCTATTGGGCTGCGTTTAGTTTCGTGACGCCAAGTCATGAATACATCCCAAAGGCCCCAAAAAACCCCCAAGAAAGGAATGACATACTTGATTTTGTATCCAGCCCTTCTACCCCAATGTTCGATGCCTAGCAAACTTCCATCATCGTGCACAATTGCTATTCGCATAGCCCTTTGGCCCAAACTGCGACCATAACTCCGTCCAGTGTACTTGAAATAAAGCCAGTAAAATGTAAGATGAATAATCCATGCACCAATCACGTAAGGTGCTTGGGCAGATAGTAACAAGTCTATGCCCATCAAATAGTTGTAGAATGTCAATTGCGAAATAGCAGCAACAATTAATGTGATTAAAAATGCATCAAGAGCAAGCGCCACAACGCGTTTCCAAATCGGAGCAATTAGCATTCCTTCAGGGGCTGTAGCTGCAACGGCAGCCTGAGCCATTGTTCCAGGTTTGTGAACGCTAACTGCCGAGTCGGCCATGTGTGGGGCTCGGGCCTTTACTTTGAAAGTCTGGCCCTCAAGAGTTCACAACATGCCACGCCATTAAATTAGATTCAGAAACCCAATCAAGCCAACTTGCCCATGTCGGATCGTTTCTCAAAGTCCTGTCATCGCCTACCACAATTAACCCCCGCTTGGCCCTGGTTAAAGCCACGTTTAACCTTCTAAAATCAGAGAGGAAACCAACAGTTCCGTTTTCATTTGCTCTTACTGTTGATAACACTATTACTTCCTTTTCACGGCCTTGATATCCGTCCACTGATTTGATTTCTAAGCCATCGATTTCATCATTAGTCATACTTCGAATCAGTCTAACTTGGCCTGCATAAGGTGAGATCACCCCTATATCTTCAGGTTGTATATCTCCAGGAACCAATAGGTCATTCACGATTTTAATTACAATTGCAGCCTCATCCATATTTGAGCGAGATGAACCAGATTCTTCTTCAATTTCTGAACCATGAACTGGAACGAATGTGACTGGTTTATCCCAATCTGGCCACAAGAATCCTGCTACAGGAGGTCTCTCTCTGGATGAGCACCCATCTTCTAATCTGTTTTCATAAAATCGCGCTGAAGGGAATTCTCGTATTGTGGGGTGCATTCTGTATTGAGTAGTCAGCATATGCGCCGGTATCCCGTTAGATAGCAACCTTTCGAATAGTGGGATGTTAAGCCCATTTTCTTCAGCTCTACGTGATGTAACAGTTGGCGGTAATTGCCTGTGGTCTCCTACTAGGATTAGTTGTCTAGCACCTTTGACTATCGGTACTAGTGCAGAAGGCTCGGTTGCTTGAGTAGCCTCATCGATTAACACAATTGAGAATTTTCTTTTGGCAATAGTGAAGTGGCCAGCACCAATATTTGTCGAACATAGAACTTCAGCACTCGAAAGAACATCATCGGTAATCCGTTGTTCAAGTTCACGAATTTCCCGATAATTCTTGCTGATGTCCTTGTGAGCCATGCCTCTATCCTTGCCTTTCAAATCATGTAATTTTGAACGGATGCCTTCAGTTTCTTCTCGAATAAAATCAATCTCATCCTGTTTTGGATGCCTTGAAACTTTAGCATCTAGGGTTGCTTCACGAAGGCTCTCTCTGACCTTTACAGGGCGTCCAAATCTAATCGCCTTAACTCCCAATTCAAGTAATCCTTCCAGAAGGTTGTCTACTGCTACATTTGATTCCGCACACGCAAGAATTGGGCCTCTACCCATATCTATTAATGCTCTGAGTAAATGTACCGCAGTGTGTGTTTTTCCCGTTCCTGGCGGGCCTTGAATCATAGTTAGGCGTTGCTTCACGGCCGATTCAATCGCCTTTTTTTGGCTATCATCTAAAGTCATCCCTGAAAGGTTCAAAGGTCGAATTTTTTGTCCATGAATTTCAGGTGGTCTTTGGGCAGAACTTACTAGGTCATGAGGCTGACATAACAATAGGTCACGAAGGGTAGTTCCTCCATCTCCTTCGGTTGAATGGAAGGAAATCAAAGCGTCATGCATTCGATCATGCGCAACTCGATTTGCCCCCTTGTCTAGGCGCCAGCCTCCTTTGCGCAAATCGCTAGGTTTGTCTTTAGCAACAATTCTTATTCTGGAATTATTTCTATCCAAAACAACCCCTTCGATGACTTTCTCGCCCCACGGTCTTGCTCTGGAAATTATGACCATATCACCATGTCCAAATCTGTGAAAAGGCAGAGGGCCCCCTCCTCTGACTTCGAAAACTAGAATCGGGTCGCCAAAGAATCTTCCAGATGTTCTACCCACTAGATCGAATAAGGCAAGACCAGCGCTCAACATTTTTTGTTTAGACCAATTCTTCCATCTTTCTTGGACCTGGCTCAACTCATCTTCTAACTCTATACCGATGAGATTTGTGAAGCACTCAAAATGGTCCTGGGATTTCCGCCATTTGGCTTCATGAGCCACATTCGAAGTTTTGCTGCCGCTGGGCCGAGTGTTCATTCTACGCACTCCTCCCCTCTCGGACATAGTAAAACCGTAGTGTCGCTGGTATAGCATCTTGTCGATGGTCGAGAATAGGTGATGCTTAACAAGGAAATGAGTAACCGAATAAATGCTGGTGAGTATGTTCAGGCGCAAATCGACCGCAGAAGAGGAGGGCATTATATGCCCATACTGCGAGTTCGTAAACGAGGCTGAATCCGTTACTTGCACTCAATGTTATTACGATTTGAACAAGGCCCCAAGAGACCAAGGAGAACCCCTTTCTGCTGAAGTTAGTAATTCGATTTTTGATGAATTGATGGCGGATGATGATGATTCTTGGGAAGATGGAGAAGCACTGGAAGTAGTATTAACTCTGGACCAAGATCCACTTGAAGTAGAACAATACGAAGTAACCGATTTCAATACAGAGGAACCGGAGACTATTGATTTCATGGAGTCATCATCTCCAGAACTCCACGAAACAGTAAGCCACGAGCCTATTGAAATTAATGCTGATGATGTTGGAAAGGAAATCAAAGATGTGCCAAAATTAGAGTTCTCTAAGAAAGACCCTTTCGATGAAGTTCCCGAACCAGTGCACCAGGGCAAAGGAACAGTATTCTCTCCGAGTACTCCAAGTAAGGTGGACGACGATTTGCTAGGCCATGTTGGCGGTACTGAATTGCCATCCTTGCCACCCGATGATTTGTATGAAAACAAGATTGATTTCACCGTAAAGAAGGCACCTGCTCCTACTCCAGCCGTTGTGCTGCCAAACATGTCAAAGATTGAATCTACTCCTGCACCATCCGTAGAATTGCCAAAGCCGGTAGCTGAGCCAATTACTCAACAAGTCAATCTCGAACAGATAACAACACCTGTAGAGGCACCTGTGGAAACCCATCAAGAACCTGTAGTTACAACAGAACCAGAAAATCAAGAGCCTGTAGAACAGGAAGTCGAATCTCAACCAGTAGCGATTCCAATACCTGCAGTATCATCCAGAATTTGGCCTTGGGCAGAGGCTGAAGCATGGGATGCTCGCCAAGTTCACCGTGAAGTTGTCTCTGCACTTGAGTTGGTAAAGAGCGGTAAAAATGAAGATGCATCTTCTATAATCGACACATTAGGCCCTCATTTGACAGATGAAAACATTGATCTGATTTATCACATAGGTATGGTTCTAAAGCAATTGGGGCGAGTTGAAGAGGTGAAAACAATGCTTGAAAGAGCGAATTCGGCAATGCCGGGTAATGAGCATGTTTCATCAGCAGTGGCCCATCTCGGAGTTTGAAGGGGGCCTTTTTTGCAAACGCCAGAATTAGCAGTAAATGACCAAGTCATCTTACGTCCTATTGCTAGGCGAATTTTACCAGAGGTCATGATAGCGTATCTGGAAGACCCTGAGGCTGCTAAAGCTGCTTTACCTTGGTTGAAAGAAGGCGAAGAGGCGCGCAGACAAATCGCTGATTTGATGATTGACTTAGAGATGCATAGGAATGGAGATTCGATACACTTCTGGGCGATTCACTCTATGGAAGATAATTCATTTGTTGGTATGATTGGATTTGGAGACGAACTGCAACTGGCAGCTTCGGCTTACAATCTAGGATACTGGGTTCGCAAGAATTGGAGAAAGAAAGGAATTGCACGAGCATGCGTGGATGCGATTTTCAAATGGCAATCTCATAGGACTGAACAATCACTAATCGAAATCACTGTTCATCCTCATAATGAAGCAGGTCTAGCAACTTGTAAATCAATTTGTCAAGGATGGAACGGGCTAGCCATAGAGGGATTCGTACCAATTGAAATCGATGATCGTACAATTCCACATGTGTTACATCTGATTCAGTTAAATCGTGGTGATTAGATGAAACCGGTCTGGTTGACCGTTGATACTGACGACATTCGTCATATTCCATCTTCACAAGGACACCCAACTCGCTCTAAAGGGAAGCCGCATGATGGTAGCTCGCAAGAGATGCTGGAGTCGATGGCTTACTTCCGGGAATGGTTGGATAAAACCCAAGTCTCTCTGACAATTTTTGTTATTGCAGACCAACTCGACGACACAGTGTTCGCAGATTGGTTGCGCGATTTATTGAATAGTCATCCTCAGGTTACAGTTGGTTGCCATGGCCTGACCCACCGATGCTGGTCAGCATTTCCTGAGGATTCTGAAGGATTACTCAAGGCCTTGGTTGAGGCCGATGTAAAGTTGCATAACTTTGCCAAAGATGCGTGGCGGCCTTGGTTTAGAGCACCAGCAGGATACATAGCGCCATGGATGGCTCCAGTTATTGCAAAGGCTGGATTCGAATTGGATAGTAGTGTGAACCCATCTTGGTTAGTAAGAAGAAAGGCAGGCCCGTGGAAAGATTGGAATGCGGTTGAGAAAGCATTGAAGGATTCAGGATTAATCAGTCGTCCCTGGCTGTGCAGATTTTCTCTACCGACTTGTGGCCCAGCACTTTCGATTCCGTTCCTAGCATGGAATGCACGTAAGGCTTGGTCTAAACTAGGGCCATTCGTTCTAGCAGAAGAGGCAGAATACACAGTTTACTGGCATATTCTTGATCACCGTAGGAAAAATGGACTCTGGAAACCGCCATTAATGATTGAATGAGCCCAAAGGGCTCAAATCTTGCTCGACTTAGGAGCGCCATGGAGAAGAAGTTCTGGCAGAGGCTTCTCTTCATCGGAATTGCATTGCATTTCCTTGCCGCATTGCTGATGCCACTCGGTTTGGATGCTCATGTGCATGCATCATATGTCAGTGATGGAATGGATGATGGTGAAGCCCACCTAGAGTGGGGTGAACTAAGAACGGATTCAGCAGAAGGCTCAACGCCAAAAGAGGTGCCTGCTGATGACAAATGGTTTGCATGGCACTTGATTTTTGAATTATGGTTTACTGTATTTTCAATATCCGCAACCACTTTGCATATACTTGGATTGGTTGGTGGATTAGGTTGTTTGGCAACAATATATTTGCTAACACGTGAGTTGTTTTCTGAGGACCAAGCATTACGATTAACTGCATTAGCCTCGATATATCCACCATTAATTCGTGCTACAGGAAGAGTGTACCAAGAAGGATTTGTTCTGATGTTAGTCGCAATTTCGACTTTTGCGATTATCAAAGCTCTCAGAGATGATAAGAAAATCAGTACTTGGTGGCTCATACCATTTTCCTTGGCTTTGGTAATTTTATCGTTCAAGGGTATGCCGATGTGGTACGTAATTCCTGCAGCTGCAGCGCTATTCATTTCAACCAAGATAGAGATGAACCAAATTCAAATCGCATTAGTTGCAATTATTGTACAATTGTTAGTAATTACTCGGAATGAAATTTCGATTAGTAATGTAGATATTATTCCTGCTCTACTAACGGCGTTCATTGCATACTTTTTGTACATAAAATGCGGAATGCTACTCTCGTGTGTATCAGATAGTGAAGGTACTGTAGAGTCTGAATATCTGACTAAAGGAAGTAGAATGATTTCGGCATCTCTTGTAGGCTGGATTGCAGCGTTATGGATAACTGAAGCGGTAACATTTGGAACCGATTTCTTCGATATTATTCGCTCATTCCGACACAATGGTAGATACTTATCGTTACTACTAGTTCCTATGTGGTATGGGGTGTTGGTCAGAAAAGAAAACAGAGGACTAAACTTTGATGATGACAAAAAAGGATTGGTTCTAGTCTTAGTTGGTCTATTGATGGCGGTCAATGCATCATTGATTGTATTAGCCGAAGAAAGAGGCACCGACGTCATAGGCGAATATCTCGAGGATGAAATTTCAGATGATGAAGATGTTTTATTCATCGCCAATTCACCATTATCGATGCATAGATTGTATTCAATAAAATTTTCAATGGACCCAGATAGCGACAAAGATAGCATGGGCTTTTGGAGAACAAATACATCTGATTGGCGAATTGAATTAACTGAATGTGACTCTCTTCAGAATGTAAATTGGATTATCAATTATCCATACAATAACGCTACTGGTCCGCCAGGTTGGGTAGAAGTTGAGTTTGAAGGAGCGGATAGAGTTAGTGAGAATTACCGTTTGTATACATGGGGTGGAGAAAATGAGCGATGTCCTTGAAGGAGTAAAAGTGCTAGATCTTTCACGTATACTGGCCGGCCCATACTGCGCGCAAATGCTCGCGGATTTGGGGGCCCAAGTCACCAAGGTTGAGGCCCCTTGGGGCGATGATACAAGAGGATGGGGCCCGCCATTTCTAGAAGATGGAACAGCAGCATATCACCTGTCTTGTAATCGAGGTAAGGAGATAATTTTTCATAATCTCAAGGAGGATAAACAAGCGATTCAAGAGTTGATTTCACAATCTGATATCGTGATTGAGAATTTCCGTCCCGGACAATTAGAGAGATTGATTGGCCCGATTTCGAAAGATGTAATTTTGTGCTCAATTACCGGCTTTGGCCAGAATGGCCCCCGGGCCCAAGAGCCGGGTTACGACTTGGCTTTACAGGCGATGAGTGGCATCATGAGCATTACTGGCGAAGAAGGTGCAGGGCCTGTGAAAGTCGGTGTGGCTTGGATTGATATTATCACTGGATTATATGCTGGAAATGCCATTATGGCGGCATTGTTCAAGCGTGAAAGAACCGGGATCAACTCGCATTTAGATATCTCATTATGGGATTGTGCAATAGCTTCGCTTGCCAATCAAGGGCAGAACCAAATCACCAGTGGACAAGACCCAGGTCTCCTTGGCTCAGGTCATCCAAATCTTGTACCATATCAGGCGTTTCAAACCAGTGATGGATGGGTTGTCATCGCAGTGGGTTCTGATTCCCAATTTGAAAAGTTGTCACAACTTCTGGATTTTGAAAATACTTGGCCCACCAACGAATCGAGGGTTAATTCGCGAAAAGAAGTTGTGGATATAGTGCAATCGAAAGTTGTTGGAATGACTAAAGTTCAGGTATGTGAATTACTAGAGGGTATTCCGACTTCACCAATAAACAAAATCAGTGAGGCTTTGGCTGATGTACAGAGTGTTGCTAGAGGAGTGGTTAGAGATTGGGATGGCCAATCGGTACTCGCTAGTCCATTGCGTTTCATTTCAGAAAGAGAATAGAGAGGTCTGACCACCAGTTCGTACCAGCCCAGCATCTTCGAGTAAATCCATTGCATTGTCAAATCTCTTCTGTGAGAATTGTCTGTCTTCAACTAAGAATTTCTTCAACCCCTCAACATCTACAGCGCCTTGGTTAAGGGCTTCATCATCCACTTCTACCACTGGGTGATTTCTGAAAATCTCACGAATTTCATCCAATCTTTCAGGGACTTCCTTGTCTTTAGCCGCACATACTGCTTCGATAGTATCGTGTTCTTTGATTAGTTTGAGTCCTGTCTTCGGGCCGATTCCTTTGATTCCAGGATGGAAATCAGTTCCAATCATTATTGCTAAATCTATCAATTGATCTCTACTCAATTCATTATCTGCAAGAATCTGGTCTAATTCGATTTTCTGTGCTCGAACAATCCTTCCCATTCTCTTACTACCATCGGAAGTGAAGTTACGAATTACAATCGGTGCGCCGTATAGCAATGCGTCCCAATCTTGAGTAGCCACAGCATCGAGTTGTCCTTTAGCAGCCATTACTGCTGCTTGTGCCTCACCTTCGGCTTCAGCTCTGAATGCAGGAATGCCCATCAAAGATAGCATTTCGATTGATTCTTCGACCATTTCCGGCGTGTACTTGACACAACGCTGTGCAAGTTTTTGCGCAGTTGCAAAATCTCCAACTTCTAGCGCAGCCTTCCAATCTGCTTCTGCTTGTTCTCGTCGTGCTCTTCTCGCATCCATCTCATCCTTCTTCAGTTCTGGATGCTTCCCATCAAAGATGAAAACGGGCTTAACTCCCTTGGATAGAAGTAATGATGCTCTTGAGAGGAACCCCATCAGATGTGCGACAACTTTCCCATTATCGGCTTTCAGTGACCCTCCATCGCCTGTAGGAGAACGGTCACGGATTGTGGTTAGGAACTGGAATGCAAGCAGGAAACTATCAATCCCAACTTTCTTGCCTCTCATTGCATCCATAGTAGTGTCTTCAGCACTAGCCAAGTCACGCAGGTTGCAGCCCATGATTTACGCAATAGGCGCAGGCACTTGAGTCTCACGGCTCAATCAAGAAAAAATGGCGGGCAATGCAGGATTCGAACCCACGTCTCCGGCTCCGAAGGCCGGAAGGATATCCAGACTACCCTAATTGCCCTGAACCGCCGAAAAGCCGCCCCTTCTTGAATCACACCCTCGCGCTCTTGAAGCGCTTTCATGATTTTGGATGAGAGCGATTTGGCCATATTGGATGATTTATGCTAACATCAGTGAATTCGAGAAGCCTAGCGAGTATGATGCTCACAGATTGCTTAATCTTGAGTCGAAGCTGAGGCAATAATCATCACTCTACCCAGTGATTTATGAACGGGTATTCCAAACGCTGCATCGATTCGGTATCCTGGTAATTTGATATTGGTTGAAATCTCTTCATCCAAATTTTCGCCTCCGGATTCTACAGGAAGAATTGCCACCAACTTAGAATCGACATCTTGAGCAAGAATATTCGTAAGCATGTCTTCTATCAACCTTTCATCACTTGGCGAGTTTCTACCGTAAGGAGGGTCTACAACCACGGCTGCCAGATTTTTTGGTAATTCAAATCGCGTTGCATCCCCTCTTTTCACTTCAGCATTAACTTCAGCCCAATCGATATTTTGTTGGCATCCTTCAACCATTACTGGGTCAAAGTCAATGCCCAATGTGGGTCTACCAGTTAGTGCTGATTCAATCAGAATACCTCCTGTTCCGCACATTGGATCCACCACATAGCCCTCACTGACTCCTGCTGCAATGTTTACTGCGGCTCTTGCTAGCCTCGGCTCAAGACTGACAGGTCGGAAGAATGGGCGCTTATTTGCACGCATAGCAGACCAACCATGTTTGCCTGGGCCTTGGCCTATCATCCATCCCCAAGCAACATAACCTGCAGAATTATCTAGAACAATTCCAAATCTGCGCTTTGGATTTTCTAAGTTGAATGTGGAACCTTTGTCGTGAAACAATCCGCCAACCTGTCTTTCGATATCTTTAGTCGCTACTGGAATTTTACCTTCATGCCGCCAACATTCGACAGCCATGTCTTCGACCTTTTCGCTCTTGATTTGCTGTAGCAAGTTTTCAAGCGAGGTCCATTTTGAAATCCCACCATTCACGAGTACACATTCACACCCAGACATGAGTTTTGCGTTTTCCCAATCGCTTTCTCCTGTAGCAGTTAACAGGCGCCTAGAATCGGTTCGAGCAATATCCGAATCAGCGAACATTGCTTTTGCTTCTGCTCTTGCGATTGCAGGATGCCAACCGCGTAAGGCTATGATTGTGGTAGCATCTGATTGCACCAGATCACCTCGTGTATATTTTGACGGACTCTTCTCCCCAAGTCTTCTCTTCAACACTTGAGAATGAGGTCAGGTCAAAATTTGAATTTACAGGAGTGGTATGGACTGCATTTGATTGAACTAGAATGAACTCATCAACCAATCCTTCTTCTAAGAAATAATTGATTGTAGTTGGGCCCCCTTCGACCAACAATCTCTGAATCTCTAGGTCGCCAAGCATGTCTAGCAGAGCAGGTAAACCTCTGAAACCACTAGTCAAGTGTCTGGTGGCGAATCCATCATTGAGAACTTTTGAGTTAGGATCAATTCTGTTATTTGGGTCAATCACCACTCGAATTGGTTGTCTTTCACTTTCGACCAATCTAACTGTTAGCGAAGGGTCATCTCGAATGACAGTATTAGCCCCTACTAAGATGGCGCAACAATCCTTACGAAGATTGTGTACATGCTTTAGACATTCATCACTGGTAAATCGAGCGGCATCTTTGGATAAATCATCTACAGAACCGTTTGCATCTATTGCGACCTTCACGGTTACATATGGTCTGCGATTTTCACACCAATGCAAGAATTCACGCATTTGTTCCGCTGCTTCGTTCTCTAGCAGGCCGCTTTGTACCTTTATTCCTGCTTCTTCTAATACAGAAATCCCATCACCACGAACCAATGGATTTGGGTCTCCGTGCGCAATAATGACCTCGCCAATTCCTGCCCATAGTAGAGCTTCAGTACAGGGGGGAGTTCTTCCAAAGTGATTGCATGGCTCTAGAGTTATGTATGCAGTGGAACCATTTGTATTGTGACCTTTTTCTTCAGCATCATGTATAGCCATTTGCTCAGCATGTAACCCGCCCAAGTGGTCATGCCACCCTTCTGCTATCACAAATCCATCCTTCACTAGAACGCACCCAACCAGTGGATTGGGCCTCACTTGACCCCGTCCTTTTTCCGCTACCTCAAGGGCGCGGCTCATGTATTCACGCTGGGCCGCGCTCCAAGTCATGATGACCGCTGATTAGGCATCAGACATGAGTGCATCGCTTACTAGTGACAACAGCATTGATGGCTTCAACCTGTTCTGCATCGGATATGGGGGCCATACATTGCATAGTCAATCCTGCCAGCAGAGACCATACTTGCGGCAAAAGATGGCCTTCAGTCGTTGCAAAATTAGAATCCAGAGGATTCGAGGTGTTCACTCACAAGACCGAACGGGTTGGACATGCTAGCGAGATTGCATGGGATTTGCGTAGCAAAAACGTCGAGGGCCCTGTGGTAGCAGTTGGAGGAGATGGCACCGTTCACGAAGTCGCCAGCGCATTACGAGGTAGTGACATACCTCTAGGGATACTTCCGTTTGGCTCAGGTAATGATTACGCTATTACTCAAGGAATTTCTAGGAAAAATATCGATGAAGCGATTGATGTATTGGTCAATGGAGTTGACAGACGTTGTGCTGCATGGCGCCTAGAAGGATTCCCTGCATCAACTGTCGGAGATTATCCCTCACCAAAGGTCAATCATTGGGATGGCCCTGCTGAGAATGAAGGCAGAGTGGTTCGTTGGGTATTTTTAGAATCTGATGCAGGTATTACTAGTTCTATATCAAGAGCTAAATTATCCAGAGCAAAGTGGATTAAAGGCAACAAGAAATACACGTATCTTGGTGTTACTACCATACCATTCTGGAAGAGAAGGAAAGTGTGGCTTAAACTAGATGACTCGGAAGGAGAGATACTTGATTTTTCGATGTTTGCTGCTACTACAGGAGAAACCTTCGGAGGTGGCTATCAGGTCTGTCCAGGAGTTTCTCCAATCGACAAAGAAGGCTCAATCGTTTATGCTCCAAGACTCTCAAGGTTAGCTATGCTTTCATTGATGGGTCCAATGAAGAAAGGAAAGCACATCGGCAAATGGGGAATAACTCAGCAAAAAGCGAACAGAATTGAGATCAAACCTGTTGATAGTGCGGGTAATATTTGTGAGAAGCCATTGCCATTATCGACATGGGTTCAAGCAGACGGCGAACCGATTATTGTTAGCCCTGCCACATTAGAATGGCATACTGAACAATTACTTGTTCGTGGAGCATCCAATGTTCCTTGGGCTTAGAATGAGAAGTCACTAAATTCTTCATCATCAGCAATTGAAGCACGCCTTTCTTCTGTAACGGGTTCAGGTTCAGGCTCAGCAGGCTTTGATGCACGCTTTTTCACAGCTCTTCGCTTAACTGGTTTGTTTGCTTTAGACGGACTACCGGCCTGCGTAGGTTGTGTCGATGAGCGCGACATCGATGCAGAGAAGTGCCCTCTCTTTGCAGGTTCAGGTTGGCTTGAAACCACACCTGAAGATGGCATAGGGGAGTTAGAAATTTCAGGGATTGAGGTGACTGCGGGTTGTGAAGATTGTATTTCTTTAGCCTCACTTGTTACCACTACTGAGTTGCCTCCGCCAAAGGTTTGCGGGCCTTCATCGTCATCATCTGAAGACAAAACGCTGTCTAGGCTAAATCCAGATATTGCAACATCTTCGTCCTTAGACTTCTTCTTCGGTGGAGGTCCAGACGATTTCTTTTGTTTTGCCGCACGGTCAGCTGCACTTTCTAGACCTTCTTTCTTTGATTGTTTCAAATCCTTCTTCATCTGTAGGGCTTTTGCGAACCCTTCCCTGCCGAGTAAGGCTTCTGCCGTTGCTCTTGCTCCTTGACGAATAACCATCGTAGACACGATGAATAGGCCCACTCCGCCCCCAACTCCAAAGATTAGGAAGAACAGGATGAAAGTCCACCCGCCAAATATGTCAGTATCTCCAAGTGAATATTCATCATCATCTTCTCCATCAAGACTTACAACTCCCTCTTCGGTTTTGATTTTGGTTACAATCATCCCATGTTTTTGGTCTTCTAACTTACAATTTTCTTCTGAAACGCTCGAAGGAGCACCATCTGCATCAACAATATATCCTGTTAATTCAATCGGCTGGTGCCAATGCTGTAGGACATTTAAACCATCAGCAATATTTTCAGAACCTGGGATGATACCGATAACTTCCCAATCATTCTCATTGTCAGATAGTTTGGATCCGACTGCTTCACTAGGATTCAGCGGAGAGGACCAATCTTTCAAACTGATTCTACCCGCTTTGCCTTCTTCTACAGATTCTGCAGAACTCCAAGTCATGGTGTGAATAATTACTGCAGCGCCCATCGCCGATTCTATGTTATCCAAATCAGGGTGTTCTGAATAAATCTCGGAGGAAATCAACATCCCTGAAACTTTCATTTGAGAATCTCCACATCCTACAATGGAGATTGTCTCGTCATATCCTCCCCCCATCTTGGATTTTACTTCAGCAGAATCGCCGTCTATGTCAACATGGACTTGCCCGTCCCCAGTACCCCATTCAGGTGTAGAGGAATATATGCATCCTGCCATGAACATTAGCAAAACCAGCAGCATTCCCAAGCGCATGTGTGGTCGGGCCATGCAGTGCCTATGAGGCATTGAGTTGTTGAAGCCTTCCCATATTTCAAGCAAAATTACATTCAAATTAGAGAGGCGCGGAGAGAGAGATTCGAACTCCCGTGTCCGAGGGACAGTGGATTTCAAGTCCACCGCAATACCAGGCTATGCGATCTCCGCCTATGATGACGGGAGTGCAATTCTTTCAAGAATCTATCCTTGACTATTCTTCGCGACTGCTAGCGATAATCGCTAGACCAAGGCTCGCTGCAACAGTTGCAAATACGAAGCCAGGAAGACCATGATCATGGTCGTCAGGGTCTGAAGCTAAGTTTGCAGCTCTCTTGACATCGTCGACGAATTTGTCAACATCCCAATCATATCCAACGAACACAGCCTTTGGCTTCCAGTCAGCATCAAGTATGAACGTTTGAGTAGAATGTGAAGTACTGGTTTCCACATCTCCAGGGGTAGGAATAAATTCATCCAAGGTTGAGTTTGGTGCCCAAGCAATGTGTTCTTTGTCGATTAGTGAATCCATACCAACCATACTTTCACTCCATGCATTAGAAGTCTCATTCCAGTAGTGTAATTGCCACCACCATGAATAGTCAGCGGGGGCTTCAACACCGTCGATAGAATTCATATAATGGCCCCACTCCGAATCAGGGGCTTCAAAAGAATCTAGAGCACCAAGTGACATGTGCCAGGCATTGACATCATTCAACTCTGCAGAACTGTTTGTTCCATTAGATTGAACGACGAAGAAAACAGAATCATGAGCATCTTCAGGAAGAGGGATTACAGAATCATCTGTGGAATTAGGTGCGAATGCAAGAGGGCCAGCCTCTACATCATCAATACCTGTAGCAGATGATTGCCAAGCATTGGTGGTTTCATTCCATGAGTGTAACTCCCACCACCAAGAATAATCAGATGGTGCATCATCATTGTTTATCCCAGAAACAAAATTACCCCATTGGCTAGAGCTAGAATTGATATTCCATCCCTCTTGGTAAGCAGATGCGGTGAGTTGCTCCCATCCTTTTGGTTCTACATCGTGCTCAGTACCTGTTCCATTGGGCATTACCACGGTTACTGTAGAATGGTCTTCGCTATCCATTGAACCATCATGGTCATGGCCGTGATCATGGTCGTGGTTTTCTATTTCTTCTGTTGAAACATTGATCAAGAAAGAATCCCAAACGGTTTCTAAATCTTCTAATTCACCAGTAAGGTGAGGCCATGTTGCTCCATAGTCTTCCATATATTCTCTGAGCACATTTGGCTTGTCATTACCAGGGTCTACAGTGATAGAGATGAATTGGTAATCAACATCTTCGAGTTTATCTTCGGCTTGGATTAGGTTGTTCGTAATCACTGGGCATACATCTGGGCAGGTGGTGAAAATGAATGCAACCACAATAACATCAGAATTACCTGTATGTAGTGAATAATAGTCAAAATTTTGGTCGATTAGAACGTGATTTGGAATCGACCCTCTATCCAAAACATAACCGTTCCAATGAGCGTCATTTCCATGACCGTCTCCTGCACTGCTAGCAGGTATAGTAGATGCACACAATAGTATTACAATAGCGATAGAAAGCCAGCGCATATGTTCCGCAGTGTGTCCATCTAATCAAATTTTTAGTATATTTGTTATTATTCTGTTACGTAAGAGTAATCCCAGTTAGGAGTGCACCATGCTGGAAGTTGGTCGATACCTGCAGGGTTGGATAATCCGATTCCCCAAAGCATCAATGCAACGAAAAGAACAGGGAATAATGCTGTTCTAGTGTAGATGAAAGGGTCTCCTTTCAAGTGCATAAAGAATGCAGCGATTCCATATCCTTTGATAATTCCAACAACAATCAAAACACCCCATACGGCGCCACGGGTTATCACGATGTCAGTTCCTGGGATTACTTCGAAGAAAACAGCTGCAACTTCGAATAATGTGAAGAACATCAGAATTAGGAAATTTACGTAATAAACATCCTTTCCAATCCAATCTGCCATCTTCTGGAATATTCCTGCTATTGGTCCTGTATACTTGTGTTCACCCATATTATCGCCTCAGTAAAGATAGAATGCCGGGAAGATGGCAACCCACGCCAAATCCACGAAGTGCCAATACAAACCGAAGTATTCGATTCCTTGGCCGTTATGTTCGTCATATCCGTCTTCAAGGACATCAGCCTTGAATATCATGAATAGCATCACTAATAATCCAACAAATACGTGCAGTCCGTGAGCACCAGTTGCCACATAGAAGATTGAACCTGCTTGAGTATCGATTGTGAATCCTTCAGCGATTAGATGGCTCCACTCTACTAACTTCAATACAATGAACAGAGAACCAAGTGCTAGAGTGATGATTAGGTAGTTCCTAACAGTCTTCTTGCGAGTCGGGAATAATTTAGCCATAAGTGCATTCTTAGAAGGCTGCCAATCGACATTCTTAGCGGTCTTTAGCGCTAGTACGATTGTGTATGATGAGATAATCAATGCGAAGGTGTTGATAGCACCAGGTAGCAATGTTCCAACTTCGTGACGAAGAAGGTCAGAAGCAGTAGTCGTATCGACGACATCACACTTGCCAGCGTCAACTGCCCATTCTGTACACCATCCAGTTCTCATTCTTAGGTAGGAAGAGAAGAAGGATGCGAAAACCATCATTTCAGATATTAGGAAGATCCACATTCCAGCCTTACGAATATCTTGGCCTTGGAATGGGTGCGATGTTGCAATTTGTTCATGGTGGCCCTTTAGGTCCTCGTTCCACCAGTTTCCAATACCTATGATCAGAATGGCGCTACCTATTATTGATAGTGTGAAATCACCCATTTCGGCTTGGTAATCCAATCCCAATAATGACTTACAGGTTGTAACGAATCCAGGGAAGCCCATCATGAATAGTAGAATACCGGTTGCCATTAAGATTGGAGAGGCCGAACCATGGTGTTCTTCATGGTCATCGTCATGGTGATGGTCATCATGCTCTTCTTCTGGTTGAATACTATTGTAGAATCCAGATATGCCGTAAAATGCAGCATAGATTATCATCATCACTAGAATTGTTTTCCCAGCTGTGGCCCACGTCAAGTAAGATAAATGGGCATCAACATCTGCATGATGCGCATCCTCCCAAGCAACACCAGCAGATTCTTTTTCTGCTAAAGTTCCTGTTTCATTTGCTTCATTCCATTGGACTTCTGCATCTTCTAAGTCATGGTGTGCATCATCCCACTCACTGTGCTTAACAGAGCCTATTCCTACAGCAAACGCACCGTAAGCTGCTCCGCCAACTGCTAAGAAGACGACCGAGATAAGTACTGTTCTCATCCAGACTTCGTTCTTGACATCGTGCAGACTTCCGCTCATGATTTCGCCTCCTTATTCCAAAGAGTACTCATCGTTCTAAACGGCGCCTTGAGCCATCTTTCTAGTGTGGTCTCATGGTAGTCTTGAGGGTCATTAGCATCATGCTGAATTGGCTCGACTGCGAAGGATGGAGTTGGTGGAGGGGAAGTTACTGCCCATTCAAGCGACCATCCGCCCCATGGGTCCTTTCCTACCTTCTCGCCCTTCTTGACTGAACGCACGATATTCCAAACTAGGATTAATTGTGATAGTCCAAAGATAATTGCGAAGGTGGAAATTGCCAAATTCAATTCTGCAAATCCAGAATCTGCTGCATAGGTGTGAGTTCTTCTTGGCATACCCATGATTCCAACTGCGTGCATTGGCCAGAATGCAGCATTGTAGGAACTGAATCCAATGATAAAGTGCCACAATCCAAGGGTTTCGTTCATCTTGCGACCTGTAGCCTTAGGGAACCAGTAGTATATTCCTGAGAATAGAGCGAAGATGATTCCACCGATGAACACATAGTGGAAGTGAGCAACTACGAAGTATCCGTCATGGAATTGTGTATCTAGGCCAGCAACTGGGAAGAACATTCCAGATAATCCACCAAGTGTGAATGTGATTAGGAATCCTAGAGACCACAGAGTATGGGTCTTGAACACGAGACTGCCTCCCCATAGTGTTGCAAGCCAGTTGAAGATTTTAACACCGGTAGGAATTGCTACTGCCATTGTAGTGATCATGAACGCAGAACGCCATGCAGGGCTCATACCACTGGTTAGCATGTGGTGCCCCCAAACGATGAAACCTACAACTCCGATTCCGACCATTGCATAAACCATTGACCTGTAACCGAAGATAGACCTTCTAGCGCTTGTAGCTAAGACTTCAGAAACAATTCCGAACGCTGGAACAACCACCACGTATACTTCAGGATGGCCGAAGAACCAGAACAGGTGCTGGAACAGTAACGGGTCGCCACCTGCTGTGAAGAAGGTGGTACCTATCGTCGAATCAAATAGTAAGAAGAAGATACCAATGATGAATGCTGGTAGGCTAACATACAGCATGAATACGCTGATTAGAACCGACCAAGTGAACAGAGGCATCTTCATCCAGCCTACACCCTTTGCACGCATTGTGAAGGTGGTAGTTACGAAGTTAACACCGGATAGAGTCGAAGATGCACCCAGTAATGCAATACCAGAAATGAATGCAATCGTTCCAGGGTTAGGACCTCCTGCATGGCCACTTAGGCTAGAGTAAGGTGGATACATAACCCAGGTGATGTCCGCTGCTTCACCACTCCATACGCCTGTGAAGATTAGCGGAGCTGCTGCTACAATAATCCAGAACCCAAGTGCGTTAATTCTTGGGAATGCTAAATCTTTAGCACCAATCTGTAGAGGCAAGATGTAGTTCATGAATCCTGCAATCATTGGCATTGCTGCAAGGAAAATCATGGTTGTTCCGTGCAGAGTGAAGAATGAGTTGTATTCTGCTTGGGTCAAGAAATCATTCTCAGGGAAAGCCAATTGGATACGGAATAGAAGTGCCAGTAATCCACCCACTAGGAAGAAGAAGAAACCGTATAGGAAATACAGGATACCGACTTGCTTGTGGTCAGTTGTAGTCAACCATGGCTTGAGGTAAGCCCAGAAGTTTCCGATTGAGAAGTTTTCAGGGTTGCGTGTGTAGAATACCCACATGCTACCGATTAGGATTAGGCCAAGCGCTAATCCGATGACGGTCATTAGGATAGTCAGTGCTTCAGCGCTAGGTGCGCTAGGGTTGGCGTTTATTCCAGGGACATCGAGTTCCAGTTTGTTCCACTGGTCCTCTCCAGATGCATCTGCTGCTCCATTTCCGTTAACCGCGTTTCCAAAGATTAGGAAACTAGCAATTGCAGTATCATCTGCGGGTGCAGTCCACTTGAATTCCCAAGTTCTGCGGTCGTTGAGGTCAAGGTTGTGAGTTAATCCTCCTTCCATCTCAGTTGCAGTATTACCGTCGAGATCTGGTAGTGACTCTAGAACACCGCCGCCGGTTAGGATCATACTGAATCCACCATTCTGGTCAGGGTTTTCAACAGGGACATCGTCGTTTGTGATAGTAAGTGTGAACAGATATTCTTCAGATGCGTTGAATACATCAGGAAGACCGTCTACTGTGATTACTGTGTTAGAATTCATACCGCCGTGACAACCACAGCCACCTTCTGTTACGATTCCGGTTTGGCGTGCTTCAAACGATGTGGTTGAAGCGAGTGCGATTAGAAGAATCGCTAATACAGCAATACTCCTTCCCTTCACCCTCTCAGCTCCTCGTGCTCAAAGTAAACTCCAAAGTCAGCATCACAAGTCATGCCTTCTCTAGCAACAACTTCGACTTCACCGTACATTAGCGAGTGCTCTTTACCACAGTATTCAGCACACTTGATTGGGAATACGCCAGCCTCGTTAGGTTGCACATACATCCAAGTTCCAGAATCAAGTCCAGGAACAGCATCTTCCTTCATTCCCCATTCTTGTAGCCAGAATGCGTGCTGTACACCTTGGTAGGTGTTGGTAGCGTCAAAGTTAGCCTCTCTTTCAGGGTTCATGCTGAAGATATTGAAAAGAACATTTTCGTCACAGGGTATGATCAAATTGCCACTCATCTTGTAAGTGTAAAATTCAGTAGCTTCAGGGATGTGCTGCCATCGGTGAATGACATTTCCTTCTGCATCTTGAATGTCAACACTCTGTGGATTTTCAATATCAAATGGCAGATCCATAGTTGTTGTATTGCTTAGGTCGAGTGTTTCAGATAGTCCCAAAACCGGCTTTCCCCACTTGACTAAAGCAGAGGCAGCACCATCTCCAGCATCGATAGTCAGACCGCTAGAGTTCCAAGTGACATCATGGCCAGTATCCATGTCTTCCCATGTAAATTCATCATGATAGTAGAAGTCCCAATACCACTGTAGTCCATTGACTTCAACAGTGAAGGTGTCTTCTTCCTGTAGGTTCTGTACTTCACCCCAGACAATGTTCATTGAACCAAATGCAAGAATCGTTACCCAGATGACAAGAATTGTTGGTCCAACGAACCACGCCAATTCTAAATCGAAATTGTGGCGCTCTTTAGGGAAGGTTCCGACTTTCAATTGAGGTTGTTCCTCAATCGATTTGTCTAACTTAGGGTCAACGCCTTCACGATATCGCAGTATGGCGATTAGGAGCCAGGCGAAAGTGAATAGCCCCACTACGATAGACCAAAAAAGAAATTTATCGTAAAGAATATTGAACACTGTGTATTCATTAGGCCATAGCTCACGCGAAGCGCCCATGCTTTCAGCGGTTAGATGGCCGTATTAATTGATTGCGTATAGAAGACCTCCTCCCGTAGGGAGGTTTGTTGATGAGCCGCCACTTTCTCGGAGTATTTGTGGGGCTTGCATCTTGTGTCCAAACCACTCTTGAGGGTGATGTGTTATTGGAGATAGAAGTACAACCCGCTTCATCCCGACAAGGCATCGTTGGATTTAACGAATGGAGGAATAGGATTCAGGTCGCAGTTAAGGCCGAAGCCAAGAAAGGACAGGCTAACCATGCAGTATGCAATGTACTTTCGAAAATTTTCTCGAGTACCGTCTCAGTAGTATCGGGTCACACAACTCGTAACAAAAAAATCAGAGTTGAAGCGCTATCTTCTCAGCAAATCATCACAATTTTGGAGGGATACATTGAATCGTGAACAAAGGTATGCATTAGCGCATAGAGCCCTTGAAACATGTATCGAGGAAAATGCAGATGGCAAGGTCATTTTGGTCGAGGGTAGGCGCGATGAAATCGCGTTACGCAGTCTTGGGTTTAGTGGCCCGATAGAGAAATTGAATAGAGGCTGGACTGTTGACAGAGTAGTGGTTTACATCGTCGAAAATTATGGAAGTTGTATCGTGTTAATGGATTGGGATAGAACAGGAGGCAGGCTACAAAGAAGATTGATGGATTCGATGACCAGCCTAGACATCAAGCCCTGTGATGAGTTGCGAAGGGCGTTGTCAAAAGCAATGAAGCCCGATACAATGTGCGTTGAGGACTTACCTTCATTCCTCGGGCAGGCAGACGCCTGACTCTTTTACAGTGTTCAGTACAACGTGTGTGTAAGATCTAGAAATTCCTTCGAGAGTGAAAACGGTCTTGGTTAGGTCATCTAAGTCTTCTCGATTTTTGACGCGTGCTAGAACCATAGAATCCCAATCCCCTGTCACATCATACACTGCAAACACTCTTTGGTCAGCAGAAATGTGTTTTTGCACATCCATGATTTTCCCTTTCTCAATGCAAAGTCCCGCCATAACGGTCATGCTCCAGCCGACAGAGTCGGCATTCAGTAGTGGAGTGTATCCTTGAATAACTCCATCAGCTTCCATTTTTCGCAGCCTGTTAGTGATTGTGCCCTGGGCTACACCCACTTTTTTTGCGAGTTGTCTATGTGAGAAACGAGCATCTTCACAAAGAGCATCAATAATCGCCCGGTCAACAGAATCCAAAGCCATATTCCTAAACGAAAGGCCCTCGGTATTCAATCATTCGACCGTTTTTCTGGAAGGTTCAAATCGAGAATCCAATCACCTAATTGGTCTACATTTACCGCTATACCCATAGAGAAATCTCCACTGCCAGTCACTCTCAATTTACCTTCAAGTGTAGTATTAGCAGAGAGAGTTTGCTTCTTGATTCTACCATTAGCTCTCCAACCTTTACCCATAGTTAATTCCCCTACTTCTAGAGAATAACCGGTGACCAATCGGTACTCAATCGTGCTTTCTTCGCTTGACCAAGAACCTTCTAGGCGCGGCAAACCCTTCTCTCTCTTTCTTTCTGCAACAACAATGAATCCAATACACGCCATCAGCAGTAGCAAGAGCACAGCAGGAGTAAGAATTGAAGATTGGTCTACAGATTGCCAATATGTTGGCATCTCAGCCCTTTGAATAGATAGTACGCGGTTCGATGTATCGTTCTCAAAGCCGCCAATCATCACGAGTATAACTTCGTAATTATCCGCAAAACTAGCATCTCCTAAATCGATTCCTGCACCATCCAAATAGTCGCGCGTAATAGTTTCGTTCCACTGATTCGTAGTATTATTTGTGAAAAAGAATGAAGATGATGGCGCCCAATCTCTAACCAAATTAGGGACCTCTCTTCCTTTCGAATCAACCGCATTAGTTTCGATTATGAAAACATGTAATTGTGTAGCTCCATTGAGCGTTTTTGGATTGGTCCAAGTAGCGGTAATATTCAGCAATTCAACTTCTGAAGAACCGATCAATTGTATCGTCCAATCGATATCAACTTCGTTTTGTCGAATCTCAGATTTGATGTCTGAGATGTTTTCCGGATATCCATCTATTGCAACAGATGGTGTTTGGTTAAACCCGTGATACATCATCCTAGAATTAGCATCATCATCAGGCAAACCACCGCCCTCTTCTTCAGCACCAGTTCGCCAATGAAGAAGAGTAATTTCTCCATTTCTATCCATTTCAGCAAGATCTTGCGACTTGCTTTCATCATCGGGTCCGTGGAACCATTCTACCAGAATAGGGGCTTCGCTTTGGCTGGAATATTTTGCTTCAGAATATATCGATAGGTCAGAAATTGCTGCCGCTAAAGGAGAAAGAAGTAGCGCAACTAGTATTGCAAAAACCCTCATTACTCCTCCTCCTCAAACTCTATTCCAAGTTTTAGTCGAAGAACCTCTCGCTCTTTTTCATCGATCATCAATGAAACTCTGGCTGCAACCCAAGCGGGCAACAAATGTTCTCCACACTTCAGAATGAAAGAACCCGGCTCTATTGGAACCGAGAAATCTTCTTTCATTGGAACCGAACCTTTCAGTAATGAAATCATGGTTTCTTCATCAATTTCGATAACACCTGCATTAAGTTGTGGTCTCAGCAGTTCTAGAGATTCTTGTCTAGTTCTCCAAATTCCTTTGTTATCGGTAAATGTTGGTTGGCCGACATGAATGATTCTCAAAGGATGGAAATCATTCCCCGGCCAATAATCTCCTTTGTTGTTGAAAACGATTGGCTCGAAAATTCTGTCATAAACCATTCTTGTTGACAAATTCACCCTCCTGCCTCTTTGCCACCAAGCAAAATCATCCTTGTTAATTCCCCACTTGGAACAGATTTTCTCCACCGTTTCCTCCGATGCTGGTATTGTGGTGTGTTTGTTCTTTCTTTGCCGAGGTAATTCTTCAGGTTCTCGATTCAATTGGCGTTTCAATATCATCGACCTAGCAATTCCTTCAGGAGTTCTTTCTGCCACATGTTCGAATAATGCAACATAGAATCCACCTGTGTCGTTATCGTGTTGATGGACTCTGATAGTATGAGATAAATCGGGTGCATCCACTCCTCTCTGATGTGGATTGAGCATTTTTTCTGCAAGACCTGGAAGTTTAGGTATCTCTCCTTCGAAGTCAACGACTTCTGCATTCTCATCAAGGATTGACCAGTCATCAATTCCTCTGTGAGAAATCAGTGATGGGAATAACTTTTCAGCATCTATTTTTACTAGTTCTAACCAAGGGCATCTTTGCAAAATATCGCAAACCACAGCCTCATTTTCAATTGGATCTAGCGAGCAAGTAGAATAGACCATTCTACCACCTGGCCGCAATAATTGGGCGGCCCTGAACGCGATATCTGATTGCAATTGGAATAGACTGCGACCTACTTTAGGAGTCCATGAGCGCCATAATTCTCGGTTCTTTCGAGTGGTCGCAGTTCCGCTGCAAGGTGCATCGACTACTACGCCATCGACACCAGGCTTTGGCATTCTACCGATGTGTCTGCCATCATGTTGCATGATGAGCATGTTACTGATTCCTAATCTACCACGATTCGTAACCAGCAAGTTTAGCCTACCAGAAGATGGTTCATTCGCTAATACAACTCCATTTGGGATAGCTTCTGCCAATTGTGTCGCTTTGGAACCAGGCGCTGCGCATGTGTCCATCACAAGGTCCCCGTCCTTAGGTTCAAGAACAATAGGGGGCAACATCGAGACGGCTTCTTGTCGAGTTATTCTTCCAGTTTCATGAAGTAAAGCCATCATTTTCTTTGCTTCATCGCTAGGGTAATCACTCTTTGAGAATGGCATTACCCAAGATTCACTCGCAGTAATCCAAGGAATTTTCTTTCCACCGAGGGACTCCAACATTTCCCTTGTCCAATCCATATCGTGTCTTCTTGGAGTCAAGCGCATCGTTACGGGTAATGGCGATGATGCAATAGGAAGCCATTGGTCAATATCGATTCCCAAACTGCGAGATAATCCAGCAAGAGGCGCTTTAGCCAACTCTTCGAGTAACTCCTCGTCGGCTGGTCGCACCATGGCGCGGGGTCAGGTCTCTCACTCTTGTTGCTTGTGCAAGTCTAATGGGTCAGTTGTATGTGGGGGGGTCATGGCAGAAACGCTGGCGACCCTAGCCTTACTTTCTGCACTGGCGATGTTTATCTCTCCTCTTTTTGAGAAAGGCAAGTGGTTACCTAGTCTCACTGCAACACTATCTTTAATCGCATTTATTCTGTCTCCTAGCGAATCAATTCATCAATCTGGAGGCTCGGCTTTAGTCATCGTTACAGTGATGTGTGCATTGATTCAGTACCATATCAATCAGGGACGTCACAAGAAATACTTCAATGGGTTTGGCGGAGGCATAACCTTTGTTTTGTTACTGACGATGTATCCAGAAGGCGGGATAAATGAGACAATTCACGAATTTACATTCACAGAATATTTACTCGCTGGTACTGAATCAATAATCCTCGGAGTAATTCTTGCCCAATTATTGTCTAATTCAAACGCCTTTGATGAAAAGAATAGCATTGGAATAATTGTGGCAATAGCAATACTTGCAATTGTGTTTAAGTTACTAGATAATGAAGAATTATTGGTAATTATATCCTCCATGTGTTTCATTGGCTTCTTGCCATTTTTCGAAGACAAAATTAGTCCAAAGATTGGTAATGGAACCGGAAGAGCAAACGCACTTGCAATATCCATTCTAATCGGCATCGTCTTAATTTTTGCAACAACCTTTGCTTTGGTTTCGAATGTAAACAGAATTGGAGATGGCGATGGAGCAATCGCTGTAGCATTATGGCTAACAGTGGCGGTAACAGGACTTGGATTGGTTGGAATGCTATTGCCGCTTCTAGGCTTTGATTCACACCCACGGCCAGAGGCTTGGGGCTGGAGATTTGGAATCTCAATCAGTCCGATGATAATCTGTTTACAGACAGATTTGACCAGCAATATTTTGCTAGGTATAATACTAGCTTTGCTGATCTCAATTAGTTCACCTTTGGTACTAGAAAAAGGCCGTCCAAAAGTGCAGTAGAGAATGGGAAGTCCCCCCAACTCTTATGAATGGATAAAATTCGATTGCGGTTCGGAGAAGTATTTCTCCAAGGATGGGGATCCTGATGGGAAGAGCATTTAGAGACGGCGTAAGCCAAGAGAACAAGGTCAGAATGAGAGTTAAGAAGCGTTCATGGAGGCCTTTAGCAGATTTACAAGGACTTAGCGGTAGAACTAGATCAATCGGCAATGAAATGGGGCCACTGGTCGATGTTCCAGCTATGGTTAGAATCGAAGACGAAAAGTGGATTTTTGAGCGAATTAGCCAAGAGACACTAACTCATCTTACTCACAGATTAATCGTTCATGAGGCTGAAGGGCCTAGAACACTGGGTGCAACATTAGACTTGGAAACAGCAATGCAAGTTGCACAAGGAATGGCTAGAACCGAAGGTTCTGTTGTATTGATTGAACCTCTAAGGTAATCAAAACATATCCATGATCCATCCGACAACGCCCTCGTTTACGAGGTAGATGAATCCAGACAGACCAATACATGCAAGGTAAATCTGTCTTGGAGTGATTTTCCAAGCGTCTTCCGATTCTTCATCGAAGTATCGAATTAGACCTGCAGCCTGCTGAATGCCGCCGCCGTCTTTCTTTGCCATGTCACCGCCGACAATTATCCCCTTTATCAACGCGACGCGCGCTGATTATTCCTCTTCAGACGATAAATCGACGAACGGAACCGTATCTTCATCAATTTGCAAAACCATTCCATCAGGACTGACATCTTCCACTTCTACATCTATCGAATCGGCTTCTATTCGGGACAATGCTCGTAGTACTGCGGGTGCATTATCATCAGCGAGGGCGTTCCTGGCGATCTCGATATCTTCACAATCTCCTTTCTCGAGAAGGGTCGCTTCAATCAATTCGCCTAAATCTTCTCTTGCCCTCTCAATATGAGCCTGCCAACATTCTTGGTTTTCTGTAATATTACTAATCTTGGAATTGAATTTTCCTCTTCTGGAAAATTCCCATGGTTTGTGTGATAATGATGCCACTAAGTCAAAGACAACTCTTGCTCTCTCGCCCAAAGGCCCTTCCATAGTAATCGTATTTGCATAGCATCGAGTAAGTAATCCAAATCCCCAATACGAGTAGCTGTCAATAGTCAGCAACACATCTCCAGCACGGCAAGATATTGTCCAGGTCTGTTCATCAAAACCGGGCTTTTTATCCATTATTGGAGTGCTTGAGCCTTGCATTACTTTGAGCAAGGTTTGCGCTACGTCGCCTAGGTACACGGTGGCTATGTTTGCCGGATGTGCTTTGGGGCGAAGATTACCTTCGAGATCAAAACCATGCGTTGGCCCAGCATCCCTAACCTGTGCATAAAGAGTAGAAGATAGCGCCTCCAACCTCTCTTGCATAATTTACTCACGCCAGCACTTGGACTTAATTCTCCCCCTCAAAAGAGAAGGGTTCATCATATGGGTGTGTTATGCCCACACTAGGTGAAGATATGGCCGCTAAACCGAAGAAGGACCCTCTCGCTGCTCTAATGGCATTGCCAGGAGTAGGTAAAGCAACAGCACAGAAACTCAGTGACGCAGGAATCAAATCCGCTGCAGGAATCAACAAAGCAGGCTCAAAAGGGCTAGCGAAAGCAGGTGTGAGCGCAGCGATTTCCAAGAAATTACTCGCATCAGTAGCAAAGAAAGGTGCAAAGAAAGCAGCATCAAAGGCCAAAACAGCCGCTGCAAAAACCAAATCATCCGCTAAGAAAGCCACAACAAAGGCAAAATCCTCTGCAAAGAAGGCCGCTACAAAAGCCAAGTCTACTGCTAAGAAAGCAGCATCAAAGAGCAAGGCAGCAGCGTCCAAAGCAGCCGCTGCTGGACAAAAAGTCGCTGAAAAGACAGTCAGTAAAGCTGGAGAACACAGAGTCAAGGCTGAGAAATCCAAAGACGGAAGAAAGGGAAGCACTCTCAAAGTTCCTCGCTCAGTCAAAGATATGCCTTGGTTCAACAAAAAGTGAGAACTTACGGCGATATATTGTAAGACCCTCATTTGTGAAGGGTTTGCATGCCAAGGCGCAAGTATGGAAAATTGCGCAAGGTAGTCGAACTACCTCCTAAGGGTAATTGTTCACGTTGCCGTAGTGGTAAATATTGTCCAATCGAAGGACATGAAGGCAACAAGGTTGCCAGTCACAGAGAATGGAGCGGGCCTCCAAAAACCGAGAAGCGCAAGAAAGCGCGCTCATGATTCGTCTTCTTCAACTTCAATAGAAGTTGCACGCTTGTAGATCTCTCTCAGAGTTTGGTCACTAATTTCTAGGTACACTCTGGTAGTAGCGATGCTAGCATGACCAAGCAGCCTTTGAATACTGACTAAATCAGCACCTCTCTCGAGTAGACCTGTTGCGAAGTTGTGGCGCAAGACGTGAGGGGTCAATCTTCCTCTAGGCATTCCTGCCTCATCTGCTAACTTATCCATTAGGCGCTGAACACTTCTTGATTGTAGAGCATCACCTCTCTTGGTAACAAGGAGATGGTCTCCTTCTGGATTTCTTGCCTCTCTAAGTGGAAGCCAACTTTCGATGCTGGCTACGGTTGAATCGGTGAATAGTACGAGCCTATCCTTGCCACCCTTACCATCGATGACCATTGCAGAATTATCATGCAAGTCGATTTGTGAAATTTCCAAATCACAGATTTCACTGACACGCAGCCCCGTATCTAGAATCATTGTTACCACGAGATTGGCTAGCGGGTCTTCACTGCATGATGCTGCATGCTTTACCATAGTTAATTCACGACTGGTTAGAGTTCGTGGCAACTTCTTACCGCTCTTTGGCCTTACTAAATGCTCAGGCCATTTCTGTCCTAACCAATTGATTAGATGGTTAGCAGCGGCTAATCTAGCCTTCACAGTTGAAGGTGATTTGTCGATCATCGAGTTAACCCAGA
>PAZU01000019.1 GCA_002715725.1 Methanobacteriota archaeon | reverse complement strand
GGATACAGAGGAATTCAAAGAAGACATGCAGTTGAGTTGTTGATGGAAGGCGGTTTATCACAAGTAGAAGCTAAAGCAAGGATCCTAAGTACCGCTAGAGGTACGAAATTACCTATGTTTGCGAACGCTTATCAGATGGCAGGAATCACAGATGGTACCGTAATCATGTCTTCTGGCCAAATGCAGACTGAAGCCAAAGCACAAGAGTTTGCAGCAATTTATGGTAATGAATCGCAACAAGATCCGAATGCTGGATTCAGACCAAGTTCTTCAGTAAGACAGGTAGATCCTGCCCTTGCAGAAGCGGCTTTGGCAGCATTTGCTGACGAGCCGGAACAGCCTACTATTGCTCCATCTGCTCCGGTTTCTGGTAAAGTTAGGAGTGGCGGAGTGGCTTTGCCAAAATCAAAACCGCCTAATGAGTGAGCGTACCTCTTAGGTAAGCCTTTTTTCAGTAAATTACCATTTTCAGTTTGCGACGCGATTGTGCCATGTTCTTCTTGTGAAAGCGACTAATTATTTGAACGCTGAAAAACGATATAATCGCGCCCGCGAGAGGGATGGTTTCATTTGGGTGTAAGAACCCAATTAGAACTGATGTCAACAGATGGCGTGCGGCTACTTCATCGCGGAGTGCCGCAACCTCTAGATTCGCGAAAGGTAGCAGCAATGCTAGTAATCGTGATGCTGTTACCTATTTTTAGCCCGGTAACCGCTGATGAATCTGTTGGTCGTGACGATTTCGGAGTCCTCGAAGCAATGGCAAATGCCCTAACCGCTCAGCGCGATTCTGGAGAAGACGAACTTGCTCATGATTCAGCAGAAGCCGTGCTTAGTGCTCTTGAAGCCAGAGGCAGGGAAATTGGCGATGGCGATGCATTGCTTGCCACAGATGGTGTGATCGGCGATATATCGATGCGTGAAACAGACCCGCTTGAACCATCACACCCCCGTCCATACGTTTACTTGACAGAACCCGGCTCTCATCCAGATGGATGGCCAAACAATCTTTTGGATACCTTGTTCGAATTACCGCCTAGCTTCAACGATCCATTAGCGATAGGCGCAAACACCTATTCCCTATACGTGAACTATACTGCTAGAGATAATGGCCCTCAACATGAAGCATGGGAATATGGAACATTTACTGGTGACATATTGTCATTAGAGGGTGCAGGCCTATTCGAGAATGCAGTGGACATTGATGGAGATGGTGGTAATGATGTTGCCGTTGGCCTTTCAATCGTTGGCTTAGGGACTCAAGGAGAAGGCTGGGGAGTTCAGTGGAGCGAGGGATTGATTCCAACTATTGAATCAATTTGGATTCGTCCGAATTTTCAATGGAAAGTAAGAGTTCTTGACCACACCGATCCATTGTGGGATGACATGGCAAGTATGGAAGTCTCGATGATGAAAGGCGTTGCATATGATTTGACATTCACTGGGGACGGTGAATCTTATGCCTTAGTTATAGATTCTAGATTCACTCAACCTCCTCATGATTTCCAAGTGCGAGTCGGTTTAGACCAAATGACACTAAACATTACAGATACTTTCACCAACATCATAGATGTTCTCAATATCTTCAATGGAGGGGATGATTCAGGTCTTGAAGTTACATCGGTTTCAGCACCGTATGCAATTTTGATTTCCAATCCAAATAGAAATTCTGCTAATCAGCAAACCGATTGTGATGATTCATCATGGTACGACCCAATCAATGACCATGATGTAGAGAGCCGTATGCATAAATGTGGTTTTTCGGTAGGAATTGGATATGTACACTTCAAGGAACCTGATTTAGATGGGTTTAGAGCGCTTGATGAAATTGGATATATCGACGTAGGTCTACATCCCGTGAATGGTAGTACTCTGATTCCAGAAGAGGTCGATTTGGTCATCCGTAACGATAATGCTGGAGAAAACTCATTTGACAATATTGAAATTTATAGTGATACAGATGCAGATTTGTATTTCCATTATTTTGAAGACCGTTCTGCTCATATTGAAGAAGGCGGACAATTTGGCAACATTACTGATTCACGAGGATGGGTTAGAGATTTACCAAAGGGCACGATGCCGCAAGAGGAAATCGATGCTATTTTCACTTTAATTGGAGAAGCACCAGGGTCCTCGAATTTCCCTGGGCAGATGCCAAACAGATTATCTCTGATTATATCGATAAAGAATTACACTGCAGATAATTCTGCCAATGTTGCAGATTCTAGTTTGTTGTTTGACCCTAGCGACAACCGTTGGAACAGTTTGATTCTAATCGCTGGAACCGAAAGAATCGACAAGATAGAGTATGTTTCTACCTTCCAAAGACACGGTTATGCAATGGATTCATCTTCAATGGAAGTAGAAATTGTTGATTTACCTGAAGTTGTAGCCGTCTTTGGAACATTTGAGATTCCCTCATCAAATCGAATAAGAGTTGAATTCGGTACAGCTCCCGATTTGTTGAGCGAGGTCTTAGACAATGTAGTACTAAATTTAGTTGAGATAATTCTCGATTTAGGAACCATCCTAAACGGTTTACCAGAAGCTATCGTTGAGACAGCGGGAGAGTCTAGTGGCGAAATTTTCGTTCAGATGTATGACCAAGTTCGAGAATCTTGGAATGATGGAAGTACCCGGTCAAATTCAATAGTTGCTAGTCTCAGTTTGGCGATAGGCAGTAGTCCTCATCCCGTAATGGAGAAAAATCACATTCTGTTAGCCGAAGACCTAGATTATACCGATAATAATGGCAATGTCGACGGGAAATACGGCCGAGTTAATGGCCCATTGGTTCCTGTGGGAATGAGTTTACTGATGACAGATATTTCTGGCGTCTCATACTCTTATGATCAAGATACAGATTTACGAACCATTTCTCTATCTGGCATTTCAGGTGAAGAATTAATCATCGGACATTTGACACACTTTTCCAATACAACCGATGGTGAAGTCACACAATTCGCCTCGATTTCAAACCGTCCAGAAAATCTGACAATATCTCAACAAGGCTCTATAATCACTTACTCTGCAACCGGTGAAATAGGTACAATCACATACAGCGGAGAAGGCAATGGCCAATACAATGCTTTGCGATTGAATGAACTTCCTTCTCAATTCCAATTAGAATTAGGTGATACGTTGGCAATGTCCGCTCCAGATGGAGTAGGTTCTATTGAGGTGCAAATTTCCAATGCCACTACGCCATTGACGATGGATGAAGACCACGCAAGATTCTGGATCGATCAGAATCTCGGTGAGGCAAGTATGTCTCTGAAATTGTCCAACTTGACTTCTATTGTCCTCAATCCGCCACAAGAACCCGGCGCTCTCGGCCCTAGAGGAAACAGCCAATTGGTGATGAATAGAACAGGTTCTGCACCGTTTAGCGTATTGCTTGAGGATGTAAGTGATAGAAGCGATGAATTCCTAGGCCTATCAGGACGAATTTACCTTGATCCATTACCTGCAAACGTAACGATGTCCTTACCCTCTTCAGAGAATTCTGATATAATCTCGATTCCAGAATTTGGCGAAGCAGATGGTATTCTATCTCTTTCTTTCTTCCTTTCAGGTATGATCGACTTCGGCTCTTCAGTCAATGATTTCGCAGTAGAGAGTATGGTTAACTTAGGAGATGCTTCAAACATTAGAAGCAATATGAGTTTAGGATTGGACCTAATTACTGGAGAAGAATTCGACATTACACTTGATGTTAAGAAAGGAGTAAATATTCCAGATGAACCTAGATGGGTCCACGGACTTTCGGGAGAGGTTCTGGAAGCAACACAATTAGTTTTCAACTACTCTTTGATGCCTGAATTCACTGAAAGTTCAAGGGATGTTGTATCAGACGCTCTCCAAGATTTCACTATTACAGAATTGGAGCGGACCGATGTAATTCAAGCTCTTGGATGGGCAGGATTGACTGATGCTGAATCATTGGTTGATGCGATGGAAGATGGATTTATCTCTCCTAGAGAATTGAAATTATTGGATAATGCTACTTTAGAAGAAGAAGGAGTTACATTTGAACAAAGACGTTCATGGCACAGTAAGATATGGATGCCTCAACTTCCTGCTGGAAAGATTCAGTTGACCTATGAAGTAACCATTACAGATGAAGTTCCTACATTTGAGATACTTGCCTCACTTGAGGGGTGGACTCCGTTCAGACCAGTTCTCACCATTGAATTGAATGGACTAACTAGAACTGATACACTGATGGTTCTAACTGGGTTAGATACCGACTTAGCGAGAGATGTCTCGATTAATGCTCAAACTTCTACAGAATCAGATTTGGTAATTCCAAGAACTACTATCGATATGACATATAATCTCGGAGAGAGATTAGAAACTGCTAGAGTTTTACAAAATAACCAATTAAGAGGAATTAGAACAGAAATGATGATGTTCAATGCACCTGCAAATGCAGATTTGTATTCCAAGATTGGAGACATTCTGCAGGCCGATCTACTTGTTCCTCCAGAAGACAGAATCGATGGAAGAGATTCAGCAGATTCGATGATGCTGCAACAGCTGAGGAAGGTGGATGGCTTATGGTGGCCTGCTACTATGTTCATTAGAGATGTACCAGGTGAAATGCATTTGCTTGCAGCACCAGCTAACAATTTCGACATTCACGAAGAGCAATCATTCCAAGGAATGTTTGAGATGGATTATTCATCAAACAGTGACGACATGGACATGTTTATTGAAACAAAAGGCAAAGCTCAGAATATTCGAGGGGACACCTTGATGCTATCTGAGAATCTTCCTGATCGCTTTACAATGGAAGTCACTGAAGAATTTGGTGCAAGGATTTCTGCCTCAGGAAATGGTGTTGAGAAGTTGTACATTCGTAGAAGCGACACCCAGATGGAAGAAGGCGTCAATATTGTCTCAGCGGAACTTGTTGGAGAGGATCTGAAAGGAGCGGAAGTACACATCTATCGGCCACTAGGCTACCCTGTGATTGTAGTCGACGGAATTACTGGTGGTAGAATTGTGGCGACTGCTGATACCGAGGTAGATGTTTTAGGCACGTATATTGATGCTAGAGGTGTAATGTTGGATGCACAATTTACCGGAGGTATACCGACTGCATCTAGCGTAGGAGTAAATGGAGTAGTCTCTGATTTATCTTTACTTAGCAGCCTTACGGGCGGAGAAATTGAAACAACACACATAATGATTGGAGATCCGTTCTCATCATTGTTGGCCACAGCAATAGCGGCGGTGACGGGATGAGTGATGAATATGATGAGGAGATGGAGGAAGAACTCCATGAGATGTCACAAGAAATTGGCGAGAGGGTCAAAGAAATCGCTGAGAATATTCATCCGATGAGGGTTGCTTTAGCAGGTGTCATTTTCATCATGCTTATCGGCGCTTTAGCATCTACATGGTATTGGGTGATCCCAAGAGATGATGTCGAAATTAATGTCATGTATTTGCAGAGGAACGGTCATGTCGTTTTGACAGAATTAGTTAATGATGGCAGTAGAGAAATTACGAATGTAACCCTAACAGTCGAGTTTGTAGACGTAGAAAAAACGGTTTTGGATAGTTTGCAAGTATCATTCGATTCTATATCCAGCCATACAAGTATATCTGGTGACAAAATGGAATTGGATGTGAGAGGATACTCAGTTTGGGAGGAATATACCATTCAGATTGAGATTGTTTGGACCAATTTTAGAGGAGAAGTAAACACTGAGCAATTCCTTCACAAAGTTTCAGAAAATGTTACAGAAAAATTCCACAATGATTGTGAAGAAGTAACGTGGTTCCTTTGAAACTATTCAAGGTAACTCCTAAAACGAACTTTCGACGGCCTAGGCATGTGCGTAGAGCCTTCTTGTTGCTCATAATATTCCTCCTGTCAGGAATACCGGTTGCGAATCAACCGGTAACTAATACGGAAGAATCGAATGTTGAGTGGATTAGGTTCGATTTACCTGAAGATTCAATTCGTAATCTAGTCGGTGAATTAGATGAATCATTATCGCTCGAACAACGCCCACTTTTAGCTCATTCTAGGCTAGGGATTCACGATGCTTCAGGAGTGTTGTTTGACCATCCAATTCCGGATGAGTTGTTGACTTCACGGCCGGACCTATCATTGGTTTTAGTATCGACAGAATATCGGATTTCTGAAGTTAGGAATCAGATTTCTGACCACCCTGGAGTAGAGGTTAGAGAATTTATTGCACCATCTGGCTTGTTGGTTCAAGGCACTCAAAACGGTCTTACTAGTATGAAGTCTATCCAAGGCATTGCTTCAGTACAGCCAGTGCCTTTAGCAATGCTAGTTGATTTCACGGTTATGGAATCTCTAGAAGATACGCCAGTTAGAATAGAGTCTTGGCGAGCAGACACAATATTGCCCGGGGTTGACATTTCGGATAATTGGGGTATGAGGTTGCATCAAGAACTTGATTTAGTGGCGCATAATTTCCTCGAAGAATCGACCTTTGCCGAAACAGGTCGATATGATGGATACACGAAATCATCTATCGCTTCAATTGCAGCAGAACCGTCAGTTGCTTGGATTGGACCACAACCAAGTCTTACGATTTGGAATGACCAATCTCGAAACCACATAAACATCAATGCCATGGAGCAATATTACACAACAGCCCTCGATGGTTCAGGACAGATTGTTGCAGTAGCAGATTCGGGATTGGACCATGATCATGGCGACTTTGGGAATCGTATAATCGGCAATGTTGATGTTATTGGAGATGGCTCTACTGCTGATGCACATTCAGGGCATGGTACGCACGTTGCTTGCACTGTATTAGGTGATGGAACCAGAGGTAATTATGAAGGAATTGCACCTGAAGCAGAATTGTATTTCCAAGCAATGGAGAATGATAACAATGGCAATTTCCAGTGGTCTAGCATCAACAATATGCTGAATACCGCGTATAGTAATGGAGCGAGAACCCATACAAATTCCTGGGGTTCATCCTCGTCATCTGATTGGGGAGCATATACTTCAACTTCCGAGGATGTGGATGATAGAGCAAGATATTATGACCAATATTACAGCGGTAGAGAAGGTTTGACTGTATTGTTCGCTGCTGGAAACGATGGCCCAAATAGCGATACAATTGGCGCACCGGGTACTGCCAAGAACACCATTACAGTCGGTAATTCACAGAACAGATATTCCGGTGCACCTAATTCGATAATGGATGGTTCTAGTAGGGGTCCAGTTGATGACGGACGAATCAAGCCTGATATTCTTGCTCCGGGTGGATATGTGCGCTCATGCAGAGCTCAAGAAGCGACCGATATTGGTGGAGCATCATGGACTAGTAATTGGTACCTAGAATACACAGGTACGAGTATGGCAACTCCGAATGCTGCAGGAACAGCAGCCCTAATTCGTGAATATATCACGGAAGTTGGCCAAAGGCCTGAACCTCAAGGTGCCTTGGTGAAGGCATTGATGATCTTGGGTGCAAGAGATGTTGGAACTCGAGATATACCAAATATGGATGAGGGATGGGGGAGAATTGACCTCAAAGGAACTCTAGCACCGAATAATGGTCGAGGAATATGGGTCGATGACCGTTCAGTATTATCTTCAACTGGCAACTCCAAGAGTTATTCATTCAATATCACAACTCCAAACCAAGCGTTCAAAGCCGTGGTGGCATGGTCGGATGAGCGAGGTTCAAGATTCTCGAATACACAACTTGTAAACAATCTGAATTTGTTAGTCACAACTCCAAGCGGGGTTGAATACAAAGGTAACGAATTCTCTCAAGGCCGTTCAATTCAAGGCGGCAATTATGATACATTGAACAATGTAGAAGTCGTACTTGTTGATTCAGCAGAAATGGGATTATGGACAGTGAAAGTAACCGATGCAGGCCACTCAGGTTCTCGAGCACAACCGTTCGCAGTTGCTGTTTCGGGTGTAGGCGTCAACGATTTGAGGCCCGACCCTTCTCCGATTCCTTCTTCATTTAGTACAGATATTTCCATACCTCAAGTTGGAGATGATGTTTTGGTAGAGATGCAAGTGTCGAATTTGGGCAACGTTGAGGCTGAAAACGTAGAGGTTATTTTCCAAGAAGAAGGCCTATTCCTTAATTCACAAACTTTCGATTTAGGACCTGGTGGTTCCAAGATTTTGTTCTGGAATTGGCAACCTCAAACCGCGGGTTCAAGGACTCTTACTTTCTTAGTGGATTCATCCGATAACATAGATGAAATCAATGAAGGCAACAATAGGATGGATGTTGTTGTAAATGTAACAACACCCGGTGTTCGAATCGAGGCAGCATCTTCAACAGTGACTTTGGATGACATCAATGCAACATCCTCATCGTGGCAGGTTACGCTAACCAATACCGCTTTACTAACCACTAACGCATCAATCTCATCAACTGGTGTAACTGGTCCTAGCAATTCTGCGCTCTCTTGGTATGTTGGACTTGACCAAACCGACTTCGAATTAGATGGGCAAGAAGGGGTTTTGGTAAATGTCACCTTAGTTCATCCTTCGGGCCCAAGCCCGGGAATGTATCTCATCAATTTGTTAGGTTATGATGAAGACAACGATGTGAGTAGTCCTTATGTTCTAACATTAGATGTTCCAGTACTCGCTGATACCAGAATAGAATTTGATTACACAACAATTCCTGTTAACCCATCTAATGTTACTTCTGTTGACATTAGATTATTCAACTTAGGTAATGATGATATTGGATACGATCTGTTCTTGGAATCTCCACCTGGATGGTACGCAGGTTTCGATGACCTTTCAGCACAAGGAGGAGCTAATTCAGCATCAACAGGTTTGATGCTGGAAGACGGTCAAATGAACATAGGAATTTCATTTACTCCTCCTCAAGTTATGACCTTGGCTGGTGCAGAATTGACAGTTGTTCTGAAGGTTGTTTCTCAAAGCGAAGAGGGGAAAATTGTTGATTATGAATTACCTCTAGTAGTTGAAGAAATTTCACATGTCACAGTAGATTTAGAATCATCATTCACTTCGATAACGCCAGGGAATACAATTTCTCTACAGTATAGTGTCGAGAATAAAGGCAACATCGATTTGATGTTAAATCCAACCTTACAATTACCGTTTGGATGGTTACAAAACACGATCCTTGAAGATTTTGAGTTGTCTTGGACTGAATCTAGAAACTTTGCGATTTCAATTACAGCTCAACAAGATGCAAGAAGTGGCGAAATCAAGTTAATTATGGATTCCAATCAATATTCCTGGAGCCACTCTGAAGATATTGAAGTTGTAGTTTTGCCAAATCCTACGCTAACATTCGCATCGGTTGAAATCAATGGACAAACATGGACCAATATATTTGGCCCTGGGCAACACCCTACCGGTGTCCCAATCAATTACACTTGGCTAGTAGAGAATACCGAAAGCGTATCATGGAGTCCTACAGCAACTCTACAATTAGACAATAATTTGCTAGGAGATTGTACCTCTCCGGGATCAATTTCCAAGGGAGATATCAAAGCAATAACGTGCACGATAATCATCTCTGCAATGGCAGACCCAGCATCAGAACCGGAATTCAAAGTAGTATTGTCGGGAGATATGGTTTCAATCAATGAATCTGTAACTATGTTGGTTGCGCTTTCCAAAGAGGTTTCTTGGAAGGTCGATGGACCATTGGTTCTCGAAACAGACCAGCCTTCAGTCCTACAGTTGACAATAACCAACACCGGGAACACCTTGGTCTCAGGGGCAATAGAGGTTAACTCTCCCAGTGGGTGGAACGTCGATTTTGATGGTACGGATTCAGTCAATCTAGAAGCAGGTCAATCTCAAAAGATTAGGTTAGACCTTACCGCTACTAAGCCCGGTGACGGGACACTTGAAATTTCTATATCAGGTGTCGAAGATTTAGAAAATTCAAGGTTGGAATTAGATGTTTCTAGCGAAGGAGATGCGATTATAGAAGACTCATCTAACTTGAGTCCAATCATCTTGTCGGTTTTGGTGATTATTCCTCTAATCATCATTATTGGTCTAGTTATTTTCCTCAAAAATAGAAATGAATCGGTTATGCCTTCATCGGCTCCAGTACAAGAGTCATTTGCCAATCCAGTACAACAATCCAATACAACTCCCTGTTTTGCTTGCAGACAGCCGATATTAACCTCGATGGTAGGCTGTCCTTCATGTGGGGCGCGCTATCATTCTACTTGTAATGTCAAAACTTGTGTACATTGCGGAGCTTCTTCAACGACTTTTGTAAATGTAGATTGAATTGAGCATTTGTCCATAGCCTTTTCATGTGACCACCTCGACCGGGGTTCATGGAACCCCGCAAGAAAGACCTATCAGCCGGTCAGAGTATCACCAGTGTCGTACTGGTTGCTTTGATGCTATTTTCACTGGTTCCAGCTATTGCAAACCCAGTAACTGCGGATGATTCAGGTAGGGATGCAAACATTTCTGTTTCTATTTCTCCAAGTGCGCAAACTGTGAATCCAGGAGAGACTGCGGAATACACTGTTCGCGTCTATAACAACGGTGCAAACCCTGTGTCCGTAAATTTAGCAGCAACTAATGAACAGGATTGTACTGGATATTCTTCAGCAATAGGGCAGATTGGACAACCGATTGATGCGAATGATTATGGCGAGACATTCCTCAATGTTACACTGGCTCAAAACGCAGAGGACTCTTGTATTACAACTGTAACTGCGAATGCCAATGAGCAGGTTACTCCTCCTGACCAACCAGGCCAACCTGCTCAACAATCACAAGATGTTGAAACAACGGCAGGAGATGGAGCCGGTTCGACTGTTTTTGCAGTCGACCTTACAATTGATGCTCCAGTCAATCCAACTTGGAATGGCGAATCCACCATAGAGTGGGATGTAGAGGTTGAGAACACAGGTAGAGTTCAGGAAACGATCCAATTAACGGTCGACCCTAGAAGCGGATCAGGATGTAAGTCTGATAGCAGCATGTCGATTGATGTCGAGCCAGAATCTGTAACATTGGACAACGGGTCCTCAGAATGGGTTACGGTAACATTGGAAGTTCCAGAAGGTAAGGAAAGCGACAAGTATTGTTGGGAAATCGAAGGCGTTGTAACCAACGATCAAAATCCTAACGGAAGTGCTTCAGATACAGAGGAATTCAGCCTATTTGTTCCGGAATTGAAGAAATGTGCTTCTTCATTGTCTAAAACAAGCCTGTCTCTTGAACCGGGAGAAACCGGCTCCTTGGTTGCTACATACTCGAATGAAGGCAATACAGATTGGTCGATTAGCGTTGGATTCAATGGTAGTAATTCCAATTGGGCAACTGTGGACGGAGCATCTAGCGGGATGTTGAATTATAACAATGGAAATGGTGAGAAAGAATTCACAATTGAAATTACTCCAGACGACTCAGTTGAGGCTAACACTCAGAACGAGTTTTACATTGAAGGCAAAGATGGCAATGCTTGGAAGTGTCGTACTGCAGTAACCGTAACTGTAGGTCAATCACATGGCGCATCCCTGTCTTTAGGCAACTCTGGTTTGTACAACATTGAACCGGGTCAAGATACTACTACAACTCTGACTGTTACAAACCAAGGAAATGGGCCAGATACATTCAGAATTTCAGCCTCTTCTCCTCCTACAGGGTGGGCTGTTTCACTGGAATCTTCGACCATCTCAACCCAGTCTAGATTCAGTAACGAAAAAACGGGCACAATCGATGTTACAATTTCACTTCCATTGAACGCTTTAGCGACTGAAGAGATTACAATCACATTCTCGGTATTGCCGACTTCTAGCGGCGGCGCATATGATACACAAGAGTTGACCGTCACAGTCAAGGCAGTACACGGAATGAGTGGCGGCGCTCCTGCCGAAGATCAAACCGGTAGGTCAGATACTACCGTTCAATTCCCGATGACGGTTACCAATGACGGAAACACTCTAGATAGATTCAGATTTTCAGTTATCTCTCAAACAGCTCAACCAGCATGGGGCAAGCATTTCGAGACTGAAGATGGAACAGTTGTTACAGAAATCGATATTGATGCTCGTTCCACTGTGATAATGTATCTCGTTGTTTCAATCGATGGCGAAGAAGAATTGGAGAGTTCTAGGCTTACAGTTCGTGTAACTAATTTGGGAGACAACAATAATGGGGATGAGGACGATGATGGCGTCCCTGATAATCAACTAGAATTTGTATTCAGAGCAATTCTTTCAAATCGAGATTTTGCAATGGATGCAATAATTATGAATTCACAAGATGATCTAACTCGTAATTCAATCATAGTGCTTCCTCCAGGAGGTAGCCAATCATTCATTATCAAAGTCACAAATACCGGCGATATGACTGACGAAGCAATTTTTGACTTCTCAGGATTGTCAGGTACTGCAACTCGCACTTTGACATATCGTGGGATGCCTGTCGATGGCCCAATCCTAGTTCCAAAGGGCTGGGGGGCATTCAATGAATCAACAGGTCAGTTCTACCATCTTTCGAATTCTCCATTAATCGGTTCAACCGAAGAGAAAATTTTCGAGAAGATTGTTGACAATAATTTGGTAGATTCACATACACCAATGATCTACTATGCAATCGTGACATTGCAGATACAGGTTAACACGGGTGCAGAAAACGGTGATGGAGGATTGCTGGAAATGGTGGTAACATCAGTCTCTAATGCTGCAAATAGGAGTGGTAAGGTGACCTTTTCTCTGTCTGTTGAAACCGTACTTGATGCAGAATTAATACTAGACGGAGATGTCGAGAGAGACATCACTTTCGGAGAAATTGGCAATTCTCCGAAGTTTAAGGTTGAATTATCCAATTCAGGCAACGTCGAAACAGAATTCAAGATTTTCTCAAGTGGGGGAATGAGAGGATGGAGCGTAATCTTGAGCTATGAGTCAGGGTCAGGTTGTTCTAACAATGGCGATCACATTCTCTGCACAATAGAAGAAGGAGAATCAGTAATTATCACGGCTAAAGTCAACCCTCCGGGGGGAGAAACTGCTGAGGTGGAAGATTCTTTCAAATTCACCCTATCTGCTGAACCGACTGACATAGGGCTTGCAGGCCGAGAAAACATCGAACTAACAGTAAACGGACAACCTGAAGAGTTTGCTTTGAATTCTTACATCACTCCTAATGTGCTGCTGAGTATTGGAGCATTGGTCCTAGTTGGTTTCGCATACCTTGCTATGCGCCGGCGAAATTGACCCCTACGGGGTCATAATTGACCTGCTCCTAACTCTAGTGTCGCTAGACAACGCTTATGGACAGTTATCGAGTGGGCGTGACAAGAGAGTGTCAACGCTCTCAGTTGGTGGCATAGTTGGTCGGGGCAGAAACGGTAACAGGCACCTATCTCTCGATGTTGTGGATGACTCTAATTGGTATAGGCATGCCATTGGGTGCATTCATCACTCAATACTTCGTTATGCCCAAAGTTGATCCCTCTCGTCCACACATGACAAAGTCATGGTTAATGGAGGGCTATGAGCGTGATCACAGCCTATATCCTCGTCGACTTTCAACCTATGAATGCGGTTCAGAACCGGTTGGAGAAGCGATGATTCAATTCCACTTCCAGTATTATTGGTATGCGATTATTTTCCTTGTTTTCGATGTTGCATTTATGTTCATGGCATTAGGCGGGCTGTTAGCTATGGATGCTACCGCTGCATCTTCATCCGATCCTATCAATGTAGTTGGAACAGAGATGATAGTCCTGACAATTTTCTTTGCAACTATGGTTCTTGGCGTATGGCATGTTTTCCGCAAGCGAGGCCGTATTTACATCTGAGGTGTTATGATGAGTGATACAGGAGAAAATTATACCACATTCAACAGTAGAACGCTGGTAGAGATTGTCGGTGATGTTACCGATGAAGCACTCAAGGCTACCAAAATCAAGCAATTGCTGAGTGTGCTTGCTGGCCGCTTCTTCAATTGGGCAGGCCGCAAATCTTTGTTCACACTCCACCTTGGAATCAAGTGCTGTGCGATTGAGATGGCCGCTTCAGCAACTCCAAGATTCGACGGCGACAGATTCGGAGTATTGTTCCGTTCAAGTCCTCGCCAATCCGATGTTTTGTTAGTTAACGGACCAATTTCAAAGAAATTCGCAGACCCGATTGTTCGCCTATGGGAGCAAATGCCAGAGCCAAAGTATTGTATCGCAATGGGAGAATGTGCAATTTCAGGCGGACCTTACTATCAATCTTACAATATCTTGGAAGGTGTCGACACAGTAATTCCAGTAGATGTTTACATTCCTGGATGTCCACCTCGTCCTGAAGCACTTATCGATGGCTTTGGTAAACTTCGAGAGAAGATAATCAGGATTGGCGGAGCGCCTTCGACCGGCCGTGATGGCGACAAGCCAGTAATTGTAGGAGATGACTGAAATGGGAACTACGATTACCATTGAGCAGAACGCTTCTGCAGCAAAAGCTGCCGCTGAAAATCTATCAGCGAGGTTTGGCGATGCTGGCGTTAGTGCCGAAGTTGTCGCACATCCTGCTGGAAAGAAGTTCGAGTTTGTTAGAATTATTTGTTCTCCTGAGCAATGGAGAGCAGTTGCTAAGCACATGAAGAATGAATTAGGTGTGAATCATTGTGCAATGGTTACTGGAACTCATTACCCTTCAGGCGATGCAGACAGAGGTTGGGAAGTAGCGTATCATTTGTACCGATGGCCAATACATAACGTAGAGCCACACACCATGGTAGTGTATGAAGGAGAAAGGCTCGAAGGCGATGACATCCCAATGGAGTTCGAGATTTTTATCCCGCTAGAAGCAGGAGATTCACCTTCTGTGCCTTCTATTCAAGATTTGTGGGTTGGAGCCGATTGGAACGAAAAAGAAACTTGGGACCTGGTTGGAATTGATTTTGAAGGCCACGAAAACATGCACCGTGTACTAAATCCGCACGACTCGCCAGTGGGGTTCCATCCTCTGCAAAGACAGCATAAGATTCGATATCACGATTTCAATGAAATGTACGATGATCCGCAAGGTTTCGATAGAAAACCGGTGGATGAGGGCCGAGTTAAGTGAGGTGTTGTCATGGCAGAAATGTGGATTACAATGGGGCCTCAACACCCGATGACTCATGGATTGTGGACCTTGCGTGTAAAGGTAGACGGAGAAACCGTTACCGATACTGAAGCAGAATTAGGATACATTCACCGTGGAGTCGAGAAGATTTGTGAAGCTAGAGATTTCACTCAAATCACTCCTTACTGCGACCGTCTTTGTTACGTAAGCGCAATGACATGGGCTCACTCTTACATCATGGCTGCAGAGGATTTGCTGGAAGCAGAAGTCCCCGAGAGAGCCGAATATATTCGCTTGATGGCTGCTGAAATTCAGAGACTTGCTAGCCACTTGATGTGGCTTGGTGCATTTGGTCCAGATATTGGAAACTTGACTTTGATGACATGGTGTCTACGTGATAGAGAAATGTTCCTTGATTTGTTGCAAGAACTTGGCGGCTCTAGGATGCACTACAACTATCCAAGAGTTGGAGGCGTCAAGAGAGATATCCCTATCGGATGGGCAAACAGAATGAAGGCTAAGGTCAAATTATTCGAAAACAGAATCAACGAGTACGAGATGCTTCTCGACGAATCTACAATTTGGCTCGTAAGATTGCAGGGTGTAGGTTATGCAACTGCTGAAGACCAAATCGATGCAGGTGTAACCGGTCCAAACATCCGTGCTGCAGGAGTAAACACTGATGCAAGATGGACTAACCCTTACTCCGTTTATGACCAAGTAGATTGGGAGCCTGCTGTAGAGAAACCTACCAGCGTCAAAGGTGCAGATTGCTACGACCGCTACCGCGTTAGAATGGAAGAGATGCGCCAATCCTGCCGGATGCTATTGGATGCAATCGAGAAGATTCCTGGAGGTGCAAACACCCACTACCAGCCTGGAGATGAGATGTTAATCACCAA
>PAZU01000018.1 GCA_002715725.1 Methanobacteriota archaeon | reverse complement strand
TCTATTGCTGTTGATTAGGATATTGTTAGTAGATAAATCTCCATGGTTTACCGCGTTACGATGTAATTCACGAATCGCTTTTCCTACTGAAATAAGCAATTCTTCATCATGTTCATTCGAATGAAGTACTTCGATAAGTGGCCTTCCTTCGATTCTTTCCATGATTATACTGGCATCCTCCATGTCAACATCCCATATTGCTGGAACTGGTGCTCCTCGACTGGCCAGCCAGATTGTCAATTTGATTTCATTCGTCATTCGTTTTCTGGTTAGACTCGCATCAAGATCTGGATGTCTCCACCCTCGAGGTCTTCGCTTTTTCAGAATTGCAGACCTTCCATGCCATGAGCCTGAAATCACCTCTGCTTCCGCTCCGAGGTGCAATCTTTCACCACCTGACCATGCCTGCATCGAATAAGCGAGGAAGTGTATGGTTGAAAAAGGGGTGCTACCACCGACAGTTGAGGCTCAACCATGACAGTGTCATTGCCGATGTGCGCCATTGACTTCACCAATGACGCAATGGGTCCTGAAGAAGCAGCAATTGCTGATAGAATAACCGAGTTGAAGGAGCAGATGGGAGACGATTTGCTAATTTTGGGGCATCACTACCAAAGAGACCAGATTGTCATGCACGCGGACTTATTAGGAGACTCTTTCCTATTATCTGAACTAGCAGCACAGTCTAAAGCAAAGAATATCGTATTCTGTGGTGTTCACTTCATGGCTGAATCCGCGGACATTCTTACATCAAACAATCAGAGAGTAATTCTTCCAAACATGCGTGCTGGATGCTCAATGGCAGATATGGCTGCTCTGAATGACGTTGAAATTGCTTGGGAAGAAATTCTCAGCAAATCAGGATTAAGCGACCCTGCAACAGCCAAAGAAGGGGACTCCTGTCTGATTCCTGTAACTTACATGAATAGTGCGGCTGAACTCAAGGACTTTTGTGGTCGCCACGGAGGAATCGTTTGCACTTCATCAAACGCTGCAGGTATCCTAGATTGGGCATACGAGAGGGCTGGACCAAATGGAGCAGTTCTTTTTTTCCCCGACCAACACCTCGGCCGTAATACCGGTCTTTCTATGGGAATTCCTCTTGAAAGGATGACGGTATGGACTCCAGGGGAAGAGAATGAGATTCCTCATGATGTGAAAATTGTCTTGTGGCATGGATTCTGTTCTGTGCACAAAAGGTTCACAGTTCCTCAGATTGAAGCGTTTAGAGAAGAGCATCCAGATGGCTTAGTTGTCGTTCACCCTGAATGTCCGATGGAAGTTGTTCAAGCCGCTGATGCTAATGGCAGCACCGAGTTCATTCGAAGGTTTGTTGCAAAACAAGAACCGGGGACCCACATAGCGGTTGGTACCGAAATCAACATGGTTGCTAGATTGGATTCACAGCATGAAGATTTACACATTCAATGTTTAGAACCTACGATATGTCCCTGTTCTACAATGTATATGATTCATCCAGCTTACCTGATGGATGTATTGGAGAGATTGGCAGATGGTGAAGTTCCAAATCAGGTTATTGTCGCTCCCGAGGTTCAAGAAGGTGCGAAAATCGCTCTCGAAAGAATGCTTTCTATCAAGCAGTAGCCTCGAAAGCCTTCCATCCTGCAAGCGCTAATAGCGGGCATAAAATCATCGTAAGCAAAACATAACCAATCGCTTTCGAAGAGTCATCATTCCACATTTCAATGGTCTCTACAGAAAAGGTAGACATCGTAGTGAATGCACCTAATATTCCTGTCCCGATGAACAAAGTTAGTTCCTTGGAAATCATCTCAGTGGCTAGCGCAGCCATGCATATTCCTAGGAGCAGAGATCCGACTGCATTCGCAAGTAATGTGCCCTGCGGATTTCCAACCCATTCACTTACAGCGAAACGTAGTGTAGCGCCTATTGCCCCTCCCAATGCCACTGCAATATACGAATTCACAAACACCTCTTGTCGGGGCAACTCTATCAAACATGCTCAAGAGCCTTACATACAGAGGGCGAATTATGACCATCTGGTTCATGACCACTAATTCTGGTAAGGTTGCTGAAGCAAGACATTATTTTGCCGAGTACGGAGTGACAGTTGAGCAATTCGAGTTCGAGGCAGTAGAGCCCCAGGCCGAAGATCTAGAAACCGTAGCTTTATCGAAAGTTGAGCAAGCGATTCCCCATCTTCCCAATTCAGATGATATGCTATTGGTAGAGGATGCAGGTTTGTTTGTAGATTCATTGAATGGTTTTCCTGGAGTTTACTCGTCTTATGTTTTGAATACACTAGATGTCCATGGCATTCTAAAATTGATGAATCACTTGAAGAGTGACGACCCCATCCAAGACGGGAATTTAAGGAAAGCAGAATTCAGAGCAGTAGCAGTTCTTTACAAAGATGGCCAAACCATTGTATCAGAAGGCGTCTGTCCTGGACGAATTGCTCACGAAGCAGTAACCGGAGATGGTTTTGGTTTTGACCCGATTTTCATTCCTGCTGATTTAGATGAGGATGGTGATTCACTACCAATTGGAACAATTGGGGCTAAAAGCACTCATGGAATGCCATTTGGTGGAATTACATTAGAAGAAAAACAGCATTATTCTCACCGCCATAGAGCACTTGAAAGTTTGCTATCTAATCTCGACAGGCTTGGGTGATGTTCTTGAGTGTGAGCGTTTTGGGATGAGGTGAGCAGCATGAGAACTTCCAGACTTGTAGTTTTCATTCTACTAGTGTCGGGTATTATCGCATTCTTCATGCTCCAAGCGGAATTAGATGATAATAGCCGCTGGGCACTAGTGGGTGTAATCCTGCTTCTGGCAATTATCTGGGTCTTCTTAGGAGATGCTCCTGAAAAAGGCAAATCTGCTACTAAGGTAGCAGTTAGACAAGTTTCTTCGGATGAATCTGAAGAACCTTCAGTAGATATTCCAGAAGTAGTCACAGAGGACAGCTTGGATGGAGCATCACTTCGCGAAAGGAAAATGGCCAAGGTTGCTTCCAGTAAAGAAGAAGATGAATCCAATCAAATTACAGTCGAGCCGGATGACGATTTAGAAGAAATCGCAGTTACAGTCGAAGAATTCCATACTGCAGACGAATTTGTAGTCGAAGTATCTCCTCAATCTATTGAGGATGCAAATATTGCTGCACACATCCAAGATAAGAGAGACCGCCACTCTCGAATCCGTGCAAGAATCAAAGAGAGACGCCGAGATCAGATGGCTGAAATCAGAGCATCTACTGCAAAGATGTGGGAAGAGCACAGTTCTGGTGAGGATTTAGTTGGCTTAGTACAAAGCGAGAATCACGGACATAATATTTTGATTGAACCAGCCAATGCAGAGGCAGGGCACGTCTATGGTGCATCACTAGTAAGAATTGATGAGTCTACTATTTTGAAATTGAGAGTTCCTTTGGACACCGGTTTCGTAGCAGTTGAAGAGGAAAGGACGACTACCGCCACTTTACCACTACCTGCTGGCTTGCCTACCCCAGAAGATTTGGGTCTACCACTGCCCCCGCCGCCAGGAGCATCAGGAGCCTTGGCAGCATTGAAAGACGAGATGGCTAACGATTGAGGTTTTGGTGCAAGCGATTGCTCATGCTATTGCACTGCAAATAATCGTAGGATTCTGATTACTTGTGTACCCATTTAGGCTCGCTTCGATTTAGGAATGCTTGGACACCGATTTCTTGGTCCTCAGTATCGAATAGTTTAGCGAACACAGTCGCTTCGAATTCAACACCATCAGTGATTCCATTGTCGAGAGATGCACGAATAGCTTGTTTTGCAACCCGCAAAGTGTGCATAGATTTCGAAGCAATAGTTTGTGCGATTTCCATCGTTTTGCTTTCTAAGTTTTCAGGAGTGCATAGATGATTCACAATACCCATTCTGTAAGCATCTTCTGCACTTACGTTGTTACCAGTCATCATCATCTCCATCGCTCTTCCGTATCCTACAAGATGAACCAATCTTTGAGTTCCACCGTAGCCAGGAATCAATCCCAATTTGATTTCAGGAGTTCCGAAAATCGAGCGGTCACTAGCGATTCGAATATCGCATGAGCAAGCAACTTCGCATCCTCCGCCCAATGCAAAACCGTCAACCATAGCAATAGTTGGTTTTTTCAGGTTCCAAATTGTTTCGATTGCATTATCTCTGAATATTTCTCTAATTTCTTGTGAACCCTTGCCAACAAATTCTGTAATATCGGCACCCGCAACGAAAGCGTTGGGTTTAGATCTCTTACCTTCTGGAGGTGGGTTTGGTTTTGCACCAGTTATTACCACGCATCTAATTGAATCATTTTCGTCAGCCCATTTACACATTTCTTTGATTCTGGATCTTATATCTTGATTCAATGCATTGAGTTTGTCCGGGCGGTTTATTGTGACTTTCGCAATCATTCCGTCTCCGTTTTCGCAGGGGATTTCTTCGATGACTAGTACTTCGCTCATGATACTCCGAGAGAGTCATATCAAATCAATTGTAAGCACACATTCAAAATGTTGAGCGCCAACGAAGATTTATGTCCGAAGGTGAAGAATCCTTAGTAGTCGCAAAAGACTTGGGCAAGAGATATGGCGATTTCATCGCACTTCATCCTTTGAATGTCAAAGTTAGTTCAGGTGAATTTTTTGGAGTGTTTGGGCCTAATGGAGCGGGCAAATCTACATTCATAAAACTCCTAACCGGGCAATTGCGACCTAGTATTGGCGCTGTAGAAGTTCTTGGAATCAATGCTGCAAAAGGCCCTCAGAAACTGAAAGCAAATATCGGAATTGTTCCAGAATCAGAATCACCACCCTCGTACTTAACCCCAAGTGAATTCTTGCAATTTGTTGGTAAACTTCGTGGGATAGACGACCTAGATGCAAAGGTCGAACATTGGATGGATTGGTTTGGTCTAGATGAAAAAAGAGATACTATGTGCAAAGATTTGTCAAAAGGGCAGCGTCAAAAAGTGATGCTTGCCTCTGCATTCATCCATGAGCCGAAGTTACTGTTTTTGGATGAACCGTTTGCCAATTTAGATCCAATCTACCAGAGGAAATGTCGCCAATGGTTGCTGGATATGGTCGCCAATGGAGGCACTATTTTCCTATGTTCACACGTACTGGAAATGGCGGAAAGAATGTGTAACAGGATGGCAATCATCAATCACGGCAAGGTATTGGCTGCAGGCACTGTAAAAGGTTTGAAAGAATCTGATGAAGAGACACTTGAGGATGTATTTATTCGATTAGTAGGTCATTCAATTGAAGAAGCAGAAAGAATGAGTGATGAAGGAACCAGCGAGGAGGAGTAAAACTGTCCGTTTCTATCTCCAGCCGAGATTGGTCTGAAATATCAGAAAAATCTCTACCAGATGCATTGGGCTCCACCAACGGAGGTATGCATCTTAACACGCCATTGGTCGGCTGGAGTGCATTTTCTGCAACATTCCAAGTAATGTTCGTTGAAGAATTTAGAGAAAATTTAGACTTCGCTAAGAAAAGACGGATTCTACTTTTCCCTTTGCTTGTAGCTTTGGTTACCATGGTGGCAACAATTGGCTTGCAATTTTTGGTTGGCGAGGGGGCTGCTCAAGGGTCAGATCCTAATGCCAACGCATTTACTTGGGAAGAGATGCGTTTTGCGCTTCATTTACCATTATTATTTTTCAGTTTAGGAATGGGTTCATTCGCATTCTTGGGGAGAGAAAAAGTGCTTGCTAGAACCGGAACCAAGAATTATCTTCTAGCCTCTCCAGCTCTTCAACCATTGACAAATCCAACAGCCCATTTTGCATATTATGTCAAAGACCTCTCTTACTATGTAATGCTCATTTTGACACCGGTTATTTCAGGAATGGCAATTGGTATTTTGTTGGAAAACTTCACTAGTGTAAGTACTCCATTGGAATATAGTAGTCTGCCTCGAACATGGATTGCTATGTCAGTGACCTTGGCTCAGGGCTTAGCATTCTCATTCATCGCCTCTTCATTATGGCTATTGGGCGGTTGGTTCAGCAGACTTACTCCTGTATTTGTGGTCGGAATAGGTACGATAATCGGCTTAGGATTGATTCCGCGTCAATACTTCCTTTGGGGATTAGCAACGCAGCAACCAGATGGAATTTTACTTGCAATTCCTGCTCTGGCAGCCTCGATATTTTTGGCATGGGTTGCATCACAATTGGTATTGGATGATTTCGAAGTAAAAGTTGTATCAAAAAAAGAGATATTTTTACCGGCTTGGAACCGCTTGAAATTTTTAGGAAATGGTCCACTAAGGCTACTTGTTGCAAAGGAAGCAGTCGATTTGATTCGCTCAGGGTCTCTAAAGAAAATGGTTGTATCGTATTCTGTACCTCTAATAGTGCTGCTAATGATGGCGTGGTTAGTTGATTTCGCCGAGGCTCCTATTCCGATTAACTTACTATCCTATGCTCCCTTTTTGGGCTTCTTTGGATTCAATTTTTACTCTTGGTTAACCGCTTTGGATTCACCTGAACATATGAATGGCTTACCACTTAGTGTTCCACAATTGATACGTGCGAAAGTAACGGTTTACTTCCTGGCAACTACATGGATTTCAGTAATTTTCCTGTGTTTAATGGCTTGGAGATTAGATGAATGGGCAGTTCTACCGGTCGGATTAATTGTGATGATAGCCAATAGTATCTACATCGTTTGTTTGACCGCATTCTTGATGGGTCTTGCCCCCAATAAAGCCATTTTTGATGCTAAAATAATGACCTGGTTTTGGATTGGAACAGTCATCCCATTACTCGCATTGTTTCTACTTTCATTTACGCAAGGAGATGTATCATTTTACGAGAATTGGGCAGACCAAGTCCAAGATAAAGGATTGCAAGCCGAAGCTGTAGAATTCGATAATGAAGCAATGGCTACCGGATTTAAGGGAATATTGGCTGTTAGTGTTGGTTTGGTGGCAGCAGCAGTACTGTTGATGAAACTGCTTGACCGCAAATGGGGAAGGGCAGAGTTCAACAATTGAAACCGTACGCGACCAACCCATGGGGCTCGTAATTGCAGTTAGCGGATTGCCTGCTGCTGGCAAGGGCGAGTTTGCTACAATTCTTGCTGCGACAGGCATCCCTGTCCGTTCAATGGGCGATATGGTGAGGGCCGAAGTAAGGGCCAGAGGGATTCCTGAAGCACCACATGTTTTCGGAGAGGTTGCTTCTGATTTGAGAGCAGAACATGGCGACGATGTATTGGCGCACAGATTAGTTTCTGCTGTCGACGAATTACTTGCTAGCAATTCTATCGTCTTAATCGAAGGCTTACGGGGGACTGCTGAGAGGGACGTTTTCGAGAAACATTGGGGTGATTCTTTCAAGGTGGTTGCAATAATTGCATCAAAGCAATTACGATTCGAAAGAGTTCAATCTCGTGCACGTTCTGAAGATGGAGATTTGTCCGATCTTGAAAAGAGAGACCAGAGGGAAACTGGATGGGGTCTTGATACAATAATCGAGCAAGCAGAAATTTCGTTTTCTAATGAGGGCGAACTTGAACATTTACAATCTGAAGTATCGTCTTGGCTGAATACTCTGTGAGAGGGCCCGTAGGGCCTCTCACAATGGAGAAAGGTCATAACCGAGTGAGGCCGTGTCCGAAGTGTCAGGGGTGTATGTATGGCTAGGAAAAGCGGTGGTGGCCAAAGAAGAAGTCGTAACCAACAGCGTGCAATGTATGATGAACTTGACAAGTACCCTGTCATGCCTCCACATGCATTTGCAAGAATTGTGCGTGACAAGAGAACCCTGAATATCATCTATCAAATCATTGAACCTCCTTTGAACAAGAAAGAGCAAGAGTGGCGTGATGAGCTCCTCGATATCTTCATCCGGTCACTAACTGCAAATATCGAAGAGATCGATGCTGACCCCACAGCATACCTTCGCACAGCGATGGACAAAGTCATCAAGGCTTATGGGATGAAAATCAACAAGAAATCCAAGTCCAAACTATTCTACTATCTCCGAAGAGATTTGGTAGGATATGGAAAGATGGATGTTCTGATGAATGATGCGAATGTGGAAGACGTTTCGTTGGACGGTACAAATGTTCCAATTTTCGCTTATCACAGGAAATTCGAGTCTGTAGAAACTACCTGTGTTTGGGAGACAGATCATGAATTGGAATCATATGTTATCAAGTTGGCACAACGTTGTGGTAAGCATATTTCTGTCGCAGACCCGTTGCTGGATGCTACGCTGATGGACGGTTCTAGAATCGTTATGAAATTGGGCCGTGAAGTATCCACTCGTGGTTCAGCATTCTGTATTCGCCGATTCAAGGACGATCCGTTCTCGCCTTGTGACATCATTGCTTTCAGAACACTTTCCTCGCTTATGGGTGCATATCTCTGGGTTGCTTTCCAGAATGAAGTTCCGATGCTTTTCGTCGGCGGTACTGCGTCAGGAAAAACCACAACTCTGAATGCTATGTGTATCTTTATTCCATGGCAGATGAAGATTGTAAGTATCGAATCCACTCGTGAAGTTAACATCCCACAGCCAAACTGGGTTCCTGGTCTGACAAGACAAGGATTCGGTGGTGAATCTAATGAAGGTGAAATCGGGGAATTCGAGTTGCTAAAGGCTGCTCTTCGTGAGCGACCAGAATACATCATCGTGGGTGAAATTCGTGGTGCTGAAGCATATGTTCTATTCCAGGCGATGGCAACCGGGCACTGCGCATATTCTACGGTGCACGCTGACTCTGTACCTTCGTTAGTACACAGGTTGGAGAATAAACCGATCGATATTCCACGTGTTTTGTTACCTGCTTTGGAAGCATGTGCGATTCAGATTCAGACCCGTATTAATGGAAGACGTGTAAGAAGAACAAAACAGATTGTTGAAATTGTAGGTATAGACCCTAACTCTCTGGAAGTTATTACCAATGAAGTGTTTAGATGGAATGTAGCAAATGATGATTTCATATTCTCTGGAAAGTCATATGTTCTTGAGAAAATCATGGTCAAAATCAACTATAGTCAAGACGAGATGCGTAGAGAATTACGAACCCGTAAGCGTATTCTTGAATGGATGGTATTGAATGATATCCGTAAGGCTGACCAAGTTAGCCAAATCATTACCGAGTACTACGTAAGGCCGCATGAAATCTTAGCACGTGTTGACGGTCTACGTTGATCGATTAGATTGAATTGGAGGTGAGATGAATGGAGTTAACTGCATGGCAGAAAATTTGTCATCGAATCCTCGGTAAAGTTTTCAAGAAAAGGGCGCGAAATGATGTCAAACTTTCTGAAGACTTAGTCAAAGGAAACATGCCAATTATGCCTGAAGTGTATATGGCACAGTTGTTTGTTACAACCGTTGCAGTTACCATAATTTGTGGAGTTTTACTCACTGCGATATTCTTGCCAGATATAGGATTGATTGCTTGGTATGAATCTCGTCCAGATCTTGATTATGCTCTTGCCTGCTATGAGTGGGAATATTGGAACAGCGATTTGGTTGATGAGACTCTTGAGAGTAGAGGATGCCCATACTTTGAATACATGGAATTCCCATTCTTTGCAAAGATTCTACTTCCTGTAATGTTGGGCCTAGTTGTACCATTTGGTACTTTCAGATACTTGAAAGGTTCAGCCGCAAGAGCTGCTAAAGCACGCGGTATCGCACTTGAGAAATACCTTCCATATGCTGCATCCTACACTGCGGCAATGGCTGCAGCAAATGCAACACCTCACAAGATTTTCAAATCACTAGCGCTGAATGGAGATATCTATGGGGAGATTGCCTACGATTCGTCAATGATATATCGTGACGTTTCATTGTTAGGATATGATTTGCTGACAGCGATGAAGATGGCAGTAGATAGAGCGGCTTCGCCATGGATGACGGAATTCTTCCAAGGAATGGTCGGAACCCTAACTGCTGGAGGTTCCCTCAAACTGTATTTCCTGAATCGTGCTGAACACTACATGCGTGAAAACAGGACCCGATTGCAAGAGTTCCTTGAATCTCTTGCTATGCTGGCGGAATCATATGTTGTTGTTGCAGTTGCAATGCCACTGTTCCTAATCGTTATGCTAGTCATTATGTTCTGGGTTAGCGGTGCAGGTGCTCAGATGGAAGAAAGCACACTGTATGCTGTGGTTCTATTGGTATTACCAATGATTCACGCAATGTTCGCTTTCATTGTATGGTCATCAAGTGAAGAACAAAAAATGTGAGTAGGAGGTGAGACATTGGCACGAAAGAAGAAAGAGAAAATTATCGTAAAGTTGGACCTTCCAAAAGACGATACAACTCTGACCAAATTGTATGCCATTCTTGGTGTTAGTATTTTCCTAGGCCTAGCATCTTTCACATTCTGGGTCACCAACTCTCACTTCACTACTGCTCCTAACGGACAACCATTGTTCGTCAACATGGCTTGTGGCTATGACTCTAATTACATACCTACATTCGATGACAATGAATCTTGTCAATTTGGATTGTTGAAGGATGAACCCGATGTTTTGGTTATGACTCCTGAAGATCCATGGAAGGAGTTCATTGGGCTAGGACAGCTGTTTGATGTTCCGGGAATGGACGAGAATATTACTGCCAGTGTGCGGCCCCAACAAACATTGACGGGAACATGTAAAGTTGAAACTGCGACGCCTTCTGATTATTCGTTCATAATTAAAGATCCGAGTGGAGTAGAAATAACAAGGTATACCGGCAACACTTACGCTAACGATGACAAATGTGAAGTTTTCATTCAAAATATGGAGAAAGGTAATCTGTACCAACTGATTATGATTTCTGAAGTTGAAGTTCAGGAAGCGACATATCGTCTCGAAATGGATTACTACGACGGATTACCAGAAAACATGAACAACAAATCACAGTGGATTGGCCCTGAAGTAGAATTGGGCGGTATTTCTCTAAGACCTACGATTTTCCTGAACTTCTTTGGAATAGGCTTCTTCATCATGTTTTGGCCAGCATCATTCTACTGGGATAGAGTCAAAGAAAAGACTAACCAAATGGAAGAGAAGTTCCCTGATTTCTTGAGAGACCTTGCAGAATATTGGAAGGGTGGTCTTTCAATGACGGTGGCGGTTCAAACGTTAGCGACGAGTGAATACGGTGCTCTGAATCACGAAGTTAAGAAAATGAGTGACCAATTATCTTGGGGTGTTTCTTTCGGCGATGTTATCCAAATGTTCGCTGTTAGAGTCGGCACTCCGCTTGTCTTACGTGCTATCTCTCTGATTTCGGAAGCAAATAGAGCCGGTGGTAAGATTTCAGATATTCTTGTTACTGCAGCGAACGACAGTCGTGAATTGAAGTTCCTAGAAGGTGAAAGAAAACGTTCTATCGCCTCTTACATCTCGGTCATTTGGACTTCTTACGGTGTTTTCCTTGGTGTTATTGTTGTTCTAGCTAAGGTTTTCATTCCAGCGATTGCAGGTTCAAATTCTGATGGTGAGGATGGCGGCGGAGGCCAGCAATTGGGCAACATGGTTATTCGTAATATTGAGCCTCTGTTCTTCTTGACGATTTTCTATTATGGAGTGACGATGCAGGCACTTGGTAACGGTTCAATGGCTGGATTGATGGCAACTGGCCGATTTACTAGCGGAATGAAGCATTCAGGGCTGATGATTTTACTTGCATTACTTTGTTTCAATGTTATCGTATTCTCGCCAGATTTGATAGGTGTCACAACATTGCCGACATTAAGTCCATCAGCGGGAACATTCTCGCCTTGAGGTGATGTTGTGCAGAATGATGAGAGCGCACAAATTCACATACTAGAGATGCTGACTTTGTTTTGGCTTTTTTTCATGACAGCCGCCTTCCTAATCACAATACATGTTCCTGATGAAGCGAGTATCTCAATTGATGCAGAAATGCAGTTTGCTGGAGAAGACGCCATCAATCTAGCACTGGCAACTCCTGCTATGGAGAGTGATCACGACTCACGACTCGCAGAATTACTTGCTGCAGGGCGCAATGACGATGCCTGTGAATTAGTACAAAATTACCTCGCTAGTGGGGTTGAAGCCAATTGCTGGCTAGCTAAAGATTCTGGTACTTCACAACCTAATGGAGAGGTTGCAACTCCCGGTGCTAGTACAGTCAATGCCCATGGATTGGTAGCTGTTGATGACCATTTGTGGACTATTAGTTTGGATTTGTGGGAGCGTGGTTCATGATGCGTTCAGCAAGTAAAGACGAGAGTGGACAAATGCTGTTGGCGACAGGAGTTGTACTGATGATGTCGCTTCTTTCTATGGCGATTTTCGGTGTAAAGATGGCTGGAATTTCTATGCCATACGACACTGCAGGTGATGATACGATTCAAGCCTCTTCAGATATTGCAGAAAATCTTCCTCAACTTACAGAGGCCCGTGCTCAAATTTGGTACGATTCTGGTTTGTCGGAGATAGAGAGTGTACAGAAGTCGATCGATTCTCTTCATGATGATGTATTACATCACGGTGAGATAAGAGGTGTTGAACTCAAATTATTGAATATTACAGTCAGCGAATCGGATGGTGTCGTAACTGTATACAGCGAATTAGGTGCAGCAGATAGAAACTCAATGCTGACAAGAGTGATTTCTTTTGAAATCGATCTAGATGCTTAATTCGACTTTCGCCACTCATTCCATGCAAGGTCTAGCCAATGATTGACTCTGTCCAGACTATCCTTGACCACGGTCGGGTCCAAAGTATTCCAATCAGCAATCCTGGCTTTTTCTTTTAGCGAGTCTTGAATGGATCTTATTCGAGGTAATGCAGAAATATACCTCTCTGCATTCCTAAATGAATGACTTTCTCTTTGTTTCAAGAAACTAGTATGTTGTGATTCATCATCAACATGCATAACAATTCCGATTGCAATACCACCAGATGCTCTCCAGGAGCGTAGTAATCGGGAACTTGGTTCAAGGTGAACGCCTTCTAAAATTAGGTCAATACCTTCTCTGCGCGCTCTTTCAATAGTGGCTTTGACTCCTGATTCAACAGCCTTGCAAGTGTCTTGCCAATCAAGTACCGCATCTCCCGATTCTCCTCTGGAGAAGGATGAACGGTGTAATGCTAGGTTTTCAGTAGAACCTTGGACTCGCATAATTTCTCTAATCGCATCTGTTGAAAGTAGCCTTGCAAAGGAATGCTCGTTAGCGATTTTTACAGCAGTAGTTGATTTTCCAACTCCGGTTGCCCCGGCGATCAATACTAGGATAGGAGGGCGTCCAGTAACTTTGGTTGTCGTCGCTTCAGCGATACCTATCCGCTTCGCCATCAACTAATGCTGTGCCTGCTTGCTAATCAAGACAACCCCCGACGGGAGAGGCTTTGAGGCGGTTCCTCTTCGCATTGGTTATGGCGAGTGAACAAATGTTGATTGCTGGTGAATGGACTGACGCTGAAGATGGCGCAACATCCGATGTACTGAACCCTGCTTCAGGCGAAGTTATTGCAACAACTCCTAAGGCGACAATCGTAGATGTTGAGAGGTGTGTAACTGCATCTAGGGCTGCACTCAATTCCAAGGAATGGGGTGCAATGGATCCTGCTCAACGTGGAAGAATCTTACAGAAGATGGCAGCAGCAACATATGCTAATGCAAAGAGCCTAGCTGCAATTGAATCATCTAACAATGGAAAGACGTTCCGTGAAGCATTGAGTGAGATACGCTACGGAGCATGGACTCTGGAATATTTCGCTGGACTTTCGGACAAGATAGAAGGCAGTACTATTCCCGTTCCAGGTAATCGACTAAACTACACATTGAGACAACCACTTGGAGTAACTGCACATATTGTTCCATGGAATTTCCCGCTACAATTAGCGATTCGCTCAATCGCTCCAGCTCTTGCTGCAGGCTGTACTGTTATTGCAAAGCCTGCTTCATGGACTCCTCTTTCGCTAATAGCTTGGATGAAGGCTATGCAAGATGCCGAAGTTGGACTTCCTGCTGATGTATTGCAAATCATAACCGGATCTGGTAGTCTAATCGGAGATGCTCTAGCAGGACATTCTGGAGTTGACGGAATTGTCCTCACCGGTGGTGTTCCTACTGGACAGGCTGTTATGGCAAAGGCGAGCCAGAATCTCACTCCAGTTACTCTAGAATTAGGTGGTAAAGGAGCAAACATCGTTTTCCCTGATGCTAATCTAAAGTATTGTGCAAAAGCTGTTTGCTTTGGAATATTCATGAACGCTGGACAAATGTGTTGGGCGGGTTCCCGTCTAATCGTCCATGAAGATGTTCACGACGAATTAGTAGATGCTATTGTTGCTGAGATTTCTAAGTGGCCAGTTGGCCCTGGAATGGAAGAAGGTGTCAGGATGGGAAGCATGGTTCACACCTCCCATCGTGATGACGTAATAGATATGCTTTCTAAGGGATTAGAACAAGGCGGAGAAGTTGTTTGTGGTGGGAATGCATTGGACCGAGACGGCGCATTCATGGAAGCAACCGTAGTTACCGGTGTTTCCTCTGAAAACTTATTGTTCCAAGAGGAATTATTCGGACCAGTATTGGCAGTAACAAAATTCAGCGAAGATTCTGAAGCGCTTACTCTGGCAAATGATACTCCGTTTGGATTGCTGAATGGCGTCTGGACAAACGACCTTTCTCGTGCACACAAGTTTGCAAGAGATGTCGAATCAGGTATGGTCAGTATCAATGAATACCCGATTACATTCCCACAGACAGCATTTACTGGCTGGAAGCATTCTGGTATCGGAATCGAGCAATCTAAGGATGCTCTAAACTTCTACACTAAGGTAAAGAACGTCAATGTAAAGTTGTGATTGTATGGAAATTAGCGAGAGAGACGGAGTAACTCTCATCCAACTTACGGGTGGTTCAGCAACTCAGTCCTTCAGTCGAGAATTCCTCCCAAAAATTCGGGACGCAGTAATGGACAATATTGGATGCAAAGCGATTGTCATTACAGGTGAAGGGAAATTTTTCTCTGCTGGAGCCGACATCAAGGCCTTCCAGAAGTCTATCGATGACGGTGATAGTGTACAGTTGATTCGTGAATTAACCGACATACTTCATCCAATGTTGGTGAAAATGAGGACTTCTAAAACCATCTTTGTTGCAGCACTCAACGGTGCTTCAGCAGGGGGCGGTCTTGGACTAGCACTTGCATGCGATGCGAGAATAGCTAGCCCTAAGGGTAAAATGGCAGCATCTTACTCTGGAATTGGACTTTCTCCCGATGGAGGAACAACCTGGCTCTTACCACGCCTTGTTGGAGAACAGGTTGCTCGCAGGTTTTTCCTTGAGAATCAAGTTTGGAGTGCAGAAGAAGCCTATACACTTGGAGCAATCGATGAAGTAGTATCTGAGGATAATCTAATCGATAGAGCAATAGAAATTGCAAACAATTGGTCACAATGGGGTAGTCATACTAAAGAAGCGACTAAGCATCTATTATTGACTCAAAACATAAATGATTTTGAGACCCATCTAAAGCACGAACAGACTTTGATTGAGGCCGCTGGAACTACCGTTTCATTTGCAGAAGGGATCGAGGCTTTCCTAGCAAAACGCAAACCAGATTTTTCTAGCGACAGATGATTGCTCGCAGGATTGTGTGCGCTCAATCATTCAGTGTTTACCAAGGGAATTTGTAAGACCAAACGATTAGGTCGTTGAGTATGACCTGTATTGCAAGGAAAATTGAGCCGAGTAGCATCAACCCTGAACCGTCTACCCCGTCTTGCCATGCACCGTATGCAAGCAGCCCGAACAGGATGTTGCCAATTGATGCAAGTGCCAAGATTCCGATAACTAAGAACGGAGTCCAAGAATAGTCGTTATTGATGTGCATTCTAGTGCTGTCAATCCAAAACATGGATGGAATTAGGAATAAGACATAGGCGAGAAGAAGCCTCTGAGCGCCCTTTCCATCGGATTCGCCCCATGGCCACCTAAGTGATTCGAGTACAGATACTTCAATTTGGAATAATGCAACCCACCAATACATCAAGAATCCAATCGCTGCTAAGAACATAAACGGAACAATGTAGGTAATCCAAGAGCCGGGTATTCCGCCCCACAACGCCGTCTTGTCATCCATCTTTGAGAGGGCTAGCCCGTAACTTACCAAAACCAAAGGCCCTGCAATAAATGTGAATGTCCTAATGAATTCACGTGTAACTTCCATGATTATTCGATACATGGCTAGTTCATAATATGTTGTTATTCTAGAGGTAAGTTTTTCCCCTTTATATTATTACATGCACTTGATGGCAGAGAGCGGCTCCTTCGCTTGGTACCTCAGAACCTTAGGTGACATAGACTTTGAATATGCTTGGGGAGGAATGGGAATAATCCATGCTTTTCTTTCTATTATCACACTAATTTTCTTGTTTACTTTGGCGTCAATGATCTTTCGAGCAAGGCCTGAATCTCCAGAGAATCGCTTCATGTCATTGATGCTTTATGTTGAAGGTTTGAAAACAATAGTTACCTGGTATGCGATATATCCATTTGGGCCTGAGATTTTACCAATTATGCAGTATTGGCGTGTTGTCTTCTATACAATGTGTATTCTGTCGATATTGATGTATCTCTCCCTTTCTTCATTTTATCCGGTAAAATATCTGAAGTTTATGACTAAAGATTCAATCAAGAACAATTTATATTGGGCTCTTCCATTGATTTCTATCGGATTGATGACTATATTAATTACAAGTTCTGGAGGCGTTTATGAGGCACTTAATGGCTCATTGCATATCGAATGTCCCGAAGGTGGTAGTGAAGACTCAGGGATTGTCACTACTTCTTATGGAGAGGATTTGAAGGGTAATTGTATTGAAGAGCACACTCCATACACCTTCCTTACAATTGAACAATCTGATCTGGGTCGTCTCTTGCTGATGAGTCCAGTTTTGACTGCATTCATCGCATTGGCATTTATGCGTAATGCACAGAAAAGCCTCAGCGTAGATGAGGAAGATGAAATTTCAGTTCAAAGGTCAACTGAAGCAAGAGCTATTTTCATAGGATTTGGAGGAAAAACCTTCTTCCAAGGATTGGCGTTGTTTTTCATGATTTACATCTCCGCAGTATATGGTCAATTTAATTCTGCAGATCTCATTGATTTGGAATTAAATGATTCAATGAAATACTATTTCTTTGCACTTTATGGCTTCTTGTTTAGCACATTGTTTGCAGGTTTATTCGAAGGAACTATGTTCACGTATGCAATCTTGAAGAACGATGTTCTTGGAATCGATGAGAAGTTGCGCAAAACATTCAGCACAGCGATATTCGCAACAATAGGTGCTATTGCCTTCCTCATTGCTTCAGAGGTTGTAGAAAACTTGGTCGGTGGTTCTGGATGGATTGGTGGTGTCTTAATTGGAGCGCCACTTATCGTCTTACGTAAACCAATCTTTTCTGTAATCAATGGTTTCTCAAGCCGCTTAATGCCGGAATCCTTCACAACGGCTGAAAGGACTTACCTTGAAGCATATGAGTTGGCTATGCACGATTTGATTGTAACTAAAGAAGAGAGGAAGTTCTTGCAACTACAAGCCAAGACACTTGGTTTGGATGAGAATAGAATTTCCCACCTAGAATCCTGGTATGATGAAACACTTGTTTCAGATGAAGAAGAATAATCTTAAATTTTAGATTTTGTTGTTTTTTTGTTTAAAGTTAACTGTAAAGTGGCTGAAAAATAACAAAAAACCCAATATTTGTTATTTTTATTAATTATTAAATAACATTATTACGTAATTTAAACTGTAATGTAAATGAGTCATTGCAGTGTCTGAGGCCGAAAAATGATAGAAAATACCGAAATCTTTTTACGCAATGACCGCCTCGGCTATGTTGCAACGGAGAAATGGTGATACCATGCAATTAGGGAATTTTACTAGGTTGGGTCGACATCGCAGTCGAGTTCGATCAAATGTACTCTGAAAATTTATTCAGTACTGTTGCAATTATTGCAAACTTGCATTTCGATTCGAGATGCGTAAGCTTTAGCGGCTCTAAGCCGTTGAGCAATCAAACCAATGGGGGTATGGTGTAGTGGATAGCATAAGTGGTTACGAACCTCTTGACCTCGGTTCGAATCCGGGTACCCTCGCTGGTTTGATATTCAATCAGGGTATATTGTAGTGGATATCAAGACAGTTTGCGGAACTGTCAACCCGGGTTCGAATCCCGGTACCCTGGCCATTCAAGGTGATAATATGAAAATGAAAATAGAAAAACAAAACACAAAACAAGCGTGCAAAATAGACGAAGATACCGTTTCCATAAACGGAATAGGTCCATTTTGTGAACACCCTACAAAAGAAAATTGCTGGATTTACAAAGGTAAAATGCCAACATCAAATTGTTGGATTTTCATCAACGGTAACAAAATTGAGATTCACAATGTGATTGTGTACAATCCAGACCACAGAAAATCAGGACATGGAACAGCTATGATTTCTGATATTAGGAAGGCATT
>PAZU01000017.1 GCA_002715725.1 Methanobacteriota archaeon | reverse complement strand
ACATTATTTTCATCATCACTTTCTACAAGTGAATCAAATGATAGGGAAGGTAAATCCAGTGAAACATCAAAGTGGTTAACCTTTGGCAAATCAGGAATTTGGTGCTCATAATCACCCCATGGTGTTGAAAGAACAACTAGTCCACTCGCACTCTCTTCGTGCACGATTCCATCACCATCTTGCCATCTAATCATCCTGTCTCTTTCATCCAGGGCGATTTCAATTACATTGTCACCCATGTTGGCAGGCTCAAATGTATTATTGTCACCTAATGGCGATGTGCTAATCGAATCATATCCCATGTCATAACCATAGAATACCACATATCCATTTTCGATACCAATCGTCCGTGTTGTTAGGATGTTAACCCAGTTGTCAGTAACTCCTCCTGTGCCTGTTGAGTTTGTCCATGTCACGCTTGCATCATCCCAGACAATTATGTCTTCATCACTAATTCCTCCAGACAATGTTGAATCTGTAACACTGATTGAGCCCATTACTTCAATCGGGCCTGTGCTGGTCATTTGTGCGCCATTTAGTGTGCATGTTCCAGAGCATGTTATTCCTGCACCAAAAATCGATCCAGTAACAATAAGTGAACCTTGGACATCGATACTCCATGCATTGTTTCTATCTGGAATTACCAAAGATGTTCCATTTCCAGACATTTGTTCAGCTTCCAACAAGACAGGTGTAGTTCCTTGAGCAGAGAGCGTAATCGAGCTAATAGATGTGATTTGGAATGGGTGGGTTGTAATATTCACTGTAATGTTTTCAACATCTAAGTCACCGTTCCAATCGAATTGAGTTCCAGTCCAGTTTACTGAGGTTTCATTGTTGATTTCAATATCAATTCCGTAAAGAATTTCGTCAGCGAAATCTATTCTTAGGACTCCGCTATCTCCTAGGTTGCCAACTGGTACTAGCACATTTGCAGTTCCTGCTAAGTTCAGTTTTGGAGGCGCCACTGCATCCATGGAACCAGATACGACCATAGTCGCTCCTTCTTCGATGACTATTGCCGTATTCTCTGCGATTTCATAATCTCCAGAAACCGTCCATGTAGCCCCGTTTGTAACGGTATAGTTTCCAGAAAGTGTTCCGCTGCTCGCCTCTTCAGAATCATCAGAGATATCTGTTGCAGAAACAAAAGGCTGGCTTAGCAAAATGATTAGAGACAGTAGCAATGCTCTTCGCATGTACCCCGCTCTACTGAACTAGCAAATGAATCATGCCCCGGAATTCTCATCAGTAAGGCACATCTTTCCATCCAATCTTGTAACCGATGAGGTTGAATGAACGGTGCAAAATCGGAGTGATTACTACAAGCAAAACCATTGGCAAAATCAAATCCCTATCTCCATGAGCAGAACCCGTCAGGAATATTTGTCCGAAGACGAATACAGAAATTGCGAATGGTAGAGTATCAAGTAGCGGTGCTTTGCTGGAAACATCTCCTTCTCTTTTCATACCCTTGCGACGCTTGAAATAAGAACCAGTTGAATCGCCCACTAAACTTGTGAAACCTAAGAATGTACCAAGGACAAATGCGCTTGCAGCCCATCCAGTTGCTGCTTCAGTCGGAGAGATGAATACCCAATTTTCAGGAACCATTGTCATTAGGTAGCACAATAATCCACTAGTTAGAGAGCCCCCAATCAAACCATTCCATGTTTTACCATCACCTAAAATGCGATTTCCGTCTTTGTGCACTCTTCCTCCATCGATAGGCCATGGGCCATAACCTGTCTTTGGTAACCACTTGCCCCACATCATTGCGAAGGTGTTGACAAGGAATCCCGGGAGATAAATCCAAAGTGTAAACAACATCATTTCAAAGACATTGAAATCTGCCATGAAACTATGGTGTGACATCAAGCCTTTGAACTCAATGGCGTTTTTTCACTTCACGATGGCCTTATGTGCCTATCAACAATGGAGCGGCCATGGCAGGAATGTCGGTCTTGGTAGTAGGTGGCGGAGGTCGTGAACATGCACTATGTTTAGGATTAGCAAGAAGCCCTTCTGTTGGTGAAATTCACTGTGCTCCAGGCAATGCGGGAACTTCAGAGATTGCAACCAATCACCCTTTCAGTGAAGTTTCCGACTTAATTCATTTAGCGTTTCAATTAGATGTTGATTTTGTCGTAACTGGGCCCGAAGCACCACTATGTGAAGGATTAGCAGACCAACTTGCAAAGATGGATATCCCGTGTTTTGGACCTGTAGCTGCTTTGGCCAGATTGGAAGGTAGCAAGTTACATGCCAAGCAGGTCATGAAGCAGAATGGAGTCCCTACTGCTTCCTTCCATGTATTGGGAGAAGGAAGTGATATTGATGCGGCATTGGATGATTTTGCTGGCAATCCGTGGGTGGTTAAACGTGATGTTTTAGCAGGCGGAAAGGGAGTAGTAGTTACCTCAGATCGCTCTGAGGCCAAACAATTTATTCAAGATTCAATAGATAGTGATGGCCAAGTATTGCTCGAAGATTTTCTTCCTGGTGAAGAGGCAAGCATGCTTGTTGTTATGGATGGTAGCGGCTATGTTTGCCTACCTGCAAGCCAAGACCACAAAAGAGAATTCGAAGGCGATAAAGGAAGGAATACCGGGGGGATGGGCGCATATGCACCAGCTCCAGTTTACACGGATGAAGTAAAAATGAAAACTATTGAGAGAATTGTTGAACCAATGCACAAGGACCTCTCTAGTCGTAGAGTTCCTTACCGAGGAGTGCTTTATGTTGGATTGATGATAGACCAACACGGAGACCCATATGTTGTTGAATTCAATGTGAGATTTGGTGACCCTGAATGTCAAATCACAATTCCTCTAATCTCATCCGATTTGGGCGAGATGTTGTGTGCTGCATCGAAGGATGAATTATCCTCAATCGAAGTTCAGTTTCACGATAAACACGCCCTGACAGTCGTGCTTGCTGCAGAAAATTATCCCGGTTCGGTAGAGAAGGGTAGACCTATCACAAATTTGCCAGTACCAACCTCTGATTCTTGGGTTAATCATGCTGGAACAAAAGTCGAAAATGGGCAACTTTTGTCAAACGGTGGAAGGGTGCTTTCTTGCACAGGTTTGGGGGTTAGTCTTGAGGAGGCTGCAAACAAGGCATATGCTTTGATTGGAGAAATTGGTTTGCCCGGCTCTCATTACAGACGTGATATCGGGCATAGAGCACTGTGAGAAGTTTTTATTAAAATGGCACGCAGTGGCTCGATTATTCTTGCTCGCCAATTAATCATTCTAGTTTGCCAATAGGCAACGCATAAAAAGGGGCCTTTGGTGGCCGCAATGCTACAGCCTTTAGGCTGCACCTAGAAAACTAGAGGGAAACACAATGTCGACAGAAAACGACGGAAAAATTGGAGCGCCAAGCGCATTGCTGGGGTGGCTAATCGCACCTCTCGCAATTTTGGTTGCGCTCCTCGCTGACTACGGTCTAAACTTCGGTTTAGTCCTTGAGATGAAAGAAATGGAACCATACGCTGTAATTGCAATTGCAGCAATACTTGGAATGGCACCTCGTGCCATCAAAGAATTCGAAATCATCCAGCAAGGCGCAGCACTTTCCCTCGCAACCCTTGTTGTATCACTCGTTCTAGCCGAAGGAGTATCGATTTACATGGATTCAAACTTCCTTGGTTTGATCTTCTTCATCGTAATGTTTGGTGGATATCTTTTGGATTCTAACGGACGCCATGGATGGAATACTGTTATGATATTCGGTTTCACTGGTTTGTGGACTGCAATCGTTGCAGCAGCACACTTTGCTGATACTCAAACAAAGTTGTACACACTTGATGGTCAAGAGTACATCAGAACATCCGCATGGCAAGAAGCAACAGGCTTTGTCTTCTTCAACACCTTAGGGATTTTTGTTGTACTCGGACTACTAGCTGCTGTGTTGTTACGTGGAGTTTTGACTCCTGCAACAGACAAGGGTTGGTTTGGATACATCAAGCCAATCGATGGTCCTTGGAACAGAGCAACACTACCTCTTCAAATTGCATTGGCGGTTTGGGCAGGAACACATATCGCAATCATGGCATACTTCAACACACTTGGAGATATGGACATACTTGCAATTTGGTCTGAAGATGGCTATCATGGATACATCGGGTTCTGGCCTGCTGCGCTAACAGGCGTGGTTGCCCTATCCTGCGCATGGATGTGTGCTGAGCGTTGGTTCACTCGTGCTCTATTCATCAGTTCAATGTGGATTTTGTACATCGTATCTTCCTTGTATGAATCCGGCCACTGGTCTAGCGAGAACTTCGAAGGAACTTGGGCTGTATGGATTTGGTTTGGTATCACTTTCTTCATTGGAGTTCTAATCTATTGGTTCGCAACTCACGAAGATTACGGTGGATGGATGAACAGAGAACTTCACGAGCCGAGCCAGGCACGTGTATTCTGGTCTAACCATTGGGCTGGTATCATGACTTTCACAGCCTTCTTAGTCGCTCTAGCGATTAGAGTTCAGTGGTACTTTGTACCTTCAATGAATTCATCTGGATTGGAATCTTGGGATCTTACTGGAGGTTCTGACCCTTGGTACATGAAGCGTGTAGTAGATTACGTCATTGCTGAAAACGCTCATTTGATTTGGGATGCTGACAGAAACTATCCTGTTGGAGGAATCAATCCTCGTCCGCCATTGTTCTCATGGTCAATGGCTCTGGTCGCTATGCTTCTAACCAACTTGGGAATTTCATCTGATGCATCTGTTTGGTATGCAATGCTTGCTCTACCTGCAATTTTCGGTGCTCTTATCGTATTCCCAATGGCTGCTATTGCTAAGGATAACTTTGGCAAAGGCGCTGGGGTAATCGCTGCTTGGTTAATCGCATTCATGCCGACTCACGTACAGAAATCGACATGGGCTATGGCTGACCACGATTCTTACGTACTTCTCTTCCTAACTGCTGCGTTCATGTTCTATCTACGTGCAGTCAAGGCAGGGGGAGATGAGAGACTCTCTCGATATACTAACGCATACCCATCTGGCATCATCAATGCTATGTCAGAAGTTCTCAAGCAACGTAGAAAGGCTTCAGCTAATGCTATCGCAGCAGGTGTCTGTTTCGGTATTGTTGCTCTGGGATGGAAAGGTTTCGTGTATGGTCCTGCAATCATCTTCCTTGCATACTTCGTACAAGTTGCAATGAACATGTTCAGGAGAAAGGATAGTACAACCCTATCTGCACTGAATATCATGATGTTGGGTACAATTTTCATCATGGTGCTTCCATTCTATGCTCACCCACAATTGAATCTAGTTCTGAATTCGACTGGATTAACTCCATTGCTATTCATTACCCTATTCACAGTGGCAATCGCATGGATTACTACTGGATTCCGTGACAAGCCTTGGCTATTGGTCCTCGGTTCTCTGTTCACCGGCGGTATTGTGTTTGGAGTAATATTGTATTTGTTACAAATTACAGACCAGTCCAATGCTTGGGAGATTTTGACCACAGGTTCAGGATACTTCACCAAGAACAAGATTTTCGGAACAATTGCTGAAGCAAGTGCTCCAAGCCGTGGACAATTGTTCGCATCGTTTGGACCTATTGTATTCGTTCTGGCAATCGTCATGGGTATCATCGCAATTTGGGATGGTATTGTCGGGAAGAGTCAGACAAGACTCATTCTAGGAATGTGGGTTATTGTAGCAGCATACATGGCTTGGTCCGCAGGAAGATTCCTGTTCAACGCCGCACCTGCTATGGCAGTAATGGGCGCTTGGGGTATTGTTACTCTATGGAGTGCAAGTGGAGCTGGTAACATGGCTCGCTCATGGAGAAGAATGGGTATTCGAACTCCGGGAGAGAGAATTACAAACGCTCGTAAGGCTGTTTGGAGATCACCTCAGTTCAGCGCAATAGGTCTTGTACTATTGATGCTAATCAGCCAACATGCTAGTTACGGTATCGATGCAGCAATGCCTTCTTCATCACGACATGAAGCAGAGATGGATGAAACGATCTACAATATTGCTCCTGACATCCTCAGGTGGAACGATTTTGGTTTCTCAATCATGGACGATTCCGATTATGATGATAACTCTCGATGGTATCTCGGAGCATTCGGTTCTGGATACAATGACAGAGGATGGAATATGGCATATGATTGGTTGTCTAATCAAGATACAGACCAAGCATACTCTGACCGACCTGCATTCGTATCATGGTGGGATTATGGTTTCCAAGCACTAGAAACTGGTGACCACCCGTCAGTATCTGATAACTTCCAGTCAGGTATTCCAGCTACAGGTAACATGCTTCTTGCAAGAAGCCAGGAAGACCTTACTGCCATGTTTATTTGGAGACTGTCTGAGGCTGACCTTTCCTACAACGAGGCAAGAACCGGTGACAGAGTACACACTAACTCTTTCCTGAACTCACTTGCAAATGCCTTTGACACAGACGAGCAAAAATCCGAATTTGTCAAAATCCAAACTAACATGGATTCTGAGGGAGTAGTAGACCGTTCATTCAAGGTGACTCAAGTTAATGGTGAAGTCGTGATGGCAGAAGGCCGTTTAATTGAGAATGGTCTCTTTGGAGCCGATCCTCAAACATATTACATGGTTTATGAAAACGGCGAAGCGATAGCTTGTCCAACAGGTTCTGAGTGCGTGGGTGACTTTGCATTCGTTCACATGGATGAGGCTCAGCCGGTATTCAACAACAATATCCGTGCTGCTTCTGACACAGAAAGTAACACCACCCACTACATCTTTGGAGATTATTGGTACACTTCCGATTTGATTGAAGAGTATGATTCTGTAAGTACAGGTATTCACCGCAAGAACGCAGGGATAGCACTGGTTACTCAGATGCTAACCTCTTCACTAGATAGCGAAGAACTACACTCATTGTATGTGGATCTTTCAAACAATGCAGTCTATTCAGTTCAAGATTACGAAGGAGCTCCTGGTGAGACTATCACTAGAGATCACGAAATTAGATACTTCGCAATCGACAATCGATTGTATCCTCGTGCGGGTCTATACAGTTCAGAATATAGTGGTGGAAGTCCAACTGGTATTTTCGCTGCTCCAACAATTCTTTCTGGACAAGACACTGGTACATTCATGGATGAAGTATACATGACTGCACGTGGTCAATTCAATGATGAAATGACTCGTGAAGAGTTCGATGAAGAAATGCGTAAAGATGTATTGAATCAACAGTCTGGTGCAACCTTTGACCCATTGAGCTTAGTTGATATCAGAATTGATCACACACCTGCATTCTTCGAGACAATGCTTGCTCGAACTTATGTTGGATATGGTGCATCATCTCTCGGATTTGCAACTACTGAGCAGCCAGGTCAGCACTTCGGACAATCTGGAACTCCGAATTCGATTATGACTAACGCAGTACCATTACCTGGCGCTATGATGAACCACTTCGTCATTGCAAACTGGTACAATGCAGAAAATGAATTCGATACACTTGGACAGGCTAACACACTTGTCAAGATAATGAAGTATTATCCGGGTGTAGAAGTAGGTGGGACTGTTTCTATGTCTGATGATGGACAACCTCTGCCAAATGTAAGACTCCTAATTGAGAGAGATGCATTCTCTGGCGAGGGTGAAACAGATTTGGATAATGACACATACTGGATTCCTATCGGTTATACCGATGCCGATGAAAACGGCGAATGGTCTTACACTGTGCCAGCAGGAAAAATCAGAGTATCTGCATATGCAGGAATTTTCGATGACACTGATGCTAAGGATGTAATTAAGACTGGAGAATATGCAGCAGGTCTTGGTGACTTGACTGTAGAAACCAATGATGACCGTGAGACAAACTTGATCACCGCTCTACTTGGAAAGGTTGCTAACATGTCTTGGATGGGTGAGGTCACACAGAACATCACTGGTGCACAAGCTGATAGAGAATTAGGAAACTCAATTGATACAAACTTCGACATTGCAGTGGAGTCCAGTGGAGTATCCGGAACAGTAACTTGGACTGGGCACGAATCATTTGAGGGCGATGCTCTTGATGGAATGGATTTCATTCTACGCAACATTTGGGAGATGACTTCCAATTACACTGTTACCACAACAAGTGGGTCGTTCACAACAAACGCTGATGAATCTAGAGTGATTCAAGGTACTGGAGAGGTAATATTCACTTCTGAAGGGACATTCGATACTCAAGGAAATACTGGTATCGTTTACGGTTTCACAGGCAACTACACCCGTACTGTCTTGGACGGCCGCTCATACACTGCTAACGCATCCTTTACTGGAGCGGGTACTATAGTAGCAGATTGGATTGACTATGAAGCACCTGCGTGCGGAGAAGAAACCAATGGAAATGAGACAATACAAGTTCTACCAACATTTAACGAAACTGTAGATGATGAAAATGTAACCTCCATTCATGTGGCTTGTTTGACTGATGAAGTTGACACATACCTATTTGCAGGAACAGTCAATGCTAATGGAAGATTAACAGCAGACGGCCTTGTTTCAGTAGTCAAGTACCTAGATGGTGAAACATTCGAAGGAACTGGATTCTATGAGGGAATAGGAACTGTAAACGGTACAGGACTATTCATTGGTGAAGGAACATTCTCTGGACCAATGGTTGCTCCAGGTTCATTCTACAAGACTGGATTAATGCCAGGAACTTACAATATGATTGCTGTAATGGATAACGGTAGAGAGATTCTACTCCCAGATCCAGTAGAGGTAACAATTGAACCTGTAACTGATTTGGACATGAAGATGCCAGGCTCGATATTCGCAGATACTCTGTACGCTGATTACTTGACTAATGGAGAACCGAATCCATTGCCTAATGCAACAATCGAGTTAGTTGATTTCGATATTGCAGATGATGCAGATCCTGTGTCGATTGTCACAGACGAAAATGGAAACTTCAGTTATGGACCATTAGCAACAGGATTCTATCAATGGAGAGTAGATATTGATGATGATGGCTGGTATGAAGTCGAAGAGAACTTCACAGTTGGATTTGATTCAGAGAATGTAACTCTAGCAATATCAGTTCCAACCAAGAGAGATGTTGTAATCAACTTAGGAGATGGCGGTTCAGGAATTGATCTAGCTAACAGGACCATTACCTTCACAAATGCTGAAAGTACAGATTTGAATCAGTTTGTAGTAACAGCAACTTCTGATGAGAATGGAGTTGTACATGCTGAAGTTAACATGGGTCAATGGATTATTTCTGATGAGACTGACGAAAACCATGTTCTATGGCATGAAGTTGAAGTCACAACTGATGACCTCGAACTGAATTTGTCATATACTGTCAGTGTATGGGTTAACGGTACAATCTGGGCAATCGATGGTTTGAATGAATTATTGTTAGACCCTCAATTCAACGAACCTTCCGATATTCCAGAAGAATTTAGAGAGGGTGCTACCAATGTTAAGGTCGAAGCACGTTCTGGAATGATTATTCTAGAATCTATTTCTGATGGAAACGGAACTTTCGCTTTCAGAATGCCTGAGAATCTAGTATTCCATGTTACAGCATCTAGTTTCGCTGGAATTTCCAGCAACACATTGACTGCTGGAATGTTGATTACCAATGCTTCTGAACTTACTGAGACAGACCTTTACTTAGTCGAATCAAACATTATCCAAGGAACTGTTTGGTTGAGGGACTCACCTATGAACGGTTCAGGAATCGCATGGGGAGATGGAATTTCAGGTGCTATTGGCACTGAAGTAATCGCTACCGATTCCAATGGTTTGGAGTGGAGAGACGAACTTGATGACTCAGGAACATTCCTAGTACACTTGAGTGATGGAAACTGGACAATGTCGGTATCTAATGCTGACATGAATGTCGCATCTGTTCCAATCAATGCATCCAATCAAAGCGATCAGGTAATTCTGGTTGCAAATCCTGCAAACATTACCTTGACTATGAGAGTATTCTTGGATAGTAATGATGACGGAGTATGGGAGAATGGAACTGCAATTACTCCAACATTTAACATATCTTCAGTAAATGAATTTGGAATTGACCTCCAAGTCACAGAAGAGATGTACGATAATGAAACAGGCGAACTAACTGTCGAATTATCTGTTGGTAATTACATCATTGAATTGTCAGAAGATGACCCTCGTGATGAAAATGCAAGCGACTATCGTTTGTATTCTACAGGGTTGCCAAATGTCGACATTGGTCTTGCTGCATCTGGTGAACCTCTAGAAGTTATGATTGTACCAGAGTACCTAGTCAGTGGAACTGTATTGATGGAGAGTGGTTTCCCTATGGATAATTCAACTGTATGGTTGCGTAATGCAGCAGGTGATGATTTCTATCCATTAGTTACTGATGAGAATGGAACCTTTGCAGAATATGTATCCCACGGCGAATGGTATGTCGAGGTGGCTGAATACATCGCAGATAGCAACGAAACGGAAATCTTCAGAGGTGTGTTAAACATCGATTCAGCAATCTCTGATATTGTTTGGAAGACTAAGACTGCAATGGTTGTAAATATTCAATTGCAAGAAGAACTTACCAATTCTAATATCACAGCTACTAGAATTACTGCAGTAAGTCTCGATGGATTAGGTAATGTTAGCTTAGGTCCATCTGATAACTCGGGAATGATTAGTGAAGTTCTAATGCCAGGAAACTGGACATTGATGTTGAACAGAACAGAGACTCTTGAGAGTTGGACTTTGGAAGAAGGAATTCACAACTCTGCTGACAGTATGGTAAACAACTCATGGGAAGCCGGAGTTGTAAGTATCCAAAAGTCAGTACTCATTGGAGGCAAGGTATTCTGGGATCTAGATGAAAATGACACACCATCTTCTGGTGAAGGAATAGAGGAAGTCAATGTTTCAATTACTTCACAGAGTGGATTTAACCAAAACGTAACCACTGATGCAGAAGGTGTATGGAAACTATTCGTGCCTATTCGTGATAATTACTCTGTAGTCGCACAAAAGTCAGGATTCGCAACAGTGAATTACACAGATGGAAACAACTCGTTCTACACTGTTAACGATACTCACGAAAGCCGTGATTTCGAGATGAGTGCTGGATTCGTATCTGTTTCAGGTAATGTAACAGATATCCTAGGAACTAGCACAAGGTTAGATGGTGCAACTGTAACTCTTTACCCTGCTAGTGGAATCGTACGTGATTCCATTACTATCACTTCAACAACCTATGTAAATGATACATTGTCATGGAGCGGAAGTATCCAGCCTGGTGACTGGATTGTAGTCGTTGAAGGTACAGATTCTGATGAGAACGGTGGCGGTATTGCCATTGGTCTGTTAGAAGCATCTGTACAGGATGGAGCATCCATTGACTTGGTTATGGAGAAGGGCGGTCTACTAGCAGTATCTACCTCTTGGTTATCGATTGAGAGCGAACAATTCCATGCTGGAGATGTCACTGACGGAGTTGAAGTAGAACTTGACTTAGGAGATGGTGTCGAATGGAACATGGAATTCGACTCGAACGGAGAACTAGAAATGGTTCTACCAGCGGGCAATGTTATCCTAGACAGCGACTTTGAAACAGTACAGCACGAGCTGAACTTGACAATGGAATATACTGCAGGTTTATCTGTGGACGTAATTCAAGACACTGCTGAAGACCGAATCATGGAATTCACACGCCGTGTTAACTCTGACTTAGTGGTCGAAGTGATTTCAATCGGTGAGGACACCGCTGTATTCGATAGTTCAGATCTTAGTGAGATGACAGCAATTGAAGATGGTGATGGCTACAAGGTAATCACTATGAAGTTGAGTTTGACATATGAGGGAACTGAGATTTCAGATCAGTTTACTGTTTCTGGTGGACTAGGCGTCACACAAGATGCGGAGTTCTGGTCAATTGAATTCCTAAATTCCACAGGTGAATGGACCGATGTTATGGATGTAACCATGGGTATTGGAAACAATAATTCAGACACCTCTCAGCTATTGACTACCGAAGTTGAAGCCAGAGTTAATCTGCCATTACAGAACCAATCGCAAACATATGATGATGGTCACGCAGTTAACATGAGATTTACTGCGGATGGTGGCCCTAACGAAGTAAGTGTACGTGTCAATGTACCTCAACAGTACAGTATCTCTCTGAATGATGCACCTGAAGGAATCGGTGTTGGTGTTGGAGATGAGACGTTGGTAACTTTGAGAATTGTTAACGACGGAAATGGTGACGATACTGTTTCTGTACAATCGAGTCTATCTTGTGAAGGTTGGCAGGTTACTCCTGGATTATCTAACATTACTGTAGCGGCTGGAAGCGAACGCAGTCAGTCATTTACAATATTTGCATCAGCAGATGCATCTTCTGAAGAATCATGTATGGTAGAGTTCACTGCAGACAGTGAAGGTGAGTTTGAAACTCAGACTCAATCTACTAACGCAATCATTTCAGTTGCTAAGTTGGTAATTGATGAGGGTGGAGTTGAGCCAAGAAACGCAGAAGCAAAGGCTAACGCAGATGGTCAGTTCATCATCCCAATCAGAAACGATGGTTTCCTGACAGCACAAGATGTCATTGTCTATCTACAAGCAGATGAACTTGGAGACACAGATTACCCACAGAAGCAGGTCACTATTACAGTGCCAGCAAACGGTGTTGCGTATGCATCATTCGACTATTCTGACTTGCCTCCAGGCGATGCAAGGTTGAAGGTCACTTTGGATGTAATCGGTACACCAACGCACGAAGATAGTGATACATCGGCAATTATTACCATCAAGTTCTCCAATATGGCAGACGAAGATGGCGAATCTGGCTGGTTAGTTGTAGTAATCATCTTGCTTACTGGATTAGTACTGTATGGTGGATTCAAGACTGCTAAGAAGGGATCATCTGGTCGCTTCTGATACTGCCTTCGAATTTGTCCTTTCGATAAAGGACATATTCGATTGGTGGGAGACATATGTTCAAGCATTGTGAGCGTTAGCGTTGTGATATGTGGGAGGAGAAAGAGTTCAACAATATTGAGTTCATTCCTGAACCTACTGACAATCGTATTGTTTCAGCAGCCGATTCAGCAACTGTTGGCCACCAAGATGGATGGCGTAGCGAAGTAATCGGTTGGGCACCCATGCCTGTTCCGGTAATGCCTAGGCGTCGAAGAGCAACTCAACGCATAGCTAACGTGGGTATTGTTCTAATCCTGATCCTTGTTTTTTGGGCTATATGGCGCAGTCAGTTATTATTCATTGAAATCCCCCCTCCAACTTCAGAATGGGCATTCGAGGATTCAGGGGTAAGAGATTTGCAATCTTCTGGATATACTGGCGATGGAATAAGGGTGTGCATGGTCGATACTGGAATTGATCTTACTCATCCAGATTTAGAGGGGACTGATTTAGTTTTCAAAGACTTCATCACTGGTTCTAGTGAACCAGTGGATAGAGGAAATTTAGCACACGGTACTATGATGGCTGGAATTTTGGTTGCAGATGGGCACATGAAGGGTATAGCGCCCGGAGTGACATTAGGCATGGCTGCTGCTCTAGGTGATGATGGTGAGGGCGGAAATAGTGGAGACCAAAACTTGGTTGCAAGCGCAATAGAATGGTGTTGGAAAAATTTTGATGCAGATATTATTTCATTATCGCTTGGTGGTGAGAGCGATCCGAATTCAACCAGAGAAGGATCTACTACAAACGCTGTACGTCAAGCGATTGCAAACGGAGCATATGTCGTTGCTGCGGCAGGAAATGACGGTGGAAGTACAGACGATGGAAGGGTCGCAACTCCCTCAAATGTCGAGGAAGCAATCTCTGTTGCTGCAATTGATGAGGATGGTGAAATATGGAGTGGCTCATCCTTAGGTGAATCAGATGATAGTAGTGGAGAGGCAAGACAAAATCCGAATCTAAAGCCTGAGATCTCGGCACCAGGTGTATCAGTAATATCTACTGCATTTGATGGTGAGTATTATTCCTCGACAGGAACTAGTGATGCTACTGTATTTGTTTCGGGAATATTAGCATTAATTTTAGAGGCTGAACCGACTTTACAAGAACCAGATTCTCAATGCATCTTCGATGTAAAGACAGCATTGATGGATTCTGCTAATCCATTAGTTGATGGAATTGAACATGATTCTCGTTGGGGATATGGTGCAATTGATGGTAAAGCTTGGTTGCAAGAAATACGGTCTTCGGTGTCTTGTTAGTTGTTAAACGCCTTACTGAGTTGCTTTTTATAGTATGTGCCAAATATGATATTATTGCATTGAAATGATATTTTGTTATTTTTTACAACTAAAAAGTGTGATATTATTTGCTAAATATGATATTATTCAATTGAAAATAAGCCCAATGTGTTAAGTTGGTCTTTGAATTGGGGCAATCAGAGAGGGTGTTGATATGTCAGCAAACGTCCAAAAAAGTAAGAGTATAGGTCTAGTAAGTCTGTTCTTGGTTTCGTTATTCGTAACCATGGTTGCAACTGCTCCAACAGTAACGGCAGTAAATGAAACGACATCAGGAACAATAACAGGAACAGAAACATGGACTGGTGTGATGAACTTAGACGGAGATCTGCTCGTAGCAGGTGGTGCTAAGTTGATAATCAATGCAGGTACTACAATCAATGTTCCTGCTGACAAGAACATCCAAATTCAAGGTTCAATATGTGCGGGAGATTCTTCCTGTGGTTCATCACAGGCAAGTACTGGCTCTCCAATTAGATTCATCTGGGGTTCAGCAGCAGCTCCTGCACCTAACCAAACAGGACGCTGTTACGTAACAGGTGTATGGAATCCTGACCTGGCTTGTGGTTCTGGAATATATCTGGCATCCACAATTGATCAATCACTAACACGAATGAACCATGTAACACTCGACGGTGCTTACGGAATACCGGTCGATATTGACGGCCAGGGTTCAATTAAGTACGGTGCAATGATTTTCGATGGTGCGAGTCTTAGCGTAACAAATCCAACTTTCATAGATATTAACACAACAAACATACTAGCGTTTGATGGAGCTTCACCAACCTTAGACGGTGGTACATTCGTAGTTGGTACAGACGGTCAAGGTTACCAAGGTGCAGCAATTCAGGCATATGGTGCCGGTGCTGGATTAGTAGTTATGCAGATTCTAAATTCTGCATTCACAGGCGAAGAAACAGACTGTGGCCAACAAGGAGGGGGTCGCTCAGCGGTCTATCTTCAGAACTCTTTCGTGAGGATGGATACTATTTCTATCACTGATAATTCGTATGGCGCTTTCCTGCGTTCAAGTAGCGGTTATCTGACCAATTCGACCGTTACAACCAAGTGTAACGCAATCGACACAAATTCACATCTTGTAACAAATGGACAGCAATACACATTCGTTATTTCTGATAACACAATCACTCCAGCAGAAGGTGCAGGAATCACTGCATATGATGGCGCAATTGTCGTCGCTGAACGCAACACTATCTCTGGTTCCTCTGAAGGTTCAGGATTCGGTATTAGGTCCTCTTTCGTGACCATCAATAACAACGTCATTGGACCAATTGGTGGGTGGAATGGACTCTGGGTTTATGGAGAATCAGATGTTTCAGCAGAAAACAATACGATTCTAAACACTGCAAAAGAACCTGTTCTTATCGGAGAATATCACCACAAGGACCAGGGATGGAATGTACCTTCTCCTACTAAGGCTAGAATTTACTTCGCCAACAATGTAATCTCCAACAATACGGGAACTTGTAATTCCCAATACATGTACGGTGGAGACTTCCCATGTCCAGCATTCCACGTATACATGTCATCTGCAACATTCATGGATAATACTGTGACCAACAATATCGGGGACGGATTCAGAATCAAGGGTGGAATTGTAAACGCTCAAGGTAACGACATAGAAGTGGGAGGATTCGCAGCAAATATTTCGCTGTATGATGATAACTACGGAAACAAGTATGGTTCAATTGCTTATTTCTCTGAGAACACATATTCCAATGCCTCTCAGATATACAATGTTACAGAATCTAGAGTTGCAGTTCAAAGCGAATTTATGCCTGATCCAGGTGGCAATGAATTGTATCCAGTATCTCTGTCTTGGCAAGGCGCGGAGTGTCCGTGGGACACTGCGGAGTGTATCAAGGCACCATTGACTGCAGAATGGCCTCCGCGTTTCATGCCTTTGTCAATGGAAGTGAATCAAAATGCAACCACTTTCACTTACTCCGATATTCAAAACTTCGATCGTTCGAAGATTCACATCCAGAACCAGAATACTGCATGGGGAGTTCAAGTCGAGCAAGGTGAACTGGTTCGCTACCAAGTCAAAGCTGATAACTCACAAGTTTCAGATGCTCTTGTCACAATCAAAGACGCAAATGGTAAGCCATTGTACAACATGAGTACCGACGCTTATGGATTTACTCAATGGGTGACATTGCCCTCTAATTTCCACATTGATACCAACTGGGACCATGTTGCTACCGGTACAGGAGAGGATTCTTGTGGAGACGGTGCTGATAATGATGGTGACACCCTAGTAGATGGTCAAGATCCTGACTGTCAGAATGGTGGAAGGGAGATGCCAACCTATACGGTTGAAGCTAAGAAATTCAGTAAGGGTACATCTACCCACGATTTCACACTGACAGGAATGGTTGACGAAGTGATTCATCTGAACAACATCGCACCTTCGGTGAGTGTTAATCAGAATGATGGTACATCATTTGCAAGAACAATTTCGTTGACAGGTTCTGCCCATGATGGAGTTTCAGGTCCTTACTTCAATGATTATGATGCTTGGTTGAAGCAGTTCGGTGATATCAAGAGAGTGGAAATTCAACCACATGGTAGCATAGATTGGTACCTTGCTACAGATACTTCTGGAGCAAATGGTGAAGTTACAATGACTAATTGGCCGTTCAAGACATGGAGTTTTGATTGGGATATGGCAAACCACTTCGAAGAAGATGTCACTTTCAGAATCCGTTCCTATGATGGTTTGGACGAATCTATTGTTACAACTCGTATCTTCAAACTAAACATCAATCCTCCTACGATTAATCTCGATTCTCCACTAGATGCCTCCACCCACGATGGACAAGAGGTATTGTTCAGCGGAACGGCTTCGGATGATTACCAAGGTGTACAAGGTACCGATATCCGTGATATATGGTTCAGTGTAGTAGGTCCAAACAACTACTCTGCAAACTATCCTGCCAACAATGGCGGTGGAACAGTTTGGTCTGATTCATGGAACTTCTCCTCATTACCAAGCGGTGCATACACTTTCACAGTTTGGGCTAGCGATTCTAATTACTGCCATGAAACTGTAGATGTATGTGTTCCAGAAATCGTTACTATCAATATCGATAATGACAACAGAATTCCAATTGTCCAAGTGAGCGAACCTCTACCAATGGAGAGCGTACGTGCATCTGAAGAGACTATTGTTAGCGGTGTTGCAAGAGATAACGACGGCCAAGTTACAAGAGTCGAGATTACAATTGTAGATTTAGCTAGCGGAATTGAATTGAATAGTGGCCCTGACCCTATTACTAATTTCCAGCCAAATGGGGCTTGGATGACTTATTGGGATACAAGCGACCTCATTCACGATCAGCAATACGAAGTCCAAGTCAAGGCGTATGATGGCGTAGATTATTCAATGATTGAAACTGTTAGAATCATCATCGACAACCCTGCGGACGCTAACAATGTAGCACCAACATTCAATCCTGATGGATGGGTTGATACGGTCACAATTTTCTGTGACGAAAGGTCAAGTGCATTCGACAAGTGTGGTGATGGCGTAGAAATCAATCTACTAGATTACTTCAATGATTCAGATGGAGCCGGACCACAAACCAGCCATATGGTATTCGATATTCGTGATGATCCTTCTACTGCATTTGATGATGATTATGCATACCACATCAGAATAACACCTGAAGGAAAGGCGATTTACAACCCAATGGATTCGATGTACCAAACATCAAGCGAAATCTCAGATTGGTCTATGCAAGGAGTAATGTTTGAAGCACGAGATATCCATGATTCTGTTGCATATTCATATCAGGTCAATTTCATTGTGAAAGGAGTAGAATTTACAGCACAAAGAACTGACCAAGGAACTGTGACATTCGGTGATTCCGCTGATTTCGAAGGAACTGGATTACCGAACTCTCAAGTCAAGGCACGTCTTCTGAAAGGAGACACTCTACTGAATACTACTGTAGTGGCTGCTGATGGAACCTGGGCAATGGAAATTTCATCATCACAACTTGGTGATGACGGTAATTACAAGATTTACTTCGCTCAAGATGGACAATTCATTGGTAAGGATGACAATAACGACATCTCTCTTCAGAGCGGAGAGGCACTTACAGATGGCCTGGAAACTTGGGTTTGGGTGGTTATCGCTGTAGTAGCGCTTGCTATACTTCTTGGAGTAGGTGCATTCTTCTTCCTGGAGTTTGAAGATGAGTTTGAGGATGACCCTGAAGCACTTGAGGAGCAACAAAAAGAGGACGACCCCTATGCTTGGGCTAAAGCTAGAGCCGCTGAACAAGCAGCAGGTGAACTAACACCTGCTCCTGCGCCTGTTCCGGCTGCTCAACCTCAACATCCAGGCTGGATTTGGGATGCTCAATCCAACCAATGGGTTGCAGATCCTAACTATCAACCACCACAACAGTGATTTCTTACACGGAAATACACAACACTCTAAGAGGACTGGGGGAATGGAAAGGTTATGACTGCGCGACCAAAACCAGGTGTTCAAGAGAGAATCTTGTTGCATCTGTCTGATTTTGCAGACTTCATGAATTCGGTTGAAGTTCCGTTTGCTCTATCACAAATGGGAATTGCGAATGCTGTAGCAATCGCTCGTTCAAATGTACCACGTGCAATTGCCGGATTGAAAGATCAAGGCTTGCTAGTGGAGAGGCAGGCGCACGTTCAAGGAGTTAGTAGAAAGCGCAAAGCGTACTTCTTAACCGACTCTGGAATGAATTTAGCTGAGGATACGTGGAAACGTCTCAGAGAATTCCAACTCAGAGCAATTTTACCAGGTGGAAACACTATTGCATCTACGCTTGGAGAAATTCAGGACAAACTGCCGTTTACAATGAGGCCAGTTGATGTAATTCGATACTTAGATGACAATGGAGTTTTAGATGTTAGATCGCTATCTGCAGATTTAGTTGAGAGGGATTTATCCAAACANGTTGAGAAACAATTGGTTACAAGTCTNGGCGACCTTCCTCGGTTGCGCCATTTCTATGGTCGTTCAACCGAACTGGAAAACATGGTTAACTTGCTCGAAGCACGTTCAACAACTCTAATGATTCCAGGGATTGCAGGTATTGGAAAGACTTCTATGGCGGCTAAAGTGATAGAATCTTTCATGCATCGCAGGAATTTGATGTATCATCGGTGTCAAGATTGGGATGGTAGTAGAGCATTCTTTGAGAGCATAGCAGATTGGCTTTCCAACATTGGAGATTCGATGCTTGCGGATTATATCTCTGCAACTCCTGTTCCCAAGGCTGCTGATGCTGCAAGAATTATTTTGGATGCATTGTCCAATTCACCTGCTTTGATTGTAATCGATGATTATCACAAGGTCAGTGACAAGACACTTCATCAAACAATACAGGCCCTTTCTCGAGGTTTGGTAGAGTGTGAGGGAGATGTAGGATTAGTCATCTTCTCGCGTTCTTTCAAAGAAGTAGTTTCGTTGAAGGATGCAGATGGAAGAATCGTATCTCTAGTATTACCTTTGGAAGGTCTAGATCAAGATTCTACACGTTCCCTACTATCGGCATTTGATGATTTAGATCAAGAGAAATTACTGTACATACATTCGCTAAGCCGCGGTCATCCGCTAGTATTGGAACTGATTAACCGCGGTGCATCTGCGGGAGCATTCCACGAATCTTTGGAGAACTATGTTAATATCGAAATTTTCTCTAAACTTTCTGGAGAGCAAAAGAGGTTATTGGGTGCGTTATCTGTTTTCCGAGAACCAATTGAACTGGAAGCATTGACAGAACAAGGTTTGAATGTCGACGAGTTAGACTCGCTTGTAGAATCAGGCTTAGCGAGACATGCAGATTCTGCGACCTATGACGTTCACGATTTGATTAGAGAGTTCCTTCTACAGAGTCTTGACAAGCAATCGAAAGAGGAGTTGCACAACAAGGCTGTTGCTTGGTATGAAAAGCAAGCCAGTTCAAGCCAAATAGCATTAGAACTAATTTATCACCTAATTTCATCATCCAGGCATGAAGATGCAACAAAAATTATTGTAGAGGAAGGACGGAATTTAATCAAAGAAGGGCACATCGAATTGTTGGGTCTTTTAGAAACCGTTGACACCAAATCTGTTGAAGCAGAAAGCGCTTGTCGTATCGATAGATTGCGAGGAGAAGTTCTCGCACTTCTAGGTCGTTTCGATGAAGCCGAGGAGGCATTTAGCCAAGCTAGGCCGCCTGCTGAGGCGGCAGGATTAGATGATGTAATTGCAGACATATTGTCTAATTTGGCAGACATTTCTTTGAAGCGTGGTGATTCTGATTCGAGCCTCAACATGCACAGAAAGGCCCTTGAGTTATTTATCTCGATTGGAGATGCTGTCGGTGCAGCTCGTTCTTACAATAACATGGGATACATTCTACGCCGCAATGGAGAGAAAAGTAAAGCCTTGGATGCATATTCGGAAGTTGAAAAAATCCTTTCAGGAGATGATTCACTAGAACTAATTCCTGCGCAGATTGTTCTTGCAAGATCTCTTTTGGATCTTGGAGAAAGCGACCGTGCACGCGACCATGCTCTATCATCATATGAGAGATCTGAATCTGGAGATGATACCATTTTACACGCCCGTGCTAGAGCAGTTCTCGGTCGTTATTATGCTAAGAGTGGCGATGCAGACTTGGCACTTCACCACTATACTGATGCTCTTTCTACAATGGGTGAAGCAGGAGACCCGCTTGCACTAGTAGAAGTTTCAATTTTGCTTGGTGAGGTTCTCCAAGATAGTGGTAGAATTGAGGAAGCATTGGAGCGCTATCGTGAAGCATTAGTCATTTCTGAAGCGAATGACCTGCGAATGCAAATCGGAGAATTATTGGCAAGATTAGGCGGAGTGGCTCCTGATAGACAACGTAGAATGGAGTATTTGCAGAGAGCGCTTTCTGTATTCAGAGAATTAGGTGCTCAGACTCGTATGCGAGAAGTACAGATGATGGTCCACACTGCAGTTATGGGACGCTGATTAAAAATCAGGTCTTGAATTGGTCAGGTAGGTTTTCCCTTCATCGTAAACTACCCATATTTCCGTAGTTCCCGAGAGTGTTATTCTGCCATCGTATGTACCAGAGCCTGTAGCAGAAATCGATACATCTCGATCTAATTCATTTTCAGGATGGTCCAAGTGCAATCCTTCATCGTCAAGCGTTAGAACGAATTCTGATTCATCTGCTTCGGTTAAACGCCAACTGACAACTTCTGCATAACGAACACTGCTATCTTCTCGACTAGCCAAGTCTGCTCTTTCAACAGCAGCAGCGATATCCGCCATGTTGACATCAACCGCAGTCGTATTCCAGTTTTCACGAGTCGAAGTTTCTAGGCCAAATGCCCACACGCTAAACATGGAAAGGAAAAGAACTCCAAGCAAGAATGTGAAGATATAACCGAGTTCAGTACTCGCTCCTGATTGGTCGCGAACTAATCTTCCTTTCATGATGCTGCCTCCGAAATGTGAACATCAATACTACTTATCTGCAGATTGAATTGAATAGGTTCTCCAGCAGTATGCCAAACGGCTTCACTCGGCCCATGTGTTGGGACTGGAACCCAACCAACATAATCATCCAGAAGGTCAATACGCCCTGGGTTTACTATCCAATCTTCAGAAGATTCTAGCCCTGTGCTAGACCATGATGCGACAGCATCTCCATATGGTCCAACCCACCCTCTTCTTACGTCGTAAGCAGTTGTAGATGCTAAACTTTCACGCATTGTCAACTCGATGTCCAGGTTCATAGTACCGCTACCGGTGACGGAATTTGCTGTTGGGTGTAATGAAGGAACAGTAGCACTGAATCGTGGCCCTGGTCCTTGTCTATCTGTTGGACCGACTAAAATCGTAGGCTCTAATTCAGGGTGATTGGTAACTATGGCGCCTGCACTCCAAGCAACTTCTAATCCTGTAATCGAAGTATCAAATTCGTAGGTCAATCGAGATATGTGAAATGCCCATGCAGTAGCTATATTTGCGTGTGAGGAATCTCCTTCGGTTCCAATTAATGTTATCTCGATACTTGCTGGATGTTCACCATTCCTCCATGCAGAGATAATTTGGCCTTCAGGTAGACCGTTCATGGATTTCCAAGGCAGTGTAGTAGAGATCCATCCGGATGCGGTTTGATCAATCGCAATACATCTCATTGCACCATCATCCTCTAGAATCATTATACCAGAATCACCATCAAGTGAAAGTTTAGATTGATAGTCACCAAATTCTGAAGAGTAATTGATGATTGTTTCCGAATCATCTTCCATGAATTGTAATCCAGTTATCTGGCCAGTATCTGTTGCTGCAAGCATTCTAATTCCGTTACTTCCAACTCCCCATTCGACCAGAATGTTTTCACTACTTTCTATGTGTGCTGCACTATCAATATTTGAAGGGGGCCAAGGAATGACACTGGTTTGGTTTGCAGGCACAGAAACTCCGCCACTCTTCCAAGTTACAGTTGCTGCATTCGCATTAGGGTTAGTTATGGATAGATTGCCAGAACTATAAGGTGCAATGAAATATTTGGAGTAATAGTTTCCTTCTTCACCGAGTAGGGATGTTCTTCCTTCATCTCCGTATTTAATGATTAAATGTGCGTCAACATCAGTAATAATTTCAATAATTCCGTCAGAAGTCATGTTGAAATTCTTAGACCATGAATTTGCAATTCTGACTGCTGACGATTGCACTACTGCTTGAGTTCCACTCTCATCAGCAGTATCCCATTGAACTAGCATGTCATCATCGGCAAAGATTTCGATAGTTGATTCACCCGAAGGCAAAGTTACTGCCCAGTGTTGTCCTTTCCCAGTTGCAGGATTTGCTTTTGTCGGAGGAATCAGAGCGGAGCCAGAATCTCCACGAATTTGAAGCCCAGTCAAATCATGACTAGACGTGATTTGCGAATCAGAATCTAAGCGAAGAACTTCACCAATTGATAGTGAATGTTCAATTCCATCTTGTTCTAGAATTACTGGACCGAGTGGAATAGTCAATCCATGTTTTGGTGTAAGTAATACCGAATCAGTTTCAGTGTTTGGTGTGAAAATAAACGGCCGATCTGGGCCTAGTCGCATATCCTCGTAACAAATAGCTTGTACATTGCTTTCTGCATGTCTTACATCGATATGTCTATCCAAATCAAGTGCGCCTTGAATCCTGAATGTGTCACCATCATACCAGGATGCAGAGTACCACATTCCTCCTCGTAATCTATCCCAGCGTAGTTCTCCATCTACTGGAATCAACTCAACTTCCGAAGAATCACCNGGNAATCCNGATTCNGATAACAAGGTCACTTCATGNCNCATTATTTCCATCTGTGCCTGCATGTCGTTTCTTTTCAGCGAACCTTCTAATTCTTGAATAATNGGCATCATCGATAGTAGCATTAAACCAATGATTGAGATTACCCCGCCGAANAGCAATACGGTTGCTACTGCAGCNCTTACTGCCTCTTCGTCGCGGTGNAGATTACAAGGTNTCATTTGCTAACCTCCACNAANTGTANNTCGATTTCTAAGTCNATAACAGANNTTCCATGGTCGATTGTCATTCCATCAGAACCACTTGTNCTCTGCCAAGGGCTAATGCCACGATGTTGNTCTAGTGTGTCAGAAGACCTGTGNAGGTTGTATTCAGTAAGCCAACCTTCTGTCATCTGNGGCGTAATTGTTGGNCCNANTGATGAATCGTAGGTGTATCTAAAATTCCAAGCATCACCGCTGAAAAGGGTAATNGGTCCCGCAGAACGGATGTCAAAAATAGCGTTTCTACCATCCGGAATCGCACCGATTGTAGCAACATCTCGCAAGGATAAACTAGCACGCATTGTCCCGTCAAACAACTCCTCGATATTCATATCAGGTTGCGAAGAAACACTCCATGTTTCATCTGAAAATTTGTCAAATCTAGCATCATTGAGTATTGCGATGGAATGTTCGCCAGTCTGAACTTTCGTCTTAATCAGCAATCCAGAAATTGTGATTTTAGCATGGCGATGAATTTCAACATCATCTGCATAGATTGTGACGATGTAAGTGTCGGCTACATTCAATCCATGTTCGATTAATACCTCTTCATTACTAGCGCTGAAGTTTACGGTTTGCTGCTCAGATTGTGTCCAAATCAATGCTCGGTTTGCGGTTTCATTTTGAGCAAAAACACTGAATGAAGTTTGATTCAAATACGTCACAGTCACAACATCAGAATCGGTTATATCGGCAGCAACAGTCCAGACTTCAGCCCCGATTAGAGGTGATATTGCACTGGTTGTCGCATGGATAGTGGTGCGCAATCCGGTATCGATGCTTGCACCAGCTACAACATCGATTCTGCCGTCCAATCTTTCAGCAATCCCATTAGCATTGGACCAAGCGGTATTATCTTGAAAATCATTGACATAGGGTGTGAGGAATACAAACACGCCTCCCATCATGGTTATGACCATGGCTAGGAGCATTACTACTCCGATAACTTCGCTCACGGCGAGGTCATCTTCGCGCTTACTTCGTGACCTCATCAGTCAGGAGAGAATCATCCCCCCTCTTATGGTTTCACCACCAGCGAGCCCTTACAGGGCTCATCCGCGTAGGGTTATTCCCTCTCGAGCAACCCTCTCAGATTCACTTTGACCAATATGATGCGTGAACTCTGGGCCATCTTGAAGTGAAATCTGAATATCTCCCTCAAACAAATCATCCAGGTGGTATAGTGCAGTTGATTCAGCGAGGTGTGGGGCGTTATTCTTCTCAGACAAATGTGTTAGAACAATCGACCTAGTATTTTTGCTAACTACTTGTGATAAAAATTGCCCAGTTTGATCATTTGAGAGGTGACCTCCTCGCCCTGCAATCCTATCTTTCAACCTCATGGGGTACGGGCCATTCCAGAGCCTTTTGTTATCGTAATTTGCTTCGATTGAGATGTGTTGACAACCCGAAACATGGTTGACTAATTCGTCTGTCCAAGAACCTAGGTCAGTAATTACTGCACCCCTTTCTCCTTTGTGGCTCGCTATGAAAGCAACATTATCCGCTCCGCTGTGGGGAACTGGAACAGGTAGAAGCGCGAAATCGTCTGCAAAATCAAGTGTTTCTAGGCTTTCGAAAAGACGTACACTCCTTAAGTCAAGATTCAATGCAGTTGCAGTTCTATCATTACAATAAATTGGAATGTCCCATCGCCTTTGAGCAATGGACGCTCCACCCCCGTGGTCTCCATGGTGGTGAGTAATTACAATTGCATCAATTTCGTTAGGTTTCATTTCCATTCTAGCTAATCTTGTTTCTAGTTGTTTTCCAGAAAATCCCTGGTCAATTAGAATCTTGAAGTCACCACTCTCAACAAGCGTAGCGTTACCGCGACTGCCAGTTCCCAGATGAGTGAATGATAGCGACATGCCCAACTTTTACTCGGCATCGCGTTTAGCCCTTGAACTCACCCCTTCAAAATAGCAAAACAATGCACTTTTGGAGGCTAATCGAGGATTACCGTAGGTAATCCGAGTCTGAACAATGCTCCATCACTCTATTAAGGCTGATTCAGGGGTTGAGGTTTGTTTGGGTGCTACCGCGCCCACTGGTGATTCCGATGCGACGCTCACAATCAACGCTTTTGATGACTGTTCTCGTAGTTTTAGGATTGTTCTTTGTTTCACAACTACCTGCAATCTCAAATGTAGGTACTACCAATCCTAATTTGACAGATGGAGCACGCCCTCCTGCTACAGATTCAGATGGTGACAAAATACCTGATGTCCATGAAAATTTATTCAGCGAGTGGATTAATTTCTCTTCGACTGACAACCGTGTAGTTGTCATGAAAGGACTTGATAGGGACAATGCCTCTGATGCCTATGTCGACATAGATATTGATGGATTGAATGCTACGGAAGAGTATTGCTGGCCATATCCTGCAGAATGTGTAGATCCAAGTTTCACAAGAGGACTAACTGGAGTCATTAATGAATCTGGGGAGAGGTGGTACCTTGATCCACGAATTGCTGATACTGATGGAGATGGTTTACCTGATGGCTTCGAAGCGCACATGTGTGAGAAATTAGGAGGTTTCGATACTGAAGAGAAGCGTTTCGTCTGCGAATATTTTGACCCGCTAAACGCTAGCGATGCTGATTTAGATCCTGATGAAGACGGCTTTGACGTAAATCGTGATGGCTTCCTTACAGTCAATGAGTTGCTAACTTCACCAGAAGAGTACGCTTATGGCGCTCCTTCAAATTGGACCAATGAATTGGATGGACTAAGATGCTATGCGCCTAATCCTGAATCCTCAATTTTGAATGATTGGCCTTTCATTACAGAGAATTCTAACTTTACTGTTTTCCAAAACATCCTCGAAGCTTGTGCACGCAACGGAACAGACAATGTTATCGATGAATATATTTGGCTTGGAACTAATCCTGTAGAGGAAGATAGTGACCGTTTCAATTATGATGGAGTCAAGCATAGACGTCTGTTCCCATCGAGTGGTGATGGAATAACAGATGGATGGGAAATTCATTTCGGGCTTGACCCACTAAACCGTTCAAATGCATTAATCGATTTAGATAACGATGGATGGGACGCAAATCGTGATGGCATAATTAGCGTCGATGCTGCTCGTTCCGAAGAGGCTCTTGCTGTAGGAGAGCAATTGTCTACTTTAGAGGAATATTTTGTACATCTTGATGATGGAAACATGGTCAAATCAGGCATGCGTTCGGTTGAATTGGGTGCTAGCGAAGATACATACATGGAATATCTTCTTTCCCCAGAAGCAACATCCGAAGAAGTTTCTATTCTAAATCATGATGTAAGAGAATTACATGATGATGGGACACATTTGTGGGTTGGTTCCAAACTAGGTGTGACAGTTATCGATTTTGAAAACACAGCATCGACTGATTATGAGTTGCCACAAGGCCATGATTTGCACGACATGATCATACTAGAAACTCACATTGTTATGGTTACAGAAGGCGGAGTATGGATTTCAGAGGTAACTGAGGGGACACTCGGCGAGATCTCACAATGGAGTTTCTATCCTGGAAGGTATACTGCTGGTGCGCAATTAGTCACAGATGGTGGAGATGATTATGTCATTGCTTTAGGTCACGGAGGCTTTGGTTCAGTATTCCAAATTAACGACTTATCAATCACAGAACTTTCGCTAGGTTCAGGAATTTCCGATGCCATGAATCTCGGCAACGCAACAGCCACTTCAATAGTTCATGCTGATGTTTCCGCAGGGCCAATGACTCTTTTCGTTGGTACTGATGTTGGTTTATTTTCGGTCGAAACCTCTACTGCAAGAGATGCAGCAGTACCAAATTGGAAATTTTACTATTCATCAGAGCCTACTTCCATTGCTACTGACATTGATGATTTGCGAGCAATTGGCGCCGAAGGTGGTGCCAACCCTGCTACAGTAAATGCATTGGAAGCAGATGGACCTGAAGGAGGCCAGATGCAAGTTGTTTGGATTGGAACTCCATCTGGTTTACATCGTCTTGATTTACTTTCAGGGTTCATCACACATAGTGGAGATTATGAACATCAAGGAGTTGATGGAGTAACCGTAAATTCTGCTAATGAGATTTATTCCATTCATTCTACAGGAGAGGAATTGATTATTGGTTCTGGATGGGGCATGTGGTCTCTAAGCGGTGGTTATGCTGCTGTATATGGAATGACTAACCAAGAATGGGTGCCTGGTCTAATTTCTGCTATTGCAATTCACCAAGTCGCAGGTGTCGATACGGTGTTTTTAGGAATAGGGCCTGGAATGTATTCCAATCTAGAACTTATGGACCCTATGGCGAATGATTCTGATTCAGATGGAATGTTAGATGGATGGGAAGTTAGGTATGGTCTCGACCCTACCGATCCTTGGGATGCTTTGCTTGATGCGGACGGTGATGGCGTAAATCTTGACTCTGACCCGATCAATGAAAGACTTTGGAGAAATTTGGATGAATTTAGGTACACTGCAACTACAGCTAACGGTTACAATGCAACCGATCCAAGAGTCGTTGATACCGATGGCGATGGTGTAGGAGATGGCGCAGAATACTTCGGTCTATTCCACGAATTCACCCCTCTGTGGTGCCATTACACAAATCAATACGATTACGAGCATGTATGTGGCGATGCTGCAGGATTAGCTGCGAATGACACATACCTATCCTCACTTGGTGTTGATAGTGGTACTGATGCAACCAATCCTGATTCAGATGGAGATGGTATGCCTGACGGCTGGGAAATCGAGCATCGAAGATGGATTGGCTCTACATTCACTGGTTCGAATAATTGGACGATGGACCCCAACGACCCTGATGATGCAAATTGGGATGCTGATGGTGATGGCTTGACCAATCTTTGTGTGTATCAATGGTCATTAGTGAAGGTCGCAGGTTTAGCAGGCGATTTACTAGAAAGTCACTTAGAAACAGAAACTGCAGCTTCCCAATGGGCAGAACCAGATCCAAACAATGTGGATTCTGATGGAGATGGATTACCTGATGGCTGGGAAGCCAGAGGCGCCTGCACCTGGGATGTTTCACGCGTAGGAATTAATCCTCTGAATGGCAGTGACGCATTTGAGAACCCTGATGGCGATGGATATGATATCAACCACAATGGCGTTATTGAAGAGAATGAAGCATTCGTGAATTGGCTTGAATTCCATATTCGCGATGATTTGTTTAGTGGAAACATGAGCCTAGATGGTGAACTCATACCTAGCAACTTCTCAACTGATTTGTTTAGGAACATATCCGACTGGGGCTCTCCGGAATCCAACTTTGGTGATGGCATACAAACGGGAGATCCAACAGATGCTGACAGTGATTCTGACGGGATGCCGGATGGTTGGGAAATTTGGTATGCAAGATGGGAATTACTAGATGCAAAATGGTCTCTTGATCCTTTGAACTCTAATGATAGATGGGATGACTCTGACGATGATGGAATGAGCAATTGGGAAGAATACAACTCGATCGACCCTTCGCTCTCTGAAACCAATTCCAATCGCACAAGTCCACAGTGGTATGTTACAACAGTAGGTGCTGGATATACTTTGCAACAGTGGTCTGGAATTACGAATACTGAATCATTCGGTTCATTTGTAACTCAAGATTTGATCAATGTATCCGGTTGGACCACTGACCCGAATAATCCCGATACAGACGGAGACGGATTCCTAGATGGGCTAGAATTGATGTTTACCGCATGGAATGATACTGCACAGACATGGACCCTGAATCCTTTAGTCGCAGGTGATGGTTCATTCGATGCAGACGATGATGCATTGACCGATGCTCAAGAATTTTCATTGGTTAATACAAACCCAATGAATGGAGAAAACCATCCATTAGATGCTCCATTAATGCATATTGATGGAGATTTGAACGACCCAACACAAAAAGCTCAGAGAGTGTATACTATCATTCTTGACAAAGGACAGAGAGGAAAAAGACATCTTGACCAATTCCAAGAATGGCAGTCTACTGGTATTCCAACAAATTTCATTTCAACATTAATGGGAATTACTGACCCGACAATTTCAGACACCGACGATGATGGGATGATTGATGGATTCGAATATTGGTTTACCAGCTGGGATCTTGAGAATAACCGCTGGTCAATGAATCCTCTTATTGACTCTGATCAATGGCTTGATAGTGATATGGATTCAGTTGATTGCGATAGGGATGGAAACATTTCCTTAGATGAGCAATTCACTAACAAGCGAGAGTATGAATCACGTGTTTATGGTAAGTATTCTGAAAGACTTTCAACAGGTTCTGGATTGATCGGCTTCGGTGATGATACAATAGCAGCATACATCGAAGAGGGTTACACCGATGCGGAAGCAAGAAGAGCAATTTTCAACACTTTTAGTGGAAAGGACGCTGTTTCGGCGGCTAGAATGAACATGATTAACTCTGAAGATCCAAACACCTTCAATAGAACTTTGTTCGGAATTTCAGACCCAACTAACTCAGATTCAGATTTGGATGGAATTGATGACGGCTGGGAATTCTGCTATGCAGTATATGGTTTGCCAGACCCTACTACTCAGAACCACTGGGCTACAAATCCAGTAAATCCATTTGATATTAATTACGACCCTGATAGCGATGGATGGTATGGCCGAACATCATTCGATATACCTGCTGTTCAAGGCACTTGGGAGAATCGTCAATTTACACCTTCTGGAGATGTTATACAGAATGGAATCGGCGACTTACCTTTCACCAATTTCATGGAATATCTTAACGGAACTCGACCAGATACTAACGACTCAGACGGTGATGCTGTCACTTTCAACACAGTCGTGAATGCAGGCATGGTTGTATCACATGACAGAGACTGGAATCTTTCTGATGGTAGAGAGGTGTTCAAGTACGGAACTAACCCTATGGACAACGATACCGATGGCGATATGCTTCCTGATTGGTATGAATATGAAAAGGGTTGGAATGAATCCAATGATAATTACTCATCTCGATTAAATGTTGAAGTTCAATGGATAGATGCTGCGACAGGTGGTTCATGCACCTCATCTACAGCATCATGTAGGCCATTATCTCAGAATTCGGGGACCTTATCTCGACCAGCTTTGGGATGGACTTGGGCGACATTCAATCCTACAGACCCTCTAGATGCAAATGAAGATCCAGACCAAGATGGAAATTGGGATTGTAGTGGGGCCACATGTGAATATACTCCATATACGAATTTCATGGAATTCTACGCGATTGCAAATCCGAATCTCGATTCACCTGATTCTGTTCGGTTATCAGGTGAGACTTGGCAAGGTTCAGCAATCACTGAATGGTGGCAGTTTAGGGAATTCACACTTGGTCTAGGAGAAGTTACAGAAGATTCAACAAATTATCTTGGAATGAACAAGAAGAATATCGATGATTTGAGTTATGTGCTGATTATCGATGACCAAGATACTGATTTCTTAGTTCTTGATGCTGGCGATGATGTATTGCTCTGTTCCGGAGACGTTACCGATGATTGGGATTTGTATTACGTTGGAAACACTAACCGTGCACCTGCGGTAGATTTGGGAGAACACGAATATGGTTGGTACTTACTCGATTTGGACGACGACCATATCGCAGAGGGAAGTGACCCTCTCAACTGGGATACAGATGGCGACTGGTTGGTTGATTGGTTCGAAGTTAAGGATGATGAAGAAGATGGAATTCGTGGAGATTCTTCACCTATCAGATATGACAGCAGAAACACCTCTTGATTCGAGTCAGAATTCCCCCTAAAGGGGGATTTCTGTTTGTGACGGTTCGCCGGTTAATTCAAGGCCTATGGTTTGCACCGTTATGCGGGTGAATAGTGGATGTCGCAGAAAATTTCGTCTCGAGCCGCTTTATCGCTAATGGTTTTCATACTCGTACTTACACCGATGAGTCCGCTTTCTGAAACCTTCATTGGTAAGGCCGAAGCTAATGGGGCATCTAGGCACATCTACACTTTCTCAGACGGTAGTGTCGAGAATATTGCTCTGTATCAAGGGGGTGCAGACAAAACAACAATTGTCTCCATGCCTAAGGGTGCTGAAGTTCTTGATGTTCATGTGACTCTTTCTGGCGCTTCATCTACAGGTTGGTCGCAAGTTACGACTGACACATATGACGAATGGATGGATGGAATACCTAGCCAAATGGATGCTCGCAGTGAAGAACTAAGTTTGGGATTCGCATCTGGTGACACTGAGTTTTCAGCACACGATTCTACTGAAGAAGAACTTCCAGGTTCAGATGCGTGGCTCGATAATGGTAGTTTTGCAGTTCGTCAACCTCACACTTCGAACTCAACAGAATTGAGATTTAGCAACCAGATTAAGGTTACCAGTGCTAATTTCATGGCTCAAGGACAAGGTGCAATACTTCGAAATCACGATTGGCTATTCATGTCAACTTTCACTGGGACTTCTTTTGACAAGGTTGTTACAAGAATGCATCCTAACAATGTAACGAGAGATATCGTGGTTGATTTGCAAAGAGAATCGGCATGTACTTTGCCTCAAGATCCAACTTCAACTTACTACAAGGCTTATGGATTCAAAGATTGGACTATAACTGACGATGAAATGTTGTACGGAATATTCTCAACATACAAGTATCCTTATTCATCTTCCAACCCTACTCAGTATCTCAGAGTACTAGCAATTGATGTATCGGATGATTGGGTTTGGAAATGTGTTGATTCATATGATATCTCTCCACAATTTGGTGAATATAGCGGAATTTCATACGACCGAGAAACCGACCAAATTTGGGTTACACACTCACAACAGAGAAGAATAGTGCCTTATGATTTCGGAGCAAATGGGCAGTTCACTCGTGGCGAGGGACAGTACTCATTCACATCTGGTGCATCGTCGAGTACTGAATGTGGTAAGTCGAACAGCAATGTGCATGGTCTAGTTGTTCATGCAGGATTCTTCTACATGCGCTGTATGAAGGGCTATTACTATCAGGACACTGATCAATTGAGCGTTTGGGCAGTTTCAGGCTCCTCTTCTTCGCTTATTCCACAAACCGGAACACGCGACATTACGGCTAAAGGATTAGGATTATTCTATGATGGAGAGAGGCTGATTACTGTAGATACTGGTTACTCAACTTGGAATGCCAAGACATTGTATTATCGTGAGTTTGGAATGGGCATTTCCTACGCAACTACTCCTGCGCCTGGAACTACAACTTGGATTGGAGAAACCATCGTTACAGAGGATGACGTATTGGCAGTAAATGTTCAGAATCATTGGTCCGCCCCTAGTCAGGGAGATCGAGTTGATTATTGGGTAAGTGCCGATAATGGGACTCATTGGGAAGCTGTAGAAAAGAATCAGACGATTCACTTTACACATCCTGGAAATGAGTTGGTCTGGAAAATGCAGCTTATTGGTTCCTCAGCAGTATCTTGGTGGATTTCCTTAGAATATGCAACTTCATACCAAAGTTCAGGGGATTGGACGAGTCAAAAGGTTTCAACTGGTACGAATGTAGGTAAAGTTAGAGCAGTTTGGAATGGTGATGTTCCAAGTTCTACCTCGATTGAAGTAATGGTTTCCAACGATAATGGTTCATCATGGGAAAGTGCAGAAAATAATGCAGAAGTTTCCTTCTCTACCCAAGGAGCTGGTAACGAGTTGTTATACTCGATTATCATGTCAACTAGTGACGACTCAACTACCGCTAAAATTGACTCTTTCATATTGTGGTACGAGGAAGGTTACCCTGATGCGCCTCAATTAGACGTCGGTGATGACGGTGAGTGGGATTGGAGATCAATTCTATTCTTGAATGAGAGTTCTGTCGTCGCTTCCGATGAGTCACCTGTTGGTAGTGTAGTATCTGAAACACCAAGTTTAGTCGATGCCTTCAATGAACATATTCCTGCCAACGGAGTTGGAACTGTAGAAATCCCAATCGCAGTCAAGGCCAATACTCCCGGGCGAGTGAAATTGACTGACTTAGATATTGAGTATAGATTGAATACAAGAGTTCTGGATGCAAGTCTCGAAGGTGGATTGATAGTTCCTGATGGCGCTTACCGTAACCTTGTGGTCAGAATGGCCCATGGAGATTTAGTTGACAAAGTTACAGAAGCCACAATCGGTCTAAACAATTCGCATGGAGGCAATCCTGCATTCAAATGGATAAGAGGTGACTCATGCAGTGTTGTCGATGATGCCGGTGGAATCATACATTTCGATGTTGGAAATTGTACCTCTTCAATCGATAGCGAAGGAATAGTTTCAGTTACCATGCCAACCAAAGTAAACTGGACTTGGGATGACGAGAGAAAGATGGAAGCAATAGTTTCTATGAGCGATGATTTAGGCCCTCAAATTAATGCTTGGACCACAGATTCACTCTCACTAAATGTTGAGAATGATATACAACTCGATGGAATGCGAGTTTGGGAAGAGACAGGTCGTGAATTATATCCTGGAGATTGGGTTCGTGGAGGATTTAACCTGTCGATTAGTGGTGGAATCAATTTTGAAGGTTCAGCATTTTCACCTATGGCTGGAGAATTCAGTCTACGGGTATTGGGCCAAAATGTAACCTATGATGGCGACCCAATCGGGGAACCAACAGTTTTGCACATGGAAGGAAATCCGGGCTTTGGCCAATATAACATGACATTCACATCACCTATTGAATCTACTCCAGGTGGAATGGTATTGTATGTTGAAGCAATCAATTTAGCAAATGGCTCGACATATGTTAATCCCGGTTACAATACAATAAAATTGATTTTTGACGGAAATGCTCCACTAGTGTTGTTCGCAAGTCCAGAGATGTCTTTTGAAATGCACAAAGGACCACCATCTCCTGGTGGCCAAGCGATCGAAGTAGTGATTCAAGATTCTGTAGACCCTCCTCAAACCGTAGATTTGCATTATTGGGTTGGCTGTGAAGCTGGTGAGCACGAGCGATGTGACGATTCTAACTTCAATGGACTTCCGGAGCCTATTGAATATCGTTCGAAAACTTTGACAACTCCAGAAGTTTTACCTGGAGGACTTAATGTATTCAACGGATTGATAGATGATTCAATGCTTGTCCATGGGGACAACGTAGCATTCTATGTTTCTGGTCAAGACGGTCAAGGTAACGTTATTGCAATGGGAGGGTCTCCTGTTTGTGACATTGAGCCTGGGCAATTCTGTGGTGATAGACCTGGAGAAATAGCCCCGGAATGGGATGAGTCTTTGTCTTGGTATGTTATTCGAGAAGAGTTTGAACCTGAGATGGATATTGATAATTCAACGATTACAGGTCACGATGATTTAGCCCCATTACATCCGGGAATATCTTACACAGCGACATTCATGGTCTCAGATATCAACGGATGGTGGGATGTAGAATACGTACATCTTGCACTCGCTGGTGATTTTGATGATGACGAAACCTCGATTTATGCTCATATCTCAAAAGATGAGAATGGTATGCCCGAGATGTATCTAGAAAGCGGCGGTTCAGGTTTAGCAGTTTCAAACCTTTATTCTTCAATTATCTTAGATCCTGAAAACAACTCGAGAATGGTTGTATCGATTAAATTCCAACTAACTTGGAACTTCCCTGAAGTATGGGATACTGATGGCGCTTCACACTTCATACCAAAGGTTTGGATTGAAGACAAACCGTGTGGATTAGAAGATGATATTCCATGTAACATTCACAAAGCCGGATTGGGTAATGATTTGTGGAGTTTGGATAATGATTTGAGATTCGATACACAACCGGGACATATTTTAGCAATTGAATTGAGAGACGGTACCAACCATTACAATCCTGAATTCGATGAAACTTTGATTGGCGCAGGACAGGCACTGAGGTTTAGTGGAAGAGTCGTGTTCGCTGAAGATGAGACCCCTGCTCCTGCTGGTTCCTTCACAATATCTTTAGGAGATTACGACAATGAATGGACTACTACTAGCAGGGAAGGAGGCTACTTTAGTATCGATATGTTAGTTCCTGATGTAAGAAGCGGCCATTTAGATTTACGTGCTAAGTTAGTTGATTTACCAGGTCTTGCTGAAGACCAATCCGAATACATACCACGATTGCGACTAGCTGTTGACAGTGAACGCCCAACTATTCACGACATCCATTTGGCTGGAATCGAGCCGGGTGAAGAAATTCCAATTTCTCTTGCAGATAATCTGCAAGTTATGCTTGAGACAAGAGATGACCAAGGCTTCTCTGTTGATGACCCTGCGGTTTTACATTACCTCGTGAGGGCAGGAGAAGCAGAGATTAGTAGAGGCTCTTCACCGCTTCCAGATACTACTCCATTCGAAGATCAGTTCTTCTGGACAGGTTACCTTGATTTGACAGATGGAGGGGCAACAATGCTTCTACCATCTTACACGATTGATGTATGGGTCACAGGTTCTGATGAATCTGGAAATCCATACGATAGCCAAGGAAATACGATTTCTGAACCTTTGGCTTCATGGCCTTTAGCACTCACTGGACCAGATGTTAGTTTGCAAGATACCACTCCGAAGTGGTCTAATCCAACACCTAATCCGGGAGAAGCGGTATCGGTATCTCTCGAGGTGAGAAATAGTGGTGCATCAGGAAGCGTTACTTTTGTTCTACAACGATTGGTTTCTGGTGATGACTGGCAAACATTGTCTTCTTCCTCCATTGAAATTTCAAGTGGTAAGAATGCACAAATTGATTTGCAGGCAACCGCAGACGGAATTGCAGGTGATACACTAGAGCACAGGATTTTGCTGCTAGATTCGGGAGTTGAGAAGGAGCGTCTTTCGATTTCACCTCTATTGGTTAAAGAAGAAGTTGACAGAGACGGCAAAGCATTGGCCAATCAAGTTGCAGATTCTCAGCTATCCGTCATAATGTACCTCATAGCATTAGGTTCAATGTCCTATGCGGTATGGACAATGGTTCAGATGCGTAGAATAAAGCGTGGCGATGAAGTTGATGAATCAGACCAAACCGCTGAGGTAATGGAAAACATGCAATCCAAGACAGTTCCAGAGATTGAGTCTAATTTGCAGGAGATGCCCCAAGTGCAGCAGCAAACAGTTGCACCAACTGTACCCCAAGCACCAGTAGCACCAGTTCCCCCACTGCCTCCAACAGGGTTGCCAGAAGGTTGGACTATGGAGCAATGGTCACACTATGGACATCAATACTTGCAGAATAGTAAGTAGATAGGAGGTAACCACATGAGTGGCACAAATTCGATGGTTACCTTACAAGAGAGGTTAGTAAATCTGATCAATCAATTGAACATGCCAATTTTGGAAACAAGTCTGGTTGTTTCAAGGTGGACTAACAGATTGTTATCTCAGTTGAAAAATCATATGGAAGAAATTCCAGAAAATCTTGCTAAACCATGGCCATTAGAGGTGCAGCCTGTGGAGAGTGATTCAACATTTGAGTTAGAAAAAGCTCTGTCTTTAGTTGATCGAGACCGCATGGATATCCTAGATACACTGATTCGTGTCACTCTAGAAGAAGAGCAAATGTTGGTAAGTGATGCATTAGGAGTTTTAAGGTCATGGGAGCATCTTGCTCGCATCCAGTTATCACAAGTTGCAGGCCCTGGACAGTTGTTTAGCCCAACACAAATACCTGAGGATTTTTAGGTGAAAATATGCGAGTAATTTTTGTTATCACGGTTATATTATCAGCAGGCTTTGCAGGTTGCTTCGGAACCGATGAGTTATTCGAAGAAAAGCGAGGTATACCTGGTGGACTTGCACTCGCTTGCCTTCAGGATGACAAATTTGAAAGAATGAAAATCCATTTTTTGTATGAGGAAGGTTATGATCCAATAGCAATGGACTTAGTGAAAACAAGATTACAGCAAGTCTGTGATAAACCTAAGGGGATTCAAATTGTTGCTAACGCTATCGATTTTTCCGAAGACAATAGCTGGAGTTCTGATGATGTTAGGGATGCAAGATGGAAACATGGTGGAGATGCAATGGGTTCAGATACTCTACATTGGTACTTCTTATTCCCGCAAGGGACACATAATGACGAATCAGTCCTAGGTGTGGCAGTAGATGCATCTACAGTAGCTGTGTTCAAAGATTCGATTTCAGAATCAGAAAATTTCCTTGGTCGCCCATCTGCAGATGAAATTGAAAAAGCAGTCACAGTTCATGAAGCTGGACATTTACTGGGTTTGGTCAATTTAGTATATCAATCTCCAATTGACCATGAAGATTCAGAGCACCCAGGTCATTCAAACAATGAAGATTCGGTAATGTACTGGGCTATAGAAAGTAGCAGTATTGGAAATATATTCTCAGGAAGTATACCTGATGAATTCGATGATGCAGATAAATCAGATTTGGCCGGAATGGCAAGTGGAGAATTGAAGTGTAGCGATCAACTTTGGTCGTGAGATTGAGCAACTAGAATACTGGCATCTCTCCATGCATCAAATATCGACCAAACGTACAGCAGTACCCACAGTACCAAAGTAAACGCCAAAGGTATTTGCAATAGGAACCAATCAAATCCTCGCTGATGATTTCGATTGAAATGTTGGCCTAAATATAGGAACGGAATCAATGATAGGACAACTGCGAAAACTGGTCGAAACGCACCCCAAATGCCTACTCCGGCGGTAATTTCGTTCCAAATTGTCTTACCGAGTGCAATAGAATCAACATCGTTTTCTTCGACAGGGACGACTAATTCGATCTCCGAATCCTCATCCTGCATATGATGACCAAAGCGGTGCCATTTGTCAATGTGGCGACGCAAATGCTCATGGAAGTGTTATTCCTCAAGTAGTATATGGCCAAGCCGATTCTAGTTACTGGCTTCGAGCCGTTTGGGGCCCATTTAGTCAATGTGTCTGGTCAAATTGCTTCAGAATTGCATGGATATGAAGTCAGAGGACATAAGATTGAATCTCATATCCTATCCGTTGATTACGAAGGGTCAATACTAACATCTAATTTACTTGAAGAAACTAATTTTGCAGCAATTATTCATTTAGGATTAGCAGAAAACTCGTGCAATCCTAGAATCGAGATTAGGGCTAAGGATATTCTTGACTTTAGAATTCCAGATAATTCTGGACGTCAAATCATGAATACTCACATTAGTGGAGACGGGGATTTATTCTCAACGATTAAGCCTGAAGATTGGGATGTCAGCGCAATGATTGATTCACCGACAATCAGTCAAGATGCTGGAGAATACCTTTGCAATGAGACATTGTATCGCACATTAATGAAAATCAATGATCAAACACCTTGTTTTTTCTTACATCTTCCTTTGCATCAAAATGATGCTAAGGGATTAGTTTTGCAATGTATAGATAGAATGCTGAGGCCACCTTGCATCGATGTCGGTGCAGGAGCAATTATTCGGGATGGTAAATTTCTAGCTGCTAGGCGTGCCCCTAGCGAGAAACATGCAGGGTGGTGGGAATTCCCTGGTGGTAAATTCGAAGAAGGTGAAGATGCTTCTCAGTGTTTGATTCGAGAGATTAATGAGGAATTAGAATTGGATGTTTCTACAGGGGATTCTATCGGAGAGTGGATTTTTGATCATGGGGATGTCGTAGTAAGATTACATGTAATGGAATGTTTCGTCTTAGGAGGGACACTCAAACTACATGTTCATGACGAAATTAAATGGTGCAAAGGTCCAGATGAAGTGGATTGGCTAGGGCCTGACCGTGATATTGCAGCAGCCATCAGTGCCAGGTTACAGCATCACCTTTAGAATCCATAGTAAATTCATCACCGATTCTTCTAGGTATGTTTTCTCGACCACTATGCCATGTGGCTGCTTCTAACCAATCATCGAGGTTTTCTCCACCGATTTCTACAGTAATAACTCCGCCTAAGGGGTTGCTGTCTGGTAGTGGAAATGCAACTTTACCAGCCATTGCAGCTTGTCTTGAAATTTGAAAAATAGTGCCACTGGCATCTAAATTTGCAGACATAGAATCGAGTGAAGTGTCCAATATTGCTTGGTTATGGATTGCATCAAGGAATGTGGATAAGCTAACTCCGTCTGCTGCCAATACATCATCCTGTTCAGATGGGAAACTTGGAGGAGAAGGTAGGCCGCAAGTAAAATCCGGGAACAATTTCAAAATTGCATCCAAGACGATTTCTGGGTTGTCAGCTCCCGTTAGTCTTGTAGAAACCACAACCGAATATCCTTCATCGATAGCGGTTAGCCTCAGTCTTGGCATGAACAGCCCATAACGCCACAGTCAATGAAGATGATAGGCCAACCTTGACATTTGTAAACAGTACAGGGCCTATCATGGAAGTACGGGTATGTGCAGTTATCCCCGTACTAAACGAGGAGCAATTCATTGGAAAATGCATTGAAAGTTTACTTGCACAAACCATGCCTGTGGAAATTCTAGTGATGGAAGGAGGTTCAACGGATTCGACTAAGGAAATTTTGGCAGGTTATGGAGATTCCATCAAGGTGGTTGAGAACCCAGGTAAGCGTGTATCAAACGCTAGAAATCTAGCATTGGAGCACATAGGTGGAGATATTACTCACTGTTTAGAAATCATTGGTCACTCTTGGATAGACGATGACCATGTCGAAAAACGTGTTACTGATTTACTAGATTTGGAATCCAAATTGGGTATTAGAATTGGCGCAATAGGTTGTCTTACAAAATCAGGAGGTTCACTAGGAACGGTGTCCAATTGGATTGAAGGCGCACTTGCTTCACCAATAGGTTCAGGAGGAGGCCAATTCAAACATTTTACTGGTCGTGAACAGACTAAAATTCCTGCATTCTGCCTACATAATGTGGAGGCTCTGAGATCTGTTTCAGGCTGGGATAATAGATTTATTACCAGCCAAGATAGTGACTTGTCTATGAGATTGTTAGGTAATGGATGGCAGTTGTGGCGTTCAGATGTTTCATGCGTATACATGCACAAGAGGTCCTCGCTAGGTAAATGGTGGAAAATGTGCCATCGCTATGGTTTCTGGAGAACCAAGGTCATATTGAGCCATCCTACTAGGACTGATTTACGAGAATTCTTGCCCATCCTTGGACTAATTCTAGTATTCATCTTACCACAATGGTGGCTTGCTCCTGCAGTATATCTCGCCACGCTACTATTGGTGGGCCTTGTATATCGACCAAAGAAATCCGGTTTGTCACCAATTATTGGGATTCCAGTATGCTTGGTTATCTTACATACTGCATTTACAATCGGCCTGTTCGATGGACTCACGAGGAGTGGAAGACCTCCTAGTGACCGTACATAAGGCGCAAACCTTCATTGGTGAAAAGTAAAGCAGCAGTTTGATGGCAAGGCAATTAACCTCGACGGTGTTGTTCTTCACACCCGCTTTGGTGCTGAATGCTTTGCGATTTATTGTGACTCCACTCGGCAATATGATGTCAGTTTCACCTATGCTCGATATTGGCCTCCATGTTTGTGCTTTTGGAGTTGGATTCATACTATTCCGTAGAACCCGCGTAGTTAGAGACCATGAATGGAGAAGAAGCCGTGCTGTAAAATCCGTGAGTGGACATTTCAAAGCAGAGGATAGCGGAGTTTGGGAGAAAGACATTGTTATGGACACGCAACTTTCTGCAGAAGGGCAAGCTAATCTCAAAGGACAAGTTGCGGGAGCAGTAGGTGTGGTTAGCACGTCAGAAAATTCAGAAGTTAAGACCGAAGTTCAAGTTGAAATGCTAGTTGATGCAGAGCATGTACGTAGGGCTCAAGCCAGAGTTTCAGGCGATGAGCAATTCGATGGAACTGGCGCCAACTCTACTATCGGTGCTGTGAGAAAGCCTTCTCCGATGGATAGTTTCCTTGATTGGATTGCATCACTTAGGGGCAGAGATCGTAAATTAGAGAGAGATTCTAAGAAAAATGCAGCATTAACAGCACGCAGCAGCGAATCTCCAGTTATTGCTCAACGCCCAATCGCTCCTATCGAGCCAATTAAATCCGAAGAAAAGCGATATGTGCCTATGGAAATGGTTTCCGTCACAGATACAGGTGCAGAATCAGTAATAATCGATGAAGATACAAATGAGGTTAGCACTCCAGTTATCAGAGAGTTGTCAATTGAAGAAATGGCCTTTGGTACAACAGCAAAAAGGACATCCTCGACCCCATCGCAATCTGGTTTTGCACCGCAGCCAACATGTCGTGTATGTTCTACGCCAAATCCAGTTGGCGAGAGATTTTGTTCCAATTGCGGTAGTAATCTCTAGCGTTGTACTGAATAACCCCAACCACTCCCCCTGCAATATCTGAGGTGTTTTAATGTCTGAGAAGAGAGATTATTATCAGGTCCTAGGTGTTTCCAAGGATGCTGATGATAAGGAACTCAAGAAGGCGTTCAGGTCTCTCGCTAGGAAGTATCATCCCGACAAAAATGATGCACCTGATGCCGATGAGAAATTCAAAGAAATTCAAGAAGCTTATGCGGTACTTTCAGATTCTGATAAGCGTAGGAACTATGACCGATTCGGCCACAATGCACCAGGAGGGTCACCATTTGGGCCGGGGGGATTCCAAGGTTTCAACATAAATTTAGATGACATTCTAGGAGGTGATTTCTTTTCAAATATTTTTGGAGGAGGGAGAAGACGTTCTACTCAAAGTCAAGGAAACGATATTCTTGTACGCCATGAAATTACACTAAAGTCAGTTCTAAAGGGTGGTAAAGACGAAATCGAGATTGATTTGCCAAGTACTTGTGAAGAATGTAATGGAACCGGCGCTAAAGATGGAATTACTACAGAATGTTCTGAATGTGACGGTGCAGGTCAGGTTAGGATACGTCAGCAGATTGGACCGTTTGTTCAAGATTCGATTAGACCATGTGTGAAATGTGGAGGGTCTGGAAGAGAATTCACTTCAAAGTGTAAAGCATGCGCTGGAGAAGGTAAGAAAAACGAATCCCAAGTCCTGCGATTTAATGTCCCTCCTGGTGCCCAAGATGGTACTAGATTACGAATTAGAGGTAAAGGACAACCTGCCCCATTTGGAAAGGGCCTCCCAGGTGATCTCTTCATTGAGTTAGTTGTAGAAGAACACCCTTGGTTTGAAAGAAATGGTATGGACTTAATCATGTCTTTGCCACTTGGATTTAGTGATCTAGCATTAGGAACATCAGTGACATTGCCTCATATAGATGACAAGGACTTGGTAATCAAAGTACCAGCAGGGACTAATTCCGGAGACACGATTACAATTTCATCTAGAGGCGTTCCATCTAGCCGCGGTATAGGTAGAGGCGACATCGTAGTTTTGTGTAAACTACATATGCCAAAGAAATTTGATAAATCTACCAAAAAATCGCTAGATGCTTTGAGGAATTCATTGAGTGGAAGTGGAGACATAATCGATAGAGTAATCGATGATGCTGAAGAAAGACGCAATTGATTATTCTTCAGAATCTGATAAATTTCGATATATTGTGCTTGCAGGTTTCGCAGCCATTGGTTTGCTATTCACCATTCCAGAGAGATGTATGTCTAATGATTCAGCACTACCTTGCAGGTCAACTCTGATAAAAACACGCGTATTATCATGAATCGTGTCCAAGAAAACCTCGTGGGCTCTGGATAGCAATTTAGGCTCTACTCTGGAAACAGTCCATGGTTCACCTTCGGGCGATTCAAATTTTAGTGCAGCTACGCTCCATTCACAATCTTGAGGTCTTAAGCCAATAAGTAATGGCCAAGATCCATCTTCAGACAAACGATGGTCCAAAGTCCACACAGCCAAATCTATGCCCGTGGTGAAATGACGCACTTCTTCCTGGCCCCAAACTTCCAATGCTTCTTCCCATTCTAGAGTTGAAACTGATCTCAATGCTCTGGATAAATCAGACGGTGAGAAACTTCCATCATCTAATTTAGTAGATAACCACTGTAATCGATTCTTTTTCCGAGCGAATTCTTCTGCGAATGCTTTTGTTTTCTTTACATTAATGTAGAAAATTATGAACGGTAAAATAAGAATTAGACCCATTATCCAATAAAACACATCAGCAGCCTCTTTGACCGCATCAGAAGGAGGGAACCACGGTTCATCTCCTTCGTCTAGAACGGCGGTTGAGACTCTAATCCTCCAATCGAGAGATTCTCCATCACCATTGAGCGAATCACTACCGTTGATATGCTGAATCTGTATGAAATGCGTTCCCAGTCCAACATCGAGAGAGAGAGTAATTCTGTCCATTGAATATGTCGCAGTTGATTCGTCCAATATATCCCATGTTTCTTGGTCCATATTCCAAATTGTAACCCGAATGTCGTAAATGTCACCTTCAACGATAACATCCACAAGATGTACAGATTCATTCCAGCCAGTGGTTTCAACTCGTAAAATGTCTTGATAATCTCCCATCTGTAGTGTCAATTCCCCCTCTTCAGTGTGACCATCCATAACGATTAGAGGGTATGATGAATTATTACTAGAGGCTGTTAGTGGTTTGAAACCAGGTGCGTCCATGCCCCAATTTGCATCATAATGAGTATATCTCTCCATACTTGCCATCCATTCACAATTGCAATCCCACTTGAATTCAATATGTTCAATATCTGCAACGCCGTAAATTCTGTCACCAGTGCTTGCATTACTCCATTCTGAAATACTTGTTGCGGTGTAGACATAACGATATTTGATACCAATATCTTCACCTACGCTCGATTCCGAATTAGAAACCACAAGTGATTCATCCCCGCCAATTTCTACAGCAATTGTTGGTGAACCTATTCCTGAAAAATTCGCTAAATTCGAAATAACTGTTGCATCGCCAGTAGAATAAATTTCAGTGTAAACTGCCCATATTGTATTTGGATTTGGACTATGGATTGTAACAATGACACGTCCCGATTCATCTATTGGAACCATGATTTGATAAACACCATTAATCGAAGTATTGAGTGGAAGAGAAAGTGATTGATTTAGGATTTTTTCGCTAGATGAGTTTTGGAAGTGTAAATCAATATCTATTGCAGAAGAAGCCGCTAACAAGTTGAGGACAAATATTTGGTTTTCATCAACATCAATGGTGAAAATGTCAAAATCATCATCAATTAAATCACCAGAAATGTATGTGCCTTGGCAATTCGAGTCCAAGTATGGCTGGCTACAAATCGTTGTATCTATGGCATCAAAGGTATCTGCGGGTGCGGGTCTTAGATTGGGTAACTCTTCAGTCACAGGAATCACAGTTTGACACTTCGACGTATTATCGACAAAAATAGTGTGATTTCCAGCTTGTAAATTGACTGTAAAATCACTTCCATTTGCAACATCATTTCCTTGAGGGTCTTGGATATTAGCCCACGAATCTTCACAATCAACCCATGCAACACCATCGGTTGTCATTATGGTTTGAGAATTAGCAGAAGTAGTAATTGGGAGCAGCATTAGTATAGCGACAATACACAAAACTCGCTTTCCCATGATTGGTGCGGTACGCTCATACTCCTTCAAATCATTCAAGACCAGCGCACTTCCAGCCCAATTCATGGCGGGGGTAGGACGTACAGTAATTGCTCGCCATCGGATGACTAGGTTATGGGCTCTTGGCGACCGTTCAAATCCAGTTTCAAAGGCTCCAGGCCTCGTAGTAACCGATGAGGAACTAGAGGTCTCATGGGCCCCATTTACAACCTCTAGTGACGGAGGGATCCCAAGAAGGATAAATCTCAATTCTAGAGCACCTTTCGCCCCTTGGGAAAGTGAAGATAACGGACCAAACATGTCCGCATCGATAGGCCATGTTTTACCTCCCTCTTTGGATGAAGCAGATGCAGGGGAAGTCGCCTCTAAGGGGGAATTACTGCCTCTCTCATGGCAAGCTTTGAATCACGACAAAGGTCTAATGGATGACGATTTGAATCCTCATGTAGTGGTACTTACAGATGCCCTACAGTTAGCAAATCGACCCGGTAGATTGGTTGAGGCAATTCATGTAGTGAAGAAAAGATTCCCTGGTGCATTACTCTGGGCCCCGGGCATCGGGGGACCAGATAACTGTGCAGTTCTTTCTTGGTTTGGCATTGATTTATTCGATACAACTCGTACGAAACAAGCTGAAGCTCATGGTGCTGTATTAACTTGGAATGGTCCAAGAATCGCTATGGAAGGTGAATCACCTAACAGTCACTGGCGTAGTGCCTTGGCAGAAGTACGCTCAGCGATTTCCACTAATTCACTGCGAGAACTAGCACAATCACAATCTCTCAACAGCCCTAGGTTGGTCGAACACATGCGAAACCATGACAAAATAATCTCAAAATCTGAAGGTGTACTATCACAAATTGTTAGTGAAGGTAGTGCATTGCGAGTTCATAGTTTAGAATCACATGACGACCCGATAATCTTGGATTGGTTTGATTATATTACTAACAAATATCAGTCGCCAGAAGGTTTGGATGATGTCTTGATTTTGCTGCCATGCTCAGCACGAAAGCCATACTCCTCATCTAGAAGTCACAAAGCCTTCAGAAATGCTATGAAGCATAATTCTGGACACGAAGTTATAGTCACATCTCCGCTTGGCTTAGTTCCTAGAGATTTGGAAGAAGTATGGCCTGCAGGTCATTATGATATACCTGTCACTGGAGATTGGACTCAAGACGAAGTGACCCGGGTAACTAAGATGATTGATGCTTTGCTGGCAAAGAAACAGTACCGCGTTATAATCAATCATTCAGGACTAGACTACTCATGTGATATTCCTGTAATAGATACAAGACAGGGCTCCTCGGCAACTAATCATGAGTCACTGCAACGACTGGAGAAAGCTGTAGCAGAAAATATGCAAACAAAGAAGCGTAGTGGCGAGAGAATAAATTTAGACAATTTCCGCTCTGTTTCTAGATTTCATCACTTGAATTCTGATTGGCTAGAAGGAGTCCAAGTTCGTGGGCGTTTCCCCAGGTGGAAAATCCTCAAAGACGGTGAACAAATTGCTATGTGGGCTCCGGAAAGAGGCGGATTTTCTATTGCTAAGGCGTGTGTTGGGATTCTAGATAGTTGTGATTCGCTCAAGCGGATCACGTTGAAAGAAAATATCAAGTGGAAAGGAGATGTAAATCTTGCAAATCTTGAATCCTATGATTCCTCAATTAAGTCTGGAGAGGATGTTTTAGTGATGCAGGGCTCGCAGTGCATCGGTTCTGCTCGTGCATCTGCACCTGCATGGGAGTGGTCAGGAACTCCTGGTCGACTAGCAAAAATGCATCAAAGGCTGTGAATCAAGCAAATTGGCCATGCGTAGCGGTTAAGAATGGGAGATAGGTCGGCGGAATGCTCGGAGGTTCAATCATGGCACGTATGTACGCTAAGAGGAAAGGTAAGTCCGGTTCCACAAAGCCACACAATGAATCAGCACCAGAGTGGTCTAACACCGACTCTGCTGCTGTTACTGAATTGATTGTAGAGTTGGGTAAAGAAGGTCACTCTTCAGCAACAATCGGAACAATTCTTCGTGACCAGCACGCGGTTCCTGATGCACGATTAGTTGTAGGAAAGAGAATCTCCGCAGTTCTTGCTGAGAATGACATTGGTGGAACCTACCCTGAAGATATGATGAATCTAATGCGTAAAGCGGTAGGAATCATCGACCACCTTGGTTCTGGAAACCACAAGGATATTCACAACAAGCGCGCTTTGGAATTGACCGAGGCCAAAATCCGTCGCTTAGCAAAGTACTACATCGGTGAGGGTCGCCTCTCTTCTGAATGGAAGTACAAGCGCGATGAACTACGCTTGATGGTTGAGTGATAATACACTCAACTTCATAACCACCTACGTGATGAATCATTTAGGTGAGTCGATGAATAGCCTGCTTCAGACTTCAATTTTTTCTTCTCTTGAAGACGAATTGAAAATTGTGGCATCCAAAATTGAGTCGGCTAAAGTTGTACAATTAATGGCTCCAGCAGATATTGAGGGAATACTGGCTTTAGCACAGTTAGAATCAGCCTTGTTAGATAATTCGCAGCATTATCGTAGGAGAGTTCTATCTCCGCGTCGACATGTGAGCAGAGACCATGTTCCAGAATTGCCAGAGGTAGACGGTTTGATTATCCACATAGATCCATTCCATGAAACCCAATCTGCATTAGAGATAAATGAGGACTATGTTCACATATTCCCTCTATCGGTTTCAGTCAAATTTGGGTCATCTAGCAAAGAGCATAATGGTGCCGTTGAATGTGTGGCAATATGTGCAGCAATCTCATCGATACTTGCACCAGAAGGTGCAAGGGTACGTAAACAACGTTCAATGTCAATTAGCGGTAGTTGGTTACGAGGAGGGGCTGATTCAGATTACGACCCTGTTCTTTCATTGATACGTGAACACCTTGATTCAGAAGGTTCAGTAGATATCTGCCCTCTTCCAGAAGTCCCTTCACCAGAAATAGAAATGATTCCAGGGCTATCAAAAATGATGTTGAAGCGGTTATCGAAAGGTTGGCCAAAAATGGATGTTGAACAGAGAAGTTCAGCAATCAGTGAATTGGTATTACCAGCACTCCGTTTGGATGGAATCTCAACTATGAGGCTAGAAGAACTGGTTTGGCATCGAATCATGATTCCTGGAAATGAAGTTGATATCGCAAGTCAATTGTATCGTGCAAATTCCCTCTGGCCCGAGGATATTGAAGAAGCTAAGATTCATGCAAGTAGTACTTTGGATAGTCTAATCACAAGCGGACACTTGTGATTAATCTACAATTTTTAGAATTCTTCCACAGCCATTACAAGGTAATCTGAAAGGTCTTTCATCGGTGGTTATTGAGTTTGGTATGCCACATGCTGGACATTCGATTACAGGATAGGTGACTTTGCTTGCAACAGCGGCGCTCCCTTTTCTCCTTGGGCTGGCAACCGCTGTAATTATCCAAATTGATATAGAAATTCCAGCAATAGCCCCCACTGTAAACGGAGGGTAACCTAAGAACAGTGCAAGTATGACTGCAGGTATTAATGCCATCTCAATCCAAAGTGCACTTCGCCTCTTATTTCGAGTCAGTCTCATAGAGAACATTATGCCACCAGCGATCAGAGCAAATGTGATTGTGCTCAAAGTCAGAGGAGCATTTAGATAATCTCCGCTTGGCATGGCTTCAAGGTAAAATGTTGCACTTGGCTTTAGATTTTCAACGCTTATGTCAATAGATTCCCCAAATGGAGTCCTTCGCTGAGAGAAATCGATTGAATCTTCACCCTTGATGGATGCACCGGTTAAACTAGACATCATTCCAGTGTCAATTTGGATACTCATGTCATAGCTAGACCAGATGGGTGTAGGTTGTACTTTGACGAAATTTCGTAGGAGCACAGTTTTTTCATTTTCCTTGACGATTTCTAAAGTTGAAATACTCAGGGTGAGCGGATGTGGAGTTACCTTTTTCTGGCCTTGTAGATTTACATTGAATGATATTCGTTCTAAGTCTTGTATGTTGCTTCCTATCAATTCTTCTAATTCAATTGCCATTCCATCATTCATGTAAGTTGGTGCAAGGTTGACCATCTGATTTTCAAATTCATTTCTCTCAACATCATCGATCATTCGATTTTGTCTGTCGTCATCACTTACCATGCCCGAATTAAAAATGCGTAATGGAAGAGATAGCCCAGGGTCATCACTACCAATGTTATCCATTCCCCATCGCATCCAATATGCAATCTCACCATCGATTACAAGGTCGATGTTTCTTTCAAGAGTGAGCCACCCATCCTCAGAATCTAGGGTCATATCCATTTTTACGATAAGATGAGAACCTGCTCCATCAGAGCGAAGCGGTTCTTCGGTAGGATAGAATCCACCACTTCCTTGATTGCCATCATCAAATGGTTGAATAATGAAGGTAGTCAATCCCGACTGTACAGGTGTTCCGGATTGAATTTGAATGCTTGCTTCAACGGAAATCTCTTGTTCGCCTGATGTGGAAGCAACCCATGTCCAAGTTAGTCTGACGTATTCGCCGCTACTGGTTACAATAGGGTCGCCGGAAACAACTGCTCCATTTACTCGCAGTTCCAAGGTATTTGCATGTGCTGCAGTCATCTGTCCAAATGGTGATGCAACAATCATCGATAGGTAGACTTCCATACCGTCACTAACTGGTTCTTCGAGGCGCAAACTAACAATCGGTAAATCCGCAGTCACGGATGACTCATCATCAATTCCTCCCCAAGAAAATGTTAGTCCAGCATCAGTTCCTGGAACGCTGAATACGACAGTTTGTGCAGATAGTGTAACTGTAACTGCACTGGAAGAAGGAATAGAACCAGCGTCTACATTCACATCGATTGTTAGTTGCCCAGAACCTGCTGCTAAGAATGAATTTGTTTGGTCTGTTGTTCCCGTGAAAGTATCGCCACCAATGGCGACTTCAACAGAGGCGTTAATTTGTGCACCACCTGCATTAGCAACTTCATAATCAATTGAGAATTCCCATGTGGATGAAGGATAAGCACCAGGCCATGATGGGTCGATTTCCCAACTAGCAATCTCTTCTTGCTGAGCGATAGCATCTGAGATTTTCTTTTCCTCAGATTCTTCAGTAAGGTCGGCTTCGAAAGGTGACATCTCGCCGGAAGAAGCAGGTCCTAAGAGAAATAATTCTACAGTTGTGGAATCACAACAAACTTCCTCAGAATCAGCAGTCACATTAGTCAGTGGAAGGCAAGATGCTAGTAGAATTGCGCACAGAATTAGCGGTTTTATTGTGCGCATTCCGAAACCACCGGGCTGTTCTACAAACATTCACCTATTGAACACTATGGCATTATGAGCCCCTTAGGGGCTCAAAGCGCCTTCTCTAGCAGATTACCGAGTTCCTTCTCAAATAATCCAACCAATGCTTCTCCAACTTCACCTTGTAGTTCGTCGGGTAGAATACGAAGTCCAAGTCTTGCAGCAGCACGACTTGCTTTCAGCTCAGCATAAACTGAGCGCGCTTTTGCGTTGAAGTAATATGAAATTGCTTCTTTCAATTCCTCTTTGAGTTCTTCATCTGCATCCACCTTTTGTCGGATGTATGTCTTGATTTCGTCCTTAACTAAATCTCGGACTGCTTCAAGAAGGATATCTTCTGTAGCCATCAATTCTTTTACTTGGGAGCCAAGGTTTCCGGTGAGTAAACGTTCGATTGCCATGTTCGGTCCTGTGGGTCAACCATTTTGAATCCACCTATCGCATAATTGAATAACCTGACCTGCATGTTTACTTCATGGAATTCTCTACAATTGGCGCTGAAGATTCATTGGACGAGGCTAAGTTGCGACTAGAATCAGTAGATGCGTTAATCGTTTGGGGCTCGGATATTATCCTAGGGGTGTTGATTGAAAAGCACCTTTCTCGAGGCGGTAATTGCGGTAGTGCATGTGAATTGGACATACTTGTTGATCCTTCAGTCGAACAAAATCAAGTGTGGCGTCCTAAATACATCATAACGACTGATGATGGAGAGCCAGTAATGCTCAGTCATGGACCATGAGTAAACCATTCTCTTCAATGATTGCATATCCAATTCTCTCAAGTTGAACAATCGTTCCAACAGAATATTCATTGTCTTCTAGAATTCCTTCAATGGTCTCTAAATTCTGGCCATTGACAATAGTCAATGTTGATGGTTTTCCGCCTGCGACCCAATGCACAACACTTCTCTTGTCGCTACGATCTATGCTCTCAACATTACCATCAGCATCGATGTCACACAGGTCTTTCAAGCGAATTTGCTTGCCAGAATCCTCTTCTTCAATCCATACTCCTTCATCTATTGAGTAATTCCGAGGTTTCATTTCGGTATCTGAGTGTGATGAAATTAAACCAGTTTTTGGGAATTCACCCTTTAGAGTAATGGGAAAAGCATCCCTGACGAATGCTAGTCTTGGAGCATCAGGGTCAATCACTTTTGTATTGTGAGAATACAATGTTGACAGAGGGACAGCGATATCTTTCTGAGTTAGCCCTAACTCTATCCAGAATGCCCTAAGGGATTCTGGTCTGATTCCCCTCCTAGAAAGTGCAGATAATGTTGGCAATCTTGGGTCATCCCATCCGTCAAAATTACCTTCTGCAATGTCTTTTTTCATCTGAGAAGTCGAGAATGCCCCGAATTCGTGAACTTTTACTCTACCCCAGTAAATTGTTTCAGGATATTCCCATCCAAAGTGTTCGTACAACAGTGTTTGCTTTCGAGTAGAATCCATCAAATCCTTACCTCTAATGATGTGTGTGACTTTCTGAAGATAATCTTCAACAGCCGATTGAAAATCAAGTAGCGGCCAAACCCTCCACTTGTTGCCAACTCTTGGATGAGGATTAGTTTGTATTCTCGCAGCGGGCCAATCACGAAGTGCAGGATTTTTCAATGTCATGTCTGTTTTTACTCTCAGTACAGCATCACCTGGTTGATATTGCGCAGGGTCGTTCATCATCTTCCAACCTTCCAGATTTTTAGCGACATCATTGCCTCTACACGGGCACTCAGTTTTCGAAACTCTGAATTCTCTAAATTCGTCCGCTGAACAAGTACAAACATATCCAAATTCTCCCTTGATCATCAACTCTGCATAATCATGGTATTCTTGCATTCTTTCACTAGCAATCACAATTCTATGCGCTGGGAATCCACACAACCACTCTTGCTGAACAGGAATGGATTCGTAAGCCTCCAACATTGGAGGTTTGACCGTGGTGTCTGTATCATCAAATCTTAGAATCAACTCTCCATCGAGTTCCTTGGCATATTGCCCGTTAATTACGAGACCTCGAGAATGGCCGAATGAAAGTGGTCCATTTGGATTTGGAGCAAAACGCAATACAGGTTTCCTACCATTTAGGTTAGGTAATTCTGGCAAACCTTCTCTACGTGTTTGCACTTTTCTTTCTAACAAATCGGGAGCCTCGCTTTCAAGAATTTGGCGTATAGAATTGATTCCATCTGATTCTGCCATAGCATTTGCCTTGGCAACTTCTTGTGCAACTAAGGGCGCTATATGCTTACCATGAGGCCTCAGGTCGGCACGGCTACCCATTATTCGGCTGATTACAGAACCTGCCTGTCCTTTGCCGTCATATTGGTAGCTATTTTGCAATGCAAGGTGGCGAATTAAGTCCAATGTTACCTGGTCCGGCTGCCACTCCATGTGAGGGCGTGGGGCTTTTAGTTCTTCAAAACAAGGTTCGTTGGAGTGCATTTGGGCGTGGAGGAGGAGTTCCACCCCATGCATCGCTAACAGTTTTCCAAGACCACCTCAAGCATTCATGCGGTCTTTCACCCTTGACTAATTCCTTCACAGCAGTTTTTGTTTTTGGGTCTGAGGGATAACCACTTCCTAAATCGACACCCATTTCTTTGGATAACTGTTCAACAGCACGATCTCTTGTTACTTTGGCGATGATACTAGCAGCACTTACTTCTGGATGATTTTCATCAGCCTTGTGTTCAGCTACACAATTTAAATTTGATTTGCTAGAAACATTTCTTGCGAATCTGTCAGCATTTACATCGCATGCATCTAACATAATTTCGCCTTCTGGCATTATTGTCAATGCTTCGGCAAATAATTCAACTTCTAAGTCGTTAAGGTTCAATGAATTATCAATTCTTTCAGGTGAACAAATCACTATGTTATGGGGCATCTTACTCAATATTTCAAACAGCTCATCTCGCTTTTTTTTGCTCAAATCCTTTGAGTCCTTAACACCTAATTCTTTGAGATGCGTTTGCGATATTGATGCAAAAGCACAAACTACGAGAGGGCCAATAACCGAACCCCTTCCTGCTTCATCTACTCCAATCTTCATCCTATCACTCACAAGTCTAGGTCATCTAAATCTAACATATCTCGAACAACTGGCTCATTTTTTGGAGTTGGTATAGTTCTAGCAGTAACAGGGACTATGTCATCAGGCAATGCAACATTTGCGCTGTGAGGCTTGCTAATTTCACCTTCGGCAATATCGCTTGCTAAGTCATCTAGTTTTGTCTTTACAGCCATTGTATCATGATGGTCGAGTACAGTACTAGCAGCGCCAACTAGTTGCGAATCAACTGGTTGTGCACTTGGTTTTCGTTCCCCTCCGACCGCTTGGAACATCCCTGTGAAGACATCTGATGGAATCTGAGGAGATTCTGTAATCTCAGGAATTGACTGTTTTTTGTTTGCGAATTCAGCCATCCAATCTTCTGGCTGTTCTTGAGCATTTGTAGGCGGTTTGTTAAGTGCTGCATATTCCAATCTAGATTGTCTGTCACGAAGCGATTTGTTAATCATTAGAGCACTAATCATAGTGGCAAAAACAATCCATTTCCATGCCCAAATTATTGCAAAAAATGTAGCTACGAAATTAGTTAAAGTGGTAACTACAGAATTTTCGTCATCAGTAGTTTTTGCAGTAGCATCAAAACTTGTATTTGCTGAATAATAGAACGGATTTTCCTCAGCAAGACGGCTGTGAGCGGTTATGTTTAGATAGAATTCATCGTTTGAATTTTGGTCATCTGGTATCTCAGCCCAAGCACGGAATGTGAAGTTTGAGCCCCTTTCTATATCGATTACTTCGAATGAGCGGATGTTGGTAGTTCCATCCTCAATAATTGCGTTATTAGGTGGTATGAAACTCATTTCGGTAAAATATGATGATGACATCCTAACGATTAAACCATCAGCAGTATTACCTTCATTGCGCATTGTTACAACGACCTCTAGTCTGTTAGAATTGACAGAACTTGCTGCATCCTCCCACAGCCAGTTTACTCTAGGAGCCGTTGAGGAACTTATTGAAATCGAATCAACTAGTTCACCACTCTCTAGTTTCAATTGTACTGTTGCTGAAGCGGGAAGCAATCCTTCGGCACCGTCAAAGGTTGTCATGTTTAATGGAATTGATGCGCTAGAATCTTTGGATAGACCAATCGGTTCAGAAGTAATTTGGAATTCCATTCCCGAGTCGTCAACAACAAATAGCATGAAATTTTCAAAGAAGTTCCCTGTATTTTCTACTTCGATGTTTTGTTGACATGTTTGATTCCATTCCACTGTACTACAATTGTCATTATTTGTAGATATTGTTCCAGAGCGCTGCCAATCAATCACTGAAGAAATCATGACAGAACTTGCTCGTTGCGGAAATGATTGTGGCATTACAATTAATTCTACATCAAAGGCCCCAGCGTTGGTATTTGGTGCATCAAATCCGATTTCTATAACTCTTGACTCATTAGGTTCAAGAGCTTGAAATTCAAATGCATTGAATATAGCAACTGTCCAGTTTTCTGCTTCGATTCTATCGTCATTTAGGTTTCCTAATTTCAGAGATGCATCGAGATAAGTGTCTACGTTTCCGTTATTACGAATAGTAACTTCAAGTCGTCCATCATCTCCAGGTTCTAGACTCAAATTATCTTCTACAATATCCACAGTCATGTTGTGAAATGTTTGCATTTCTAATGTAAATGTCCAACTTTCTACACGTTTGTCCAAATTAGATTCCGCTTCGAGAATGAATGTAGGGCCAGTTCCTGCCAGAGGCCCACCGTCAACTATTGAAGGCGTAATTATCCAGAAATTAATGAAAATATATTCACCATCATCGAGGTCTATGTGAACCTCATCGTCATTGTTTTCATCACCAACGAATCCATATTGCCAATTTGAATTGGTATTCATTCGCACTTTGATCAAATCATCAAAACCTGCATTATTCGAAATATTAACTGCAAGACTGGTATTTACATTCTGTTGAACATAGAAAGAAGAACCATCATTTGCTCCAAACTGTAGATTCGACCATCTAGACACAATCACGTCAACATTGTGGATAATAGTCCAATCTGGAACTTCTTGACAGCTGATATTCAGGCCGAATGAAATAGTTTCGTAATTCGAATTAGGGAGTACAGTGACATTAATCATCATCTCCCCCAGTCTCCCCGAACCCACTCTTGTCCAATCATTAGGTAAATCTTCAACGGAGATGTTACTGTCAGAATTATTCAATGATATTGCAAAATGGCGCTCGTCCCCAACGATATTATGCCATGCAATTCTGAACTGAACTGTTTCATCAGGATGAATTACAACCTCTTCATCAATGAAAAAATCGAATGGTGTTTCACTAGCACTGACGGAAATAGATGGTAGCACCAGAGTTGCAATTAGTATCGCAACTATTCGGCGCATATTCTCTCCAACACATCATACATAAGAAAAGTACGGGACATATGTTCAGTGATACGAATTCAGGATGTGTAATGAAACAAAATGGTATATACTAAATGTTGTCGTTGCGGCGCAATGCACAGAAAATTCTTAACCGCATTTGTAGCCTTGTTGATGCTGACAGCAATCCCGCTTTCAGTATCCGCTGACGAAAACGAAGACATACCGACCAATGCGGCCGCTACAGGAGTTCACGAATCCTTAGTCGCAGCATTAGCACATGCCGACTTAGTTGCCGCATTGCAAGGAAGTGGCCCGTTCACTGTCTTTGCCCCAACTGATCAAGCATTCGCTGATGCAGGAATTGATTTAGCCAACTTCAATACTCCTGAATTGAATGCTACATTGACAGACATCCTACTCTACCACGTGTTAGCAGATAGCAGTGTCATGTCAGGCGATGTTACTGACGGACTAACCGTTGAAATGATGAATGGAGATAATGCGAGTTTCACTGTTGCAAATGGTGTAGTGTCTATCGAAGATGCGAATGTAACCACTGCAGATGTAATCGCCAGTAATGGAGTAATTCATTTCATCGACAAAGTGTTGATGCCATCAGATGATACCCCAGAAGAGCCTGCAAATGATATACCTGCAGTGGCAACTGGAACTGGTGTACACACCGTCCTAGTCGACGCAATCGTTCAAGCCGGACTGCTTCAAACATTGCAAGCTGATGGTCCATACACGATATTTGCTCCAACAGATCAAGCATTTGCTGACGCTGGAATTAGTCTGACTGATTTTGACGGAGAAGAGGGTGCAACTGCACTTGCAAATGTACTAGCATATCACGTTACAATGGGAGCAGTTACATCTGATGCACTGAGTGACGGAATGTTTGTGACTATGTTGAATCAAGAGCAAGTTAGAATCGGAGTAACTCCAGGTGGTGTTATCGTAAACGACGCAAACGTGACAACTGCCGATGTAACTGCAAGCAATGGCGTTATCCATGTAATCGATAAGGTATTGTTGCCTCCAACAGCTCCCGAAGGTGATATCTGTTACAACTTAGACACTCACACAATTTCACCGACTGTCGGCCAAGAAGAGTGTGAAGGTTACATGTATGTCACTGATTATGAAATGAATGGTCAAAACATCACTGGTTGTTACAATATGGTAACCCACCAAGTTACCAATGTATCAGAAGCGGAATGTAACAGTTACATGTGGACTGCTGCAGTAATTATTCCAACTACTGCTGCGGCTACGACCATTCACACCTCCTTAGTCGCTGCACTTGGTGCAGCGGGCCTAGTAGAAACGTTGTCTGGTGAAGATGAGTACACAGTATTCGCTCCAACAGATGAGGCGTTCGCAGAGGCAGGAATTGATTTGAGCGATTTCAATACGGATGATGAAATTGCTGCATTAGCTGATATCTTGCTATACCACGTTGTTCCAGGAACTATCTTGTCCAGTGACTTAGCAGAAGGAACTACTACTGTGATGGCAGCAAATGGTGATGAACTCACTGTTGAGGTATCTGCCGCAGGTGTAATGGTTGGTGCTGAGATGGCGAATGTCATTATTGCAGATGTACCAGCAAGCAATGGAGTAATTCACGTGATCGACAAGGTCATAATGCCGCCTGCCGATGTTGTTGATGAGAATGAAACCGATGAAGTCGTCTGCGATGTAACCATAGGACTTTCTTCGGACGGATATGGTTTCTCTCCAGCAGCAGTTACGATTGATGTAGGACAAACTGTCTGTTGGCAATGGGCTGATTCCAGCATGGGTCATAACGTCAAAGAAGTTGACGGAATGAAGTCTACAACTTACGTTGAAGGTGGAATTTACTCTGGTGCAGCTGCAACTACTGTTGACTTCCACCACACCTTCACTGAAGATACGATTTTCTATTACGCATGTGAACCACACATTTCCATGGAAATGTTTGGCAAGGTGACCGTTGGAGATGGCGGTGTAGAGCCAACAAGTTCAGACAATGATGACAAGGAAGATAATAACACGCCTGGATTCCTAGGAGTTACAGTAATCCTCGCCGCATTAGGAGCAGTTCTCATTGCAAGTATGCGTAAAGAAGACGAGGCTTGATTTAATGAATTGGAAAAGGTTGGCCGCTGCAATTACGATATTAGTCGTTGCTGCAGCGGTCTTCTGGACCTACATGTCCGCAACATATGAGTCTGATCTCGGTACCTCAAATGTAGTTGAAGTAGACTTGACGGAATCGGTTTCCGATTCTGGAACGTACAATCAACTCGTGAGTCTAGATTTTAGTAGCGGAGCTGAAGATCTCTCATGGTCATCTTTGGAGATTAGTCTGACAATCGGTGAAGAAGCATATGGATGTTCTTTTGGTTCACAGTCAAATTCAGAATCGGAAGAAGGTAAGGTTAAGCCCAAACTTGGAGCAGATGGTCAAACTTTTACTACAGAAATTGATGCAACAGACTCCGAGTCCTTCACCTTCTTTGATGTAGCTCAGCAGTTAGAAGCCAATGAGTCTATATTCTGGATGAAGTTTTCAACTACTGATATTTACCTAGATAGTGGTGTGACTTGGGCATTTATTGAAGGTGCAGAACTGACAGATGTAGAAACAATTCCTAACAATATGTCAAACCAAACGGATGATCGTCTGGAATGGTATGAGTTCGACATGTCAGTTTACAGGGTCAATGCTAATGATGGCGTATATGTATTCGCTAAGGATGAAATGTCATATAAAGTGAAATTTCTGACTTACTACAACGCTGATGACGAACCCAGATATCCTACAATGCAGATTGCATCTCTAGGTAACTCAACATTTCCAGCCCTCGAAAATTCTGATTTAGTGGTCCCATCACCATGTAAGATCGTGACTGATGACCTTGATGGCGAATACTGGAATGCTAATGAGACAATTCGCTTGATTGAAAATGGAGAAAATCTCTGTGATGGTGTTTGCATAATCGAGTTGGAGATCAAGTATGAGACGGTCGATGTAGAAACAGATTTATCGAAATTTGAAGTTCAATAATCCCAATGAAGCGCTTCATTTACTCATGCCACCATTAATAAGGACTCGTTCTTGGGTTTCGGAGCGATGAAGGCCACTGGCAAATGCGGTTGCGGGGGAGCGAATTTGTTCCTGCCAGTATTGCTAGTAGCCATTATGCTAACTGGAAATGCCAGTGCTGCGTCCTATTACGATAGACAAACTGGAAGTGATTACTCGGGTAATCATTATGATGATGTTGAGAAGTTTGTTGATTGTTCTGAACTTACTGCGGCTGAATATGCTGATTCAGATTGTGATGACCCTGATTCAATAATTTTGGGTGTGCATAACTACGATGACGGATACAATGATGCCATATTCAAATTCAATTTCAGTATGGATTACGATTGCTTATACAACGATGGGAATGCGAGCTTGCCACATAGTTTTCTTGGGCTGAGGTTCCAAATGGACTATCAGACAAATGGTCCAAGTCATTCCGGTAATACTGGATGGAAAAATGGCTATATGCACTCTTATAAAGGTTCACAAGGTACAAGCAGTGTAAATTACGCTGCTGCGGACCAGTTATTTGCATATGCTTGGGATTATGAAAACAGCAACTGGGACCTTATTAATATGAACAACAGAACAAAAATAGCGGTTCCTAGTGGTCAATCTTCAAATTATGAACAGGGGACAATACCCAGTGCGAATTATGGTAATCAATTCAATGAAATATATCTCGACGCTCCTGTAGACGGTGTTGTTCCACGTACCGGTAGAGAAGGAGTATATGTTGATGACAGCGTTGATGATGAAATCGAAATACAGTTTCGGCTAAGAAACAGTCCTGAGGAAGATGATGGATACTCTACTGATTTGCGAACACAAATTAGAAATTTGAACTTGAGCGTAAGGGATGAAGAAGTTGCTCCAAGTAATCCCAGCAACACTGGTGACTTTTCTAGTGTTTCAGGTAACCCAGATTTCGTATACGATTACTGGACTACTACTAACGCATTCAATTTTGAAGCAGACAATGAAGCGATTGATTCTTGTGACCAGTCTCCTGATATTGAATAT
>PAZU01000016.1 GCA_002715725.1 Methanobacteriota archaeon | reverse complement strand
AGTAGTGATACATGAAAAGCGAGTTGGCTACACAAGTATGGAGTGGTCAATTGAACAGATTAAGATGGTGCAAACTACAAAATACAAATCATCTTGGAGTATCTCTAGGAGAAATTGGGATGGGTTGATACAATACTTACCCCACATCTTTGAGAACTTGAATGAAGCACACATATGGCTCAACCATAACTACCAATATGTGCCTCGTTCACTTGACAATAACAAGTAATTTTGGTATAACTATTTACATAAGCAACGTCATAAAGAGGAGATAAAATTATGGCTTTAGATTTTACAAATATTATTGATTTACCTGACTATTTACAGTTTGATACATACTATGAACCATCACGTATGCATGACAAAAAATATGCTATCAATAGCAAAACAGGTGAGGTGCTAGGCATTGTGGGTTGGAACTTTCATTGTGGCTCACATCAACATTTCACTAACAGTTTTGCTCAACCATTGTTTGACAAGTTGTCAGATGATGATGTTAAAAATATGGAGATGAAGATATCAACTGCTAGGAATAATGCATTTATGATGCTAGACATTAACTTTCCTACGACTAAAACTACCATCACGACAGATAAGATGGCACAAGATGTGGGTTTGCGTATCATAGCATTACATGGTGTAGATGGTTTGTGTTCTAATCAAGTGTATTTCGGTACGATTGATTTCTTCTGCACGAATGGTCAGATTATGGGTGAGCATGACAAGGTGCGTAAGAAGAACACAAGTGGCTTTCGTATGCATGATTTCTTACGTGACATTGAGAACATGGATTTTGATTTCAAACGACACACTAATAAGTTACAAGATTGGGCGAACACACCATTGCCACGCAGAGCCTACCCTATAATTGAAAGCTTGATTAATTCTGAACGCAAGGCAAAGAAAATGTACGATCTGTACATTGCAGAGGTGCAAAAGAGAGGGCGTAACCTCTATTCTCTGTATAGTGCGTTCACCAATTACAGCACATACGCAGATGAACGTAATGGTTTCAAGGAGAGAAACACAGGCAAGGACACAAAAGCTGTGACCATGTGGAAACGAGAGGAAGAAGTGTCTAGGTGGGTATCTTCACCACAGTTCAAGGCTTTGACTAATGCATAGTGAGTACTTGAAACAAAAGATGACACATGTTGAGTGCAATCATAAGGGTTGCACTTCAACTAACGCAGTAGTAATCATGGACAAGATGCCTTATTGTGCAGAGCATGGTTACTACAGGCAAACAGGTAGAATTTTATATTTAGATATGAGAGAGGGCGAAAATGAGTGATGTACACAATGATGCTTTAAGAGAGCAAATCAATGATGAGATTATGGTGACAAGCACAGAAAATCTCATTGAACAAGTAGCTAGTATGGGTAACAACCTATTGATTAATCAGCTAGATAATGTTATAGATAAGTTGTTGGAACATAAGTTTGAGGAGCAAGCACGATGAATGGTAAAGATTGGAATAAAAATGATACTTCATATTACGGAGTTTACCACACAACAGGTGATGTTAATTGGTTGGGATATATTGATTTAGTCACAAATAATTTTGGGGAATGGCTAAAACGAAAAAACAAATCGAGAGTTGATGAGGGTCAAGAAACATATGACGTAAACGATTTTTGGTTAGAAAAAGTTGAAGTGTTTTCAAGGGAGCAATCACGATGATTTGGAGAATTATAGTTGGTAAAAATATTGATGGTAATCTTGAGTATGAAGTATCAGATGGCGATGTAGGTGAACGAAGTTGTTCGTTTGATTTTAAAACTTTTGATGAAGCAAAAAAGTGTATGGTTAAATTAATTGAGGAGCAATCACGATGAGTGAGATACTAACGAGTAGCATACAAGCTACCGATGTGGACAAAAAGATATACAAACTCTTTGATCTATTCCATGATCACGAGGGCGATACTTATACAACGTCATTTGAAGTGCCTAACTTACATGATCAGATAATGACCTATGACAATGGCAATCCATTAGAGTTCAACATAGGTTTGATCGTAGGATCAAGTGGGTCAGGTAAGTCATCAATCTTGAAACAGTTTGGTGAGGAATACAAACCTGTGTGGGTCAAAGATATGTCAATCGCTAGTCATTTTGGTGATGTAGACAATGCCATTGAAAGATTGAGTGCAGTTGGCTTGAATAGTGTGCCTACATGGGCAAAGCCTAGACATGTCGTATCAAATGGTGAGGGGTTCAGAGCGGACTTGGCACGTAAGTTAACTTATGGTGCAGTAATTGATGAGTTCACGTCAGTAGTCAATCGTAATGTGGCTAAGTCATGCAGTTCTAGTGTGGCTAAGTACATACGTAAGCAAGGACTATCGCACATTGTATTTGCATCGTGCCATGATGACATCATTGAATGGCTTGAGCCAGATTGGGTATATAATACAGACACAAAACAGCTTGTGTCGAGGGGGTCACAAAGGCGATGGGTCAGACCCACAATTGAACTTAGTATTTACAGATGTCAGCGAGACAAATGGGAAATGTTTAAGAACCATCACTATCTAAATCACAAGCTACCACATGCTACTCGTTCATGGATAGCTAAGTGGGGGGATGAACTTGTAGCATTCGCATCATCTATCTGCTTACCCGGTCGAACACCAGGTTTATATGAGGGCGACATTCGTTTGAAGTGGCGAGAGTGTAGGACAGTATGTCTACCTGATTTTCAAGGTATTGGTTTAGGTACACGATTATCTGATACGATTGCTGACATGCATATTGAACAAGGCTTACGATATTTCTCTAAGACTAGTCACATACGCATGGGTGAGTATAGGCAGAAGTCACCTTTATGGAGACCAACTGCTACAAACTTGGTGGACAGATCAAAGAGTGGCAACAGTAAGAGTTGGCATCACTTTCCACTAGAAAAGAAACGCATCTGTTACTCACATGAGTACATAGGTGAGAACAGGAAGTCTTACGATCCTAAATGGTTAGAGGTATATAATGAAAGTAGAAAAGATAAAGTGCAGTAGTGAGTTGATGCGACAGAGGGATACACCTAATGAAGACGCATTCAAAGTTACATTACAAGGTCTGACCTTGAATGAAGTTGAGAAGGTGGCGAACTTTGTCACAGATGTTTTAATGAAGAATAGAAATCAAATGGCATATAAATATGGAAGGATGTATGAATGAAAGCTTGGTATACAGTTCAAACATTAATAAAAAGGTTAGAAAAATTTAATCCTAATGCTGAAGTTTTAATTGGAGTTGAAGATGATAATCTATTTGATTCTGATGGAATAAGTGGATTTGCTACAGGAATTGATAAAATTAATTATGACCATGATGATTTTATGAAATGCACAGTTGTTCAATTGTATTCAACTGAAGTAAGTAATTTTTTAAAAGAAAGGAAGGATGTATGAATGAAACCATATCATAATAAAGGGTTTGGCATAGCATACATGTGGATCATTATATCTGTGCTAATCATTCCCATGACTTTGATATTCTTATCAATGGGTACGTGGGATATGTTTTGGAAAATGCACCTACCTGATGGTGATTGTTGGGAGAATGCCAAACACGAGAGGGTATGTAAGCAAACTGCAAACTGTAAAATAGGGAGAAATTTCTGTGAAACACAATAAAAATGAAATATTAATAGATTATTATTTACAAACTGCGATATTAAAAATCAGAGAGGAGTATGAATTAAAATACGACACAAAGTGTGTAGCTCCTGATCGTGTAGAGATATTGCAAAGGCATCCTGAACTTGTGTCTGCAATCTTTACTCATTTAAGCAGAACTAAAGCTAAGATTAGTGAGGAGTTCAAGCTTGACATGGCAGTTGACGATGATTTTATGGACAGTAAATAGGTGGAAGAGTTTACTATTTATTATAGTAATCGCTTATTTGTGGGAGCTACATATTGAAAAACGATTTGTCAGTATGTGGCACTACCCACGAGTTACAATCTGTGGAGAGAACGATGAAAAAATTAAAAATAGTGCGTGTAAATCCAATCGCAAAGGCTATGTTAACTGATCGGAAGTCACCACAAGTTGTGCCACCTAAAAAAGGCAAGAAGAAACCACACAAACGTGTGAAGATAAGTGTGAGGAGTGATATATATGACACAGAAGTTTAAACAAATAAAGAGTCCTGTAGAATTTAGTAAGATGATGGACTCAATAAGCAAAATTATACCATACCATATGGATGATGAGGATTTAGTGTCTGTTGTATACTCAATTATGTCTATGTATGTACATAATTCAGATGATGCTGAGTACATATTGACAATGTGTGCAAATCATGTTAGAGATTTTTATGATCAATACATTACTAAAGATCGTGTACACAACATTACAACAGTTAATAGGTGGCAATGATGGACAACTTACCTTATGATATAAGATTATTATTAGATGAAATTGGTGTTCGTGAAACAATTGTTCTTACTAGAGAAGAAACACCCCGCATTGAATATGATGTTTGGCTCCCATCCTATAGGAATGAAGAGCCACCATTTTAAAAAGGAGATATTATGAATAAGAAAATACCAAAACATACTAGAGTAGTTCGTGATTCTGATGGAACTACGTGGTGGGAGTACAATCCACCTATAAAGGCAGTAGTGGTGGGCATCGTACAGCCTATGAGGTGCGAGGGAAATCGCTATGCATCGTACAATAAGATAGAAGAACAGAATAAAAAGCTAGATGAGTGGCAAAAGTTTGTTATTGCACAGAAAATACCAACTGACAAAAGCACACTTTATGCTTTATTTAGATTTTATCAAACTACACACAGTTTCAATAAGTTACGTGAGCAAACTAAGAGAGATTATCGCAATGTTATGCAAAAAGGATTGATGACTAAGATAAAAAGTGGCAGAACACTACAAAATATCAAGTTAGGTAAATTATGTAGGTCAGATATCAAGTCAGCATATGAGAAATGGCTAGAGAGAGGGGTAAGAACTGCTAACATTACCCATTCTGTACTGCGTAAGGTACTAAATGTCGCACTTGAGTACGATATCATCGTTGCTAATCCTTGTTTGGGCATCGAAAAACAAAAAGAGATAGCAAGAAAAATAGTTTGGACACAGAAAGAGGTAAGATTGTTCTTAGAAACTGCATATAGCAAGTGGCAATGGAGAAACATAGGCTTAATTACACACATGGCTTACGAATGGGGGCAACGAGTGGGTGATATGCGTGAGTTGAAGTGGTCATGTATTAATTTTGATGACAAAGTTTTGACACTTGAGCAATCTAAACGTAGATCAGAGGTGTTTCTACCTATTTCTGACGATTTAGTGCGTATGCTAAAGCAACAACATGAAGATTGGGGGTGGCAAGAGTATGTTGCACCTAATGTATCTGCGTATAAAGGTGCGTATAGACCATATGATAAGACACAAATATCTACAAAAGCAAATGAGATCAAAGATAAGTGTGGGTTGTCACCTGATTTGAGGATCATGGACATGAGAAGAACTAAAATCACAGAGATGGTTGAGGGTGGTGTTGATATAACACAAATTATGTCAGTAAGTGGTCATCAGAACGTACAATCGGTGACTCCATATGTAAAACACACACTAAAATCAGCAAAAAGTGCGTTGTCTAAGACACAAGCATTAAATTTTTATAGTGGTGGGTCTTGACAAAATGAGATTTATAGTTCATGTACATTATAAGTGGAGCATCTAGATGTTTATAAATACATATATAAATGATTTACATATAAGTGAGGGCGATAGCTATCGTGGTGATTGTCCTATGTGTAGAGGGAAGAATACATTTACTGCTACCAAGATGGATGGCACTATTGTGTTTAATTGTTATAAAGTATCATGTGGATCGAGAGGTAAAGTTTCTGTGGGATTAAATCGTGAGGACATATACAATCTTATGGATAGATCAAGTGAGTTGCCATATGGCAAGTCAGAGGAGTTTGAGATGCCTACTTATGTAACACATGATCTAAGCAAACCTATCATCAAGGCTTTCATGTCTAAGTGGGGTTTGCATAAGAACTTGTCAGCATCTTATGTGATGTACGATGTAAAAGATGATCGTCTTGTTTTTCCTCTTCGGGACGAGAATGGTACACTCATAGATGCGATAGGACGTAGCTTGGTCGGTTGTCAGCCAAAATGGTTACGTTATAGTGGTAGGGCAGACTACTACGTGCAACATACGTGGGAGAAAAAGAAGAAAGCAATCATAGTTGAGGACGTTGTGTCATCTCTAGTAGTCTATGATTGTTTTCCTGATGTTGATGGTGTTGCCATATTGGGTACTAATCTCAATCATCGACATATTGATTTCCTATCTAAGTATGAGCATTGCGTAGTTGCCCTAGACCCTGATGCGAGGAGTAAGACAGTTGCTTACACAAAGGAGTTGAAGAATTATATTCCTGAAGTAACTGCTTACCCCTTGACAGATGATATAAAATATAGGAAAGTTGAAGACATAGAAGGATTGAAAGAGGTGTTAACATGACAGAGTTGGCTTTAATACGATCACTCATGGGCAAGAAGTTCTATGATGAACATAAGGGTGCTAAGTCACCTGATAAAATATTTTCTAAAGATATAGTTAAGATTAAACAGGTCTTGGACTATTCGATGAAGAAGTATGAGAAGGATTTAACTGTAGATGAGTTACAAGCTTTGTTTATGGCTAACAATCCTACAATGACTACTGCTAATCGACAGGTTTACACAAATCTGTTTACTAAATTAAGCAAGCAACAACCTATGAACAAGGAGATAGCAAGTGATGTTCTATCTAGTCTGTTCAGACAGATGTTGGGTGAGGAGATTGCAAACATAGGATTTGATTATGTGAATGGCACAACTAAATCACTAGAGCCTTTGCGTAAGATAATACATAAGCACAATGATGACTTTCTACCTAATCTAGAGATTGTTTGGGAAGACATAAGTGTGGAAACTCTCCTACGTCTTAACAACCTTGAAGCTAAGTGGAAGTTCAATCTACCTACTCTCAAGCAGAGAATAGAGGGAATCAGCGATGGACATTTGATTATGATTGGTGCAAGACCTAACACAGGAAAGACATCGTTTCAGGCATCAATAATAGCAGGTCCTGGTGGGTTTGTAGATCAAGGTGCAAGATGTGTTATACTTACAAATGAAGAAGCGTATCATAGGGTTGGTATTCGTTACATGAGTGCGGCAACAGGAATGAGTAGAGATGAAATAAGAGCAAATCCCTCTAAAACACAACTGTTGTACAAGAGGGTGTTAGATCGCTTGTCAGTTAAGGATTGCACCGATAAATACATGGACTATGTTGAGTTAGTTATAAGGGCAGTTAAACCTGACATTGTTGTGTTGGATATGGGTGACAAGTTTGCCATGCGTACAAGCGACAAGTCAGATGTGTACTTGAAAGATGCAACAATACATGCTAGAAACATGGCTAAGATATACAACTGTGCAGTAATATGGATGAGTCAGTTATCTGCGGAAGCAGAGGGTAGGGTTACTCCTAATCAATCGATGCTTGAGGGTTCTAAAACAGGCAAAGCGGCAGAAACAGATTTGATGTTGCTTTTATCTAAAGACCCCATGCTTGAAGGACAGGAAGAAACAGATATAAGACATATTGTTGTATCTAAGAATAAGTTGAATGGATGGCATGGTACAGTTACCTGTCGTTTAGATAAAGATAAATCATTTTATATACCTTGAGGACAAAATGAAATTAATAGTTGACGTAGAAAACACAGTAATCACAAGAGATGGCAAGCTACACCTTGATCCATATGAACCAACTAATACATTAACAATGGTAGGTGTTGGTGACGCACATGGTAGTGGTGAGCCAATTGTATTTACTTTTGATCACGCTGAGATGCATGCAGATCGTACTGACAAACTGAAGAGTTTACTTGAGGATGCCTCATTATTGATTATGCATAATGCTCAACATGATTTGCAATGGCTGTGGAGTTGTGGATTCAATTTTGATTGTGATATATATGATACAATGTTAGCTGAGTATGTCTTACATAGAGGAGTTAAGAAAGGCACTTCATTAGAGAAGTGTGCAGAACGCTATGAGTTGCCATATGGTAAGTCAGGCACTCTAAAAGAGTACTTCAAAAAAGGATACACAACTAGAGATATACCACATGCTGAATTAAGTAGTTACTTGAAAGATGATATACGAGTAACTCGTTGTCTGTATTGGGCATTGTTTAAGCGATACCAAGACCAAGAAAATAAATCTTTGCACAAAGTGTTAGACATAAAAAACAAGGTATGTAAGACACTAACTCGCATGTACATGAATGGCATGAAAGTTGATGAGATGGAATTAGAGAAAGTGCGAAACGAGTTTGAACAGGAAAAGACAAATATAATATTTGAGTTGTCTGATCAAATGAAAGTGTTAATGGGAGATACCCCTATTAATTTGAATAGTCCTGAACAATTATCACAAGTTATTTACAGTAGAAAAGTTATTGATAAGAAAGTATGGGGAGAAGAACTGTTTCATTTTATTAAAGACAAGAAAGCTTTTAATCAATGCGTTGAACAGAATACTGTTCCTATGTATAAAACTAAAGCTATACAATGTGATGAGTGCAAGGGCAACAAAAGGATATACAAAACTAGGAAAGATGGTACTTTATTTAAGAAACCTAATATTTGTAAGAAGTGTTTAGGTGAGGGGTTTCTATTGATACCATCTCAATCTATCGCAGGACTACGATTCAAACCTACAAGTAAATCTTGGGTAAGTGCTAATGGTTTCTCTACTGCAAAGGGCGATCTTGATGTATTACAGAATCAAGCAACAGCGAATAACTTAATTCCACAAGCTAAGTTCATAGCTAATGTGAAAAGGTTATCTGCCTTAGATTCGTACTTGTCATCGTTTGTACAGGGCATTAAGACATTTACAAAAGAAGATGGGTTCTTACATGTGGGTCTAACACAACATGTCACATCTACAGGAAGATTTAGTGGACGTAATCCTAATATGCAAAATATGCCGCGAGGTGGTACATTCCCTGTTAAGAGAGTTTTTGTATCTCGTTTTGATGGTGGGCAGATACTTGAAGCGGACTTTGCCCAATTAGAGTTTAGAGTGGCGACATTTCTATCTCAAGATGAGGTTGCAATGCAAGAGGTGAGAACAGGTTTTGATGTGCATAGTTATACTGCTAAGATTATATCTGATGCGGGACAGCCTACGAGTCGTCAGGTAGCTAAGATGCATACGTTTGCTCCACTTTATGGGGCAAGTGGGTATGGTAGAACGAAAGCAGAGGCAGAGTACTATACGCATTTTAATGAAAAGTATAAAGGAATTGCAAAGTGGCATAAAAAGTTAGCTGATGAGGTAGTTGCAACAAAGCGAGTGACGATACCATCAGGTAGACAATACGAATTTCCATTAGCTGAAAGGAGAAGAAATGGTAGTGTAAGTTTTTTTACTATGATTAAGAATTATCCTGTTCAAGGTTTTGCAACAGGTTGTTTTGTTCCGATAGTCTTATTGGAATTTGAGAAATTGTTAGGAAATCTACAGAGTTGTTTAGTAAACACAGTACACGATTCAATCGTTGTTGATGTACATCCTAACGAGGTGGATGAAGTGATAGCGGCAGTGGCACACCTAAATCAAAATCTGCACGACATCATCCACCAATACTATGATATTGATTTTAATGTACCATTATTATTAGAATCAAAAATAGGAAAGAATTGGCTTGACACGAGAGAAATTTAGTGTATAACTATAGATTCTATAAAAGTCGAAAGTGAGGATATAATGACTGCCAATATAGTAACACAAGATAATATGAATACATACAATGCCGAAATGGCAAAGATTATGGGTGTAGGTGACGATGGAGATTCATCTGAAACTAAAACATCTACATTAGCTAGAGTAAAGATTATTCATGCACCAATTATGGGTATGAAAACTATTGATGGCGAGGAAACAGAAACTGTTGTTGTCAAAGGTGGGTCTTACTCTATACAAATGCCTGACGATAAGATTGTCTATGGTAGCAAACTAACAATGAGACCATTTATGCAGAGGTATATGTACAAGAAATATGTACAGGGTACTGATGCAGATAATCCGGGCTACTTTGTCAAAACAATCATGGCTGACTCTTTGAATCAAGATCTCAAAGATACACATGGTGGTTACAATTGTGGTAAACCCGCAGGGTACATCAAAGACTTCAAAGCACTTAGTGAGGATATGCAAAAGCTTATACGTACAATCAAACGTGTGCGTGTTATATTTGGTTTAGCTACACTTACTAATCCTATTGATGAGAGTGGTAAGAAGATCAGTAACTTTGATACCAACATTCCTGTTATATTTGAAGTAGACAATAGGACTAGCTTTAAAACATCAGGTGAGCCTTTTACATTATTAGCTAAACGTAAGCATTTACCTATACAACACCTAATTGATTTTAGTACTGAAGTACAAGAACTAAAAACAGGTGGCAAGTATTATACAGTTATTGCTAAACTTCGTAGTGAGTCAATGGATGTGAACAAGGAAGATGCTGAGACACTACAATCTTTCTTAGATTGGATCACTAACTATAATAGCTATGTGACTACTAGCTTTGATGAAAAGAGAGGTAACTCTGTATCACAAGAAGAAGCAGAGATTATTGATCAGATTGTGGGCGATGATTTACCTGAAATTGAGGTAGCCTAATGAACCATCCTGTTGAACTGTTGGCTCAAGCCTATCTTAAAGATATTGTTAATAACAAAACTAAGATGGACTCCGACATTATAGAAACTGTTGTTAATGATATACGAGATGCCTTGCACCGACAGTTTGCAGGGGAAACACGACAAGAGTTTAGACTAAGACCATCTAACTTGGGCAGACCTAAGTGCCAACTGTGGTTTGATAAGAACAAGCCTAGTAAAGCATCTGATCTGCCCTCTAACTTTGTCATCAATATGTTTCTAGGAGATGTCGTTGAAGCAATATTCAAAGGCGTCTTACGAGCCATGAAAGTTGAGTTTCAAGATAATGGCAAGATTGATCTAGACGTAGATGGTGAAAACATTACAGGTGAATACGATCTTATCTTAAATGGTAAAGTTGATGACGTTAAGTCAGCATCAGCTTGGTCATATAAGCATAAGTTTGATAATTATAATAGTCTAGCAGAGCATGATGCGTTTGGTTACATACCACAATTAGCTATCTATTCAGAAGGCACAGGTGCGGATGTAGGTGGTTGGTGGGTAATCAACAAAGGCAATGGTGAGTTCAAGTACGTAACAGCCGAGCAGATGGACAAAGATGCTGTAATGAAAGATGTTAGATCAACAGTTGCTTATATAAATAATGATGAGCCTTTTGAGAGATGCTATGAACCTATTCCTGAAACATACAGAGGAAAAGAGTCAGGCAACATGGTCTTACCTAAAGAGTGTCACTTCTGCAAATATAAATATGATTGTTGGGATAACATACAGGAGCTACCATCTAAAGTATCTCAAGCTAAAGAGCCACCTATGGTAGAGTACATATCTTTAGCATGAGAAGAAGACACAACAAACGTAAGTATCGTAGTGGTCTAGAAGAAAAAGTAGCAGAGTTTATACAAGAGCATGAGTCTTGTGTTCGCTATGAAGAGTTCAAGATCAAGTGGACAGATGTACGTTTTAGAGTATACACTCCTGACTTTGTTTTAGATAATGGTATTATTATTGAAACAAAAGGACTGTTTACTAGTGAGGATCGTAGAAAACATATTGAAGTACAAAAGCAACATCCTGAATTAGATATTCGATTTGTCTTTACAAATGAGAGAAGTAAACTATATAAAGGTAGCAAGACAACTTATGGTATGTGGTGCGATAAAAACAATTTTAAATATGCAACGAGGATTATACCTCTTAAATGGTTAAAGGAAAAGGGTAATGTATCAACTAGGAANAGATGACATAGCACTTATGTTCTTCTGTGGNGAAGACAAAGATGGCAANTGGAATGGTAGTTNTGANATNAAAATGTANTGTGATTANGANAANAANNNNGGNANANANCATGTAGATNATATGAAANGACTNATGGGNTTNNTAACTACTTGTGTTCANCTAATNGCTGAAGATGATAANTTTANACTTACAGTACATGATGAATATGANANAAGNGANANANNTTTTCANGANCAACAAGNNCATANTNTNATGGANAANCATGANGAGTTAGAATCAAAAGTAAAANNTNATCCTAANATTATATCTAGAAAGGGNAATGTTATTAAAGTTGATTGGGGGCAAATATAGTGGCTATAGAAGAGTTTAAAGGTAAGTANACAGAGGATGCATTTACACCTAANTTAGAAGACATGGTNAATAATCCACCTCATTACAATCANCATGGNATAGANTGNTTAGATGCAATACGAGCCGCAACAGGTGAGGGGTATCAGTATTACTTACAAGGCAATATACTAAAATATCTGTGGCGATATAGATACAAGAATGGAAAAGAGGATTTACAAAAAGCATTATTTTATCTACAAAAAATGATTGAGGAAGTAGATGAAAGTTAAAGTATTTTTAATGCTTGATATTGATGAGGAAGAAAATATACTTCCTATTGACGATGGCATTGAGGATGCTGTACAAAGCACCATTGAAGATTTAATCTTTGATNTTGATGGAATTGAAATTAAAAGTATAAAGGTGACACATGACAAACGCACTACCNACTGATTATCAAAACTTCATAGCTGTTTCTCGCTATGCAAGATGGATTGCTGAAGAAAACAGAAGAGAAACATGGACAGAAACAGTATCAAGGTACATGGATTACTTATGTAGCAAAATTNATATTGANAATGCTACTAAAGGNTATCTGTGGGAAGCGATACATAGCCTACAAGTAATGCCATCTATGAGAGCATTAATGACTGCGGGTGATGCACTTGAAAGAGATAATACTGCGGGCTACAACTGTGCTTACTTGCCTGTTGATGACCCCAAATCATTCGATGAAGCTATGTACATATTACTGTGTGGCACAGGTGTTGGCTTTAGTGTTGAGAGAAAGTACGTAGAGAAGTTACCTGAAGTTCCTGACAAGTTATATAAATCAGATACATGTATTAAAGTAAAAGATAGCAAGGAAGGTTGGGCAAAATCTTTACGTGTGTTGATATCTCTTCTTTATGCTGGTGAAATACCCACTTACGATGTGTCAAAGGTACGTCCTGCGGGATCTAGGTTAAAAGTATTTGGTGGTACTGCATCTGGACCCGGACCTCTAGTGCAACTGTTTCAATTTGCTATCAATACATTTGAGAATGCTAAAGGACGCAAGCTCAATTCATATGAGTGTCATAGTCTTATGTGTAAAGTAGGTGATGTAGTTGTATCAGGTGGAGTACGTAGGTCAGCCATGATTAGTTTGTCTAATTTATCTGATATAAGAATGCGTCATGCCAAGTCAGGTGAGTTTTGGAAAACTGCACCACACATGAGCATGGCTAATAATAGTGTTGTTTACACAGACAAGCCAGATGGTGCTACATTCTTACGTGAATGGACATCGTTAGTTGAGTCTAGGTCAGGTGAACGTGGCATATTCAATAGAGTTGCAGCTCAAAAACAAGCTGAGAAGAATGGAAGACGTACATCAGACATAGATTTTGGATGTAATCCATGCTCTGAGATCATACTGCGTCCGTATCAGTTCTGTAACCTTACTGAGGTGGTAGTTCGTGATAAAGATACCTCTGATGACCTAGCGAGAAAGGTGCGACTAGCAACGATTCTAGGCACAGCACAGGCGACATTGACTAAGTTCCCATATTTAAGAAAAGTGTGGAAAGATAACACAGAAGAAGAAAGATTGTTAGGTGTTAGTCTTACAGGTATTATGGATAATGGATTAACTAGTTCTACATATGACTTAAAAGATGTGTTACGTGAGTTAAAGCAAGTAGCTATAGATACAAACAAAGTTTATGCTGATAAGTTCGGTATACCACAATCAACTGCAATTACTTGTGTTAAGCCTAGTGGTACAGTATCTCAACTTTGTGATTCAGCTAGTGGAATACATCCTAGATATTCAGAATATTACATAAGAACTGTAAGAGGTAGCAATCACGATCCACTTACACAGTTTATGAAAGAGCAAGGTGTTCCTAGTGAGCCTTGTGTAAGCAAACCTAGTGAGAATACTGTATTTAGTTTTCCATTTAAGTCACCTCGTACATCTACAACTGCATCCAATATGTCTGCGATAGATCAGCTAGAATTATGGCTAACGTATCAAAGATATTGGTGTGAGCATAAGCCTAGTTGTTCTGTCTATGTTAGAGATCACGAATGGGCAGAGGTAGGTGCATTTGTTTACAAGCACTTTGATGAAATGTCAGGTGTATCTTTCTTTCCTAAAGATGATCACGTATATCAACAAGCACCATATAGTGAGTGTACTAAAGAAGAGTATGAAGAAGCAATAAAAAAAGCCCCATCTAGAATAGATTGGAGCTTGTTAAAGGACTTTGAGAAAGAGGATACTACCTCTTCTAGTCAGACATTTGCTTGTAGTGGAGATTCATGTGAAGTTGTAGATATCGGTGCTTAAATGCAGTTTGATCTTTTTGAAGAACTACCTACAGATGTGGAAGATGGTAAAACGTGCATTAAATGTAATAGGTATTTACCTCACGAATCTTTTGAATGGTTTTCAGGAGCTAATACATGGAGAAGACCAGAATGTAAAAGGTGTAGAGGAGAAAGTAGGAAAGTAACAGAAGCCTTAAAAAAGAGTACTCCCCCACCAAGTAAAGACCACACTTGCCCAATTTGTACAAAAAATTTAGAAGAGATATCTTTACATAGATCAAAAAGTATGGGTTCATTTGTTTTAGATCACGATCACGAAAAAAATATATTTAGAGGTTGGTTATGTCATTGTTGTAATACAGCTATAGGTATGTTACGTGATGACCCAACCACAGTAATGAGAGCATATAAATATCTAAAGGAGTTTAAAGATGAACATAGTTGATAAAGGCTACAAAGCATTTTGGAGAGGTAACTTAATTAATCCTTATAATATAGGTACTTACAGAAATAAAGAATGGGAAAGAGGATTTAATAAAGCCTACTTTGAGCAGTTAAAAAGGGTAAAGAAACATGAGTCTAGAAAAGGAAGCAGAACAATTCATTAATAATAAAGTAAAAGATTGCAAAGAAGATATCAAATTAATTATACAAGAATTGAAAAAAGCACTTGACAAATTAGAAAAAATGCTTTAATGTATATGTAGATTGGTTGCAATACTTTTCGTAATCAATCGTAGCTGTGTGGTCAACTCTGAGGGAGTGGTATTAATTTACTGCTCCCTTTTTTTCTTGACTAACTTTGCAAACTTTAATATCTCTCTTAATTCAAAATCAGACATAGATAACATATCATCTGTATTCGTATTTAAAGGTAGCCTAGATCCCTCTGCAACTGCTTTGTTATAAGATTGTATAGCTTCAATTAATGTTCTATTATCATACTGTGCTATATCTGATATTGTTTTTAGTCTTAATAAATACTGTCGTGTTCCCATGTTAGGAGATTGCCCCTCTCCACCTCGTATCTCTATTTCAGGTAACACAAGACCTTCTCTTATTTCCTCTATAATTCTACCTTTTATATCATTTAACATAGCCTTTACTACTATCCTCTTATCTTCAGGGGATTTAGCTAAAAACTCTTTATCCTTTAACTTATGATATGCGGCATTTTCTAGATAAGGTGCTATTACAGATCGCACATACTTATCAGCTTGTGGGAACTTACTTCTATATTCTTGATTCCATGCTCTCATGTCAGCTATGTTTAATAGTCTTTCCATGTTTGTTGGCTGACCCATGCCTTTAAATCCTAATATGTCGTACCATCCACCTGATGTGTACTCTTTATCTGTTCTTAACATTGAGGACTTCGGCTCCATATAATACTCAACCGGCCCGTCACCACCTAGCATTCTCATTAAATTAGTTACATACCTAGATGCATTGTACAGAATCCTGTCTCCTGAATCTCTGTCTTTAACTACAAGTTTCTGATCATCCTCTCCTAAAGCATATGTAGATAGCTTTTGTATTGGATCTGCTAATGGTCTAGTGTATCCTGAAATGTAGTTTGTTGGCATGGCTAAAATTGCATTACTAGTTATTTCAACAAAAGATTTTGTATCTTCATTTACAACTTTCTTTAAGATTGTGTCAAAGTTAAATATAGAACTAGTGTTTCTAGTTAATTGAGACAATGCTAATTGTTCACCTAATTCTTTTACTAAGGTAGGTGAGAGATCAGAAACAGTTGAATCTTCTCCTGTTATAGGATTAACATTCTTCTGTCTTAAAACATTAACTACTCTACCTAGTATGGCACATTGAGAATAAGGAAACAGATATGTAATATCTTTAGGTCTACCATCTATTAGTTCCATATTCCATGACATGCCTAGTCGTTGCTTTTCCATATCTCTTTCTGCACAAGCACCTATTAAGGTGTACTTTATAGAACCTGACATCATCGTTTCTAGAAAACTTGCATCCTCTAGTTCTGTGCCTGTAAAATCACTAACCATTTGATTAGCTATATACCCTGTAGTAAGTAGTCCACCACCTGTGATATTACTCTTAATAAAATCTCTAACTTTTTCTGAGGATATTGATTTACCTCTCATGCCTGCTCTGTAAAGTTCAGCCATCATATTAATATTACCACCACCAAGTGAGTTATATGTAAAGGCTACGCTATTATTAAAAAACTTTCCAAATGGCATTAGTGTACCTATTAAGGGAACATCACCTACTTCTTCTAATCTAGATGCCATCCAACCTAAAGGATCAGGGAGTCTTCTATCAATGACAAAGCCATACGCATCTCTAAATTTTACGCCTTTTCCTGAATGATATGATTTACTAAATATATCTTTAAGTGTAGATTCTGTTGCACCTGCTTGAATATTAAAGAAGTCAGTGGACGTTAACGCTGTTTTTAAAGTCTCTTCGTCCTGTGCCATAAACTCTCTAAATCCCTTATTATATTTTTCTCTTAATAATCTATCTATATGACCTAAATAAGATTGTGATTTAGTAAAAGTATCAATAGCTGTTACGAAACCCATTTTTTGTACAAATTTTAGATAGGCTTCATTAGTACTCATCCACCACGGGGGTACACCTTGTATACTTTTTGTTTTTATTTTTTTGCCATCTCCTGATATAGCATCTTTAAATTGTTCTTCAGCGTTTAAGTATTTAGTGCTAGTAACTTTTTCTGCGTATCCAAACTTCTTTGCTAATTCATTAACATCTCTTACATCCACACCTCCTACAATAACCTGTTGCAAAGACTTGGCACTTTCAGGAGATATTAACATCATTTTATCAAAAGCTTCTCTTGTAGCATTTGGCTCTAGTAATGTAGCTAGTCTAAATCCTAAATTCTTTCTTGTGTTTCTAGCTGTGGTCATAGCTTTACTACTAATGACTGTCGCCCAACTTTTATTACCTGTTAGAGCATCTAAAGATTCACCTATTACATTTAAAGGCATTGCCCATAAGTTGTTTAACATGAGTGCAGTATCTGTAGCTACATTTAATCCTGTAGTGGCTGTCCAACCACCCATGTTTAAAGCTGTCGTTGACCATGTAGAAACCAATCCTCTTTTCCATCCTTGTTGAAAATAACTAAAAGGTCTCTTTTTTAAATTCTTTAATAGTTTTTCTTCACCTAACTTTTCAGCTAATATATTTTTCTCAATATCTAAATCAGACAATATACTTGTTGATATTCTTTTACCAATTTGTAAAGTTTTACCAGCATCACTAAACTTATAATTCATAGAATCTATAAACTTATCAAAAGCATCAGGTTGATCTAAATCAACAGTACTAAATAGCATCTCACTTTCTAATGTACCTTCTTCATTTAATCTGTCTTTAACTCTTCTCATAGCTTTAGTGTAAGCACCTTTCTGTTGAGGAGAAAGTGTTTCTTTTAAAAGCTTAGAAAATGCTGCCACAAATTGACCAGACCCTTTTTGATTTCTTAGATCAACAAAGTATCTTAAATCTAGTTCTTCAACCATATGTTGAACCATGCCTTTTACTTTTAGGTCATCATTGCCAAATAAGAAGAAATCCATAAAATCCCTACTAGCAAATACCTCATCTTCTCCTAATAGTTTTTCTCCTTTTTGTGTAGACTCTTCCCAAAACTTAGTAAGAGCATCAGCTTTCAGTCCGATCTTCTTTACAATTGCTTCTTTTTGTTTATCTGTCTTAACTTTTTTAGTGTAAAATCCTTCAAAGTTAAAAAACTTTTTCTTAGTTAAAGGCTGTCCTGATAGAGCTAACTCTATTCCTCCACCAATCATGCCCTCAAACAAAGATAAGAAGCCTTGCATCTGATTATATTCATCTTGCTTGCCCACCTTTATCATTGTTTCTTGGTAGTACTTATCTAAGCCATAAGCTAGTGCCATATCAGCTATTGTTACAGCACCTATATTTTTTAATATTTGACCCTTAGTATATTGCTTTACACCTTGTTCTAATGCTGTTCCAAATGCTGCATCTTTTATTTGTTTTTTAACTGCCCATCTTCCTAACAATTTAGGTAAAACAATTCCTGGTACATAGTTTGTTGGACTCTCAAATGGATTAGCTGTGTTTGCTAAGTGTTCCATCAAGCCTGATATAGCATCCCATTTGCTACTCCATCCTTCCTCTTTCCATCTACTAAAAATACCTGGATATTTATCATAGATATCATACGCATTTTTATAGATTGGATACTCTTCTTGTTTTGCCCTAGCTACAGCTAAACCCTCATTTAATATGCCTACATCACTACTATCTACATTTCGCATTCTAGTTTGAAAATGATTCCACACTTCTTCATTAGTAAAGTTATCTGCTAATGTTCCTGCTCCTGACACAGCAAGATAATTTCTTAATGCAGTATTGATACTAGGATTGTTAATCATTTCATCTTCAGTTATCTTTTCAGTCTTCTTGATAAACTGAGGATCTACAGTTGACATAAAAGGCTCAAGAGAGGAAGACATTTGATCACCATAGTCTGTAAAACCCTGTTTAGGTATAGGAACTATGCTTGTATTGTCTGGTGTTACATTTTCTTTAACTTCATCTACAGATGGTAAGTTATATCCTGGTGTACTACCATAATAGTCATCATCATTTAAAATTAAACCATTACTCATTTGGATACCTGTCCTCTATCGCATCAATAACTGATACCTCTAGTATCTTTTTAGGATCTAACTTACTTCTATACTTTAACATTGTTTGTGGAAGTAAGATGGAATCCTTATCCATAACTTTAATAAATGTTACTAATGTTGCTTTATCCACGAACACAGTATCCTTGTTAATGTTTGCTATATTTAAAAAGTCAGTAGCTCTGAAAACACTCTTATTATCAGATGAAGTTTGTGCATAACTATCAACCATGCTTGACATATTTCTCTGTAACTGTTTTTTATCAGCAGATTGTTTCCACAATAGTGTGAAAACCTTTTCACCTGCTTCAGACATAGCAATCATTTTATCTTTAATGTCATTAGAAACATCAAAATTTTTAATATTATTTACATTACCATCCCAATCATCAGGAAACATTCCCTCATCTAAGATATTATTATAAGTAGTTTTTATTGTCTCATTATCACCCATAACAGATAAAACTCTTACAATCTGTTGACTAACTTGTTTGTCAATTTTAGCATCAGTAGGATCAGTCATACCTTTTGTTACATCATAGTCTGCCATAATATCTGCACTAGCCATGTCAAATCCTATCTGTGATGGATCAAGTGTATCAAGTTGACTGTAATCAAAAGATCTGTTACCTACAGGTATATTGCCTGCCATCTTTAGATATCTAGCTGAATCTTTGAGTGCTGAGTTAGGATCACCATACATAGCACCAAATACACCTGCATCGTACTCGCTAGGTGACTTACTACTATTGAGAAGTTCCATATGACCTCTGTACTTTTGATCTAGTAATTTGTTGAGATCAACTCCATCTGCTGATTCTAAACTAGCTACATCATTAAACAGATTATTAATAGTATGTGGTTTTAACGTAGCACCATTTTTTATATGATACTTCTGTAGCTCTTCAATTTCTTTTCTGAATCTCTCAAATGCAACAGGGCCCGCTTTTATTATATTCTGAATAATTCTAGGATCAACACCTTTAAGATCTTTAGTTATAAACTCTCGCATTGCTATAACATCAGTTTCAGTCTTTTGTAGTTTTGGTATTACATAATTTCTAACTCTACTTAGGGCAGATTTTGCTGTAGCTACACCTAACTCTCTAGACTTATCTAGATTATGTTGTATAACTTTAGCTTGCCCACCTCGTCCTTTTGGGTTGGCTGCTGCTAAACCTAACGTGCCTAACAAGAAGATCCAATCTCCTGTTTTCATATTCTTAGTCATGTTTCTTAGACTATCGGCTCCCTTTTCCATAAAAGACTTTTTCTTCTTTTTGGCTAAGTAATTATCTTTCCATTCAAAACCTTCAGGTGGATTTGGTGTATCTTCTGGTAACATATTTATCTCCTAGACATAATACCCATTTCAGGGTTTGGCATTTGTTCTGGTGTGGGCATCTCTTGTGGCATAGGCTCTTCTTCTATAGGCATCTCTTCTAAAGGTGGTTCTGCTTGTTCTAAATCATCATCTAACATATCAGCAGTTTGCCTCATTAAATCTACACCTTCATCGTCTTCTTCAGTTTCTGCAACCTTTTCAATTTCCATACGAACCTTTTCAGCTAAGTGTGTTGCATCTTCTTGTGGTTGACTATCAGGATTTAATCCATCCACTACTTGTACACCTGCTTGTTTACCTAACATTCTTACATACTCATGTAGTACAGGACTTATTAACATTTTATTATCCATACTATGTTTACCTTGCATTACAAAAAATGTTGTCATAGATTCTACAAGCACTTCTATAGGCACACCCATATCTAGCATTTCAATGGTATTGTCTATAACTTCATCACTTGTTATTCTACTAATATAAAAATCTATGACCTCACTTAACTTACTCATTTCAGCAGGTCTTTCGTAGGGTCTACTTTTGGGTTCTACAACTAACGACTCACCTGGCGATGGTCTATCAAAAAAATCTGCCATTATTTACTCCTCGACATTAAAGATGAAACTGCTCCTTCAAACATGCTTGCTTCCTCTAATCTTCTATTTTTATTGATGCCATCATTGTCTGTTGCTAACTTTCGTATAGCATCTGCTCCGACTTTAGCATCTCCTGATTTAATAGCTTCTCTAATTCTTTTGGGAACTCTTCCATAATTATAAGTAATACTTACAATAGCAGACTTCTGTCTATCGTTTAAATTTTCCCATGTATCTTTTCCTATTGTCTTTTTAATTATAGGAACAAACTCTTTAGTTATTCTTCTATTTAAATCTCTTAGTGCTTCTTCAGTAGTGACTTTCATTCCTTTTTTTATTTTAATAACAGTACCATCTTTCTTAGTAGTAGTGTTACTTCCAAACCCTGCTACATATCCAACAGTAACTAATTTACCATTTCTCTTGGTTTTATCAGCGTATGCAACACTTCTAAATTTCTCTTTATCTTTTATAAAATTAGATGATAACTCTAGCCATCCTTGTTTCTTTCCTGAAAACATTTGAGACAACTCTTCTTTGCCTTCAAACATCTCCCCAAAACTTAATTCATCATCACGTAAGTTAGGTTCATATGAATTAGGTATAGGTGTTGCCTTTTCGGATTCTTCATTAAAAACACCAAATAATTCACCTAATGTATCCATTGATGTTGCATTCTCTTTTGTATCATAAGGTGTCTTTAAACTTAATTTAGCCTTATCCAATTGTCCTTTTAGCAAACTATTTGCATCATCTGCCACAGTCTGTGCTAATTCTGATTCATAGAACTGTGGTGAAAAACCTGTAACAGGTGTACCATCATCCATGCTTAATCCTCCCATTACAAAACCACCTTGAGCATATCCTCTTTTGGTTTTTTGGAATTTTTTTAATTGATTGTATAATTTTGCATAAGGAATTTCATCCTTTAAACTTTTTATTTTTCTCATTACGTGCCTATCCCTTGAGCTATTGCACCAATAACAGTTTGAAACAAACTACCTGTTCCTTCTGAAGCCTTTGCATCAGCATCCATTTGTGCTATTAATATAGAAGCTGCTCTTTGTTGGTCATTCTGATCTGCTGTGAATACCCAATTCATTAAATCTCTAGCTGATTGATAATCCTGTTCTAATTGCATTTTAGTCATAGCTGTTGAGTTATTCGCATCGTTCATATTAGCTTGATTTTGAGCTGCATTATTAGCTGTTGTTACACTCTGATACCAAGCCGCATTTGCAGTTGATACAGCGAGAGCATTTGTTGCATTAAACTGTGCCCGGTTCTCTTTCAAAGACGCAAAGAATTTATTTAAAGCTGTTTCTTCTTGAAACTCTACAGTAGCCATAGCATTCTGTTGTTCTGCATTAAATCTAGCCTGCGTTGCTTGAATGTTCTCTATTGCAATATCAACTTTATTCTTTTCTTGCACGTTTATTTGAGCTGCAGCATTTTCAGCGGCTTGATCTTTGAACAATGCATCTACTTTAGCTTGTGCTTTTAACATGTTAGCTTGTTGTTTGTTATTTAAATTAGCAATGTCCATGTCTAAAAAGGCTTTAGCATTAGCAACTTGAGCCTGCTGTTTGTTAGTCAAGTTGGCTATATCCATTTTAGTTAGAGCTGCTGCGTCAGAAAGAATCTTGGCATTTTCCGCATTCAAGTTAGCTATGTCTACACTTTGAGCCATGCGGGCATTCTCTAATGCTATTTGCACATCAGCATCATAGTTTTGTCTAGCTATTTCAGATATAGTTGATGCATTCTTTACTCTTGCTTGAAACTCTTGATCAAAATCAACCTTTAAAAAATCTGCTCTTTGTTTAGCAGCTAATATTGTAGACTGCTGTCTGTTATTTAAATTTTGCATTTCAAATTCTGCAACAGTTTTAGCATCTGCACTAGCAATTGGTATTGCTGACTCCATTGCCGCTTGTACAATGGCTTGACCTGCTAATGATGATGCATTCAATCCTCTTGCATTAAGAGCGGCTAACGCAGTACGCATAGCACCTGCCGCCCACACAGGAGTTGCTCCACCTTCAAAATCAGCCATTAAGTCGTCTAGTTGTCCTTGTACTAATGCTTTTGTGCTAGGATCTGCTGTTGCAAATGATTTCTCTGTTTCTTTTATGACTTCATCTGCTTTATCTTTATCATAGGCAGACTGAACTGTTTCACCATCTTGCAATGTTCTCTTAGTTGGACTCTTTACAGTTTGTGCTGATTCAATCTGAGCAGCGTCATATTCAGGATCTAACTGACCTAGATCATCTTTTGTCATTGTTTGGGCAGTAACTTTATTATCTTCGTCTATCGTTCCTACAGCACCTGCAACCCCTGACAACTTAGTATCTATGTCATCTGCCGTTTTAGCAATATCAGAATCTCCAATTTGATTAGCACTAACACCTGCTGTTGTGTCAGTAGCTGTTTTTACTGCATCCATCGTTCCTAAACCAGGCTTAGTAATATCTCCTGTTACTTGCCCCTTTGTACTATCAATCAAAGTTGGATCACCAGGACTTACAGAAATTGTACTTACAGGTGTTTTTGTTGTTAATTTTGCAAAGTTTCTAGGAGAGGTAGTGGTAGTTGGAGTAGTAGTATTGGGATCTGCATTAGGATCTGTAGTACCTGAAGCATTAGCTACATCTTCTGATGTTGTTGTATTTAATGGAGATAAATCTGGAGGATCAGGAGTGTAAGTAGTAGCACCGGGAACTGTTGAGCCTGCTAGTTTATTTTGATCTGCTGACTTTTGTGTGTTAGCACCAAATCCTTCTTTCCTAGCTTGTTCTTTCCAATCTTCTATTGTAAAACCAGCATTAGGAGAAACATAGTAACTGTCAAATGTATCTAAGTCTTTATAGTCACCTGTAGTTCCACTAATATACTTATTCATTTCAGATAATGGCATACCACCTGGTGCAAATCCTCGTTTCTGTCTACCTACTAATGTTGTAGCTTGATTGAACATATCCATGACATAACTTTTAGCTTTATCATTGCCCATGATAAATTTATTTATATCATTAATATTGTTCTTTCCTGTGTAGCCTTTCATTTGAGCTAACTTGAACATTTGATCATTCGTAAATCCTACAAACTTTGTCATGTCTATTAATCCTTACTTAATACTTTATCTAATTTATCTTCTAGTCTATGTAATGCATCCATCACTTGACCAAGATCATCACGCATTTCCTTACGTGTTACGTATTCTTCTCTTGTCTTATTCAATAGTATATCGATTCGTTTGACTTCNTGTATGAGTCCTCTAAATGCCCACACAGCAGGAGCTATTACTAAAGTTAAAATAATGTTCCAAAACATCCACATACTAATTTCCATTCGTTACTCCTGTATTGATTTTAAATACCATATAAGCCAACCAAAACCGATAATTGTACATACTAATAAAAATATAAAAATGCCCTCTATAATGCGTTCTTTTATCTCTTGTTGACGATACAGTTGCTCTTGTCTAGCTTTTCTGATCTTACCTTCCATTGCAATCAATTCATCCCAAGCTTTGTGTCCATGCGAGAATTGAATGAAAGTTTTAAGCTCATATCTTTGTTCTTCTAGTTTCTTCTTAGCTGCAAAGGCTTCTAAGGCTTCTTGTTCTACTGATCCAAATACCTTGCGAAAGATAGGTGGATTCTTAGCTGACTTTTCTTTTTGTTCTATATCTGACACAGCACTCATCCATCTTGATAAATCGCCTGTCATAGATTCTATATCACGACCTGCTTGAAAAGCTTTCTTTAAACCGGCGAATGCCGTACTTGCTGTGGTTAAACAAGCACCGATTGTAATAGGATCGAACATTAGCCTTTGACCAATAATTCTGTAGAAGATAAAGCTGTACCTGCAAATACACTAGTAGTAGCTTGAGAATCTGTAAGCTCACCTTCAGTTGTAATGTAGTATCTATTACCTGCTGTAAATGCATTTCCATATTGCGATTTAGCACTTGTATTAATACTTCCTTTAATATCTACTTTATTACCAGATGAGATGCCTATAAATGTACTGTTTAAATTTTGTAGATTTGATCCCTCACCTTTATATACATAAGTATGTACTCTATCATTAGCACTATTGTTATCCATTGAGTCTAATCTAGCCACAATAACTGTTCGTTCAATTGTGGGTATATATGCACAAGATAGTGATGCTATTTGCCAATTGTAAGCACCATAAGCATGTGACGAATCAGCAAAAGGTATTGCATACTTATTCGGTTCAATAGTAATAGATCCTGTAGTAGTCATTGTAAAAGGCAAGATATAAGTTGAACCTGCTTGTCCATATATAAATAAACCTTTATCAAAAGATTCATCCCACACCATTTNCATTTTATAAGGATCAACACTACCTGAATATATAGTTCCTGATGAACCTACTGATTCATCATTCCATCCTAGACCTTGCATTTGTCCTGTTGNGTAGTTAAAGTAGTTACTATCTGCTTGATCTCTGTAGCCCAAAATGACTATATTTTTAGAGGGAACATGCATACATCTAGTATCTCTCATATCAGGTGTATCCCAATTTATTCTACCATTTTGGTGTTCATTTTTTAATCTTACGCCATTCTTAGATTGTGCATTATTGCCATAGCTATAGCTTCTACCTATTCTTAATTTAGCCATTCTGTCATTTGCACCTGCATACTCAACCCAACTAAAAAGTATAGTATCTTCTGTTTTATTATAACAAACACTTTGATATTCACTATTAGTTTTATCATCTACTTGATATGCTAAACCAAAATTATTGTATAACCAAGCTGTGTTTCCACCATCAAGAGTTGTAGGATCTATTGTTCCTTGTTGTACTTGAAGTGTACCATTAGCAGATTTATAAAAATAACCTACTTTTGAATTTGTTGAATCATAGTAAGCACAACCCAAATTAGAAATGTCTTCAGATACAACAATCACATTACCTGTCCAAGTTGTACTTGTTCCACTTATTGTACCTATTATTGCCATCAAATAGCCATTCGTTGCATGACTATAAAAAATAACAATCTTACCATTGCCACTATCGTAGATCATATCTAAAAATCGTGTTGTTGAAGTAGGAGTTTGACCTGAATGAATATCAACTGTATTGCCATATGTAACACCTGTGTCAGTAACTGTACCAACTCTACATTTTATTTTATTATCATTTGCATTATACCAAGCTACTAAAATTTTATTTGAACCTACCCAACAAACTTTTGGTGGAAAAGACGGGCCTGCATCACCCTGAAAAACAAGAGATTCATGTAATATTTTTTGTTCGCCCATAGAATAAACTATACTTCTTCCTTTATTAGGGGTAGTATTATCAGCGTAACTAAAAACTACTCTGTCTGTTGTAGGTTCATAGCATACATTTTGATATGCTGCAACGCTTGCAAATGTATCTACACTTGATCCTGAACCACCATTTATATAAGTTACTAAACCTGTCTGATTCATATTAGCTACATCTGGTGCTAAAATAGACATTTGAGTTCTCAGTCCATTGTTATTACTACTATTAGAATGGCAAACCATAAAAATATTTGTAGAAGTATTTAAAGCTATATAGTTGTAACTACCACCAAAACTTCTAAATATATACCTTCTAATAACATTACTTGTAGTTTCTGAAAAAACAGGTGTACCATTTGCATCTAAATGACAAACTGTAGCATATCCATAGTTATTAGCACTTTGAGTGTACGTAATAAGGCAACAATTAGTAGATGGATCAAACATAATATCAGCATTCTGTATACCTGCATTGTGAAACTCTACAGTATTTCCCACTGCTGAAACTGTATCAGGGCTACCTACACTTATTTGAAATGCTTGTACTTTCCCATGCCCACTATCCCCTTGATCAGAATACACAGCAACAACCATATTTCTATTAGAGTCAAATGTTCCTCTTAGATCATTGTGTCCATTTGAACCATCCCACGCAAGAGNAGTNCCTATACTTACACTATTATNACTAGGATCAACAGTTGCAGGTACTGCTCTAGTTGTACTACTCTGTCTATATAAAACTACAAATTTATTTATATTAGGACAAAATGTAATATCTGTATTAAATGATGTAACAAAAGTTACTTGTAACGCTGTACCAAAAGTAACACTTTTATTTGTATAATTAATCTCACCTACTCTTAAATAAAGATGTTGAGTAGCACTAGCATCTGTGTAACCAAAAAGCACTCTGTCTGAATTACTATCGTAATCTATACCATAATATCCTGTTGAAATACCTTGATATAAAATAGCTTCAGCACCAAATGAAATAGTATTATTGTCTGTATTAATACTTCCAACAATAACTTTAGCATAATAATTAGAACTACTTTCATTATCTCTATAGACAATAACAACATGCCCATTTGCAACACAACATTGAATATTTTGAGTAGGGTCTACTTGAGTGCTATTAAATTCTGCTGCTGTACCACCTTCATCAGCAATAGTATTTTTAACTTGTACTAATTGCCCATCTCTAGTTAACATAACACCTTTACCATCAGGCAATGTACCTGAAACAGTTGCTGTATGTTTTCCTACTTCTTCTGTTTTACCTATAACTCTCATTGATTATCCTTTTACTAGTAATGATGTTGCAGATAAGGCTGTACCTGCTATAACACTAGGATCAGCGACAGTTGTACTTAGTGTTCCATTATTTTGTATNTANTGTTCTTTACCTGNTGTAAGTCCTGACAAATTTGTANCAATCGAACCTTGTGTGCTAACTGTAACATTTTGCCCATTAGATGCAGAGTTCTTAGCAATNCCTANATAATTACCTGANGTNAGATTTGTNTGTGTAGAAGCAAAAATGTACGCTTTAACATTAACAGGATGATTAGTTGCATTTTGTTGAAAACTACCACCATATATCATAACTACACATTTATTTTCTTCATCATAAGTAAGATCAGGAGTAAGATTGTTTTGATAATTATACACAACTCCTGAATGTGTATTCCCATCATCATCCCATGTCATCTGTATAGATTCTTGATCTGATGTAGCATCAAGATTAGTAACAACACCTTCTTTATACATCATTTGATAGTTTAGTCCTCCTCCTGAACCTGATCCACCCCACGGGTATATCACCACAACTTTTCCTGTAGATTTATCAAAACACGATGCATGAAGAGTTACTAGACTATTTGCCCAATTATTAGTTGCAGTACTACTACTTGAATCGATAACTACTGACCCCCATGTATCATCAGAACTAGAAGTTTTTCGTATTACTTCAACAACTGCTCCTCTAGCCGTATTAGCTGATACATAAGTATAAACAATGCATTTACGAATAGAGTCATAAACAGCTTGACTATGATTTAGACCTGTAGAACCTGCATTACCATCAAACTCATTACTTTGATGATCAGCCATTGTTACTTGAGTACCACTCACTTGAAATACTTTACAACGCTTTGAACCTGCACTATATTGGTTATAAAAAACTACAAACCTATTACAATTTGGTTCATATACTAGTGCAACACCTTCAGTAGGATTACCACCTTGAAAAACTACAGCAGTACCTGAAC
>PAZU01000015.1 GCA_002715725.1 Methanobacteriota archaeon | reverse complement strand
TAGTACCACCACTAGATGCATTAGCCCAATAACCTTCACCACTTCCATCGGCTGTTAATACTTGACCAGAACTAGGCGTTCCTCCATTATCTTTAAGTACGAAATTGATTCCTGGAATACGGAATTTAGTTATTGAGTCTTGTCCTATAGTTACTTCATTATCTACTGTTGCTGAACTAGCACTAGCATAAGGACCAATAATTATATTTTTATAACCTGTTGTTAGTTGAACTCCATATTCTCCAGCTCGATGACCAATACAAATATTATTATTACCTGTCGTTACTGCCATTCCTGCTTGATAACCTATATGAACATTTCCAAAAGCATTTGTTATTGCTTTTCCACTTTCAGCTCCAACACAAGTATTTTTTTCACTTGTAATTACAGCTCCTGCATAATATCCTAAACAAGTATTGTAACCACTAGAAAGGGCACTTGCTGATAGAGCAAGAGAAAAACTACCTAATGCGGTATTGTAACTTCCAGAAGTGTTTTCATATCCAGCTCCAAATCCTACAAAAGTATTTTGAGTTCCAGTAGTATTTTCAAAACCAGCTTCTTTTCCTATTGCAACATTACGAGAACCAGAAGTATTATCAAGTAAAGAATTATGTCCAATAGCTGTATTTTCATCTCCTGTATTAGTAACTTTACCTGATTGATAACCAAAAAAAGTATTATCAGTAGCACTAGCACTTACAGTTGATCCTGCATCAGTACCACCTAATGTATTACCATTTGTAGAAGAAATAGTTACAGCAGCCCAACTACTGTCTCCCCGAAGGAAAGTTCCACTTCCGGCAGAGCCAGTACCTAATCTTCCTGTTGCTACTGTTCCTGAACTTATATTAGAAGCGTTTAATGTAGTTAAAGAAGCACCATTACCACTAAAATAACTTGCAGTAACTGTGTTGTTACAATCAATAGATTCATAAAAATAGAATTTACTTGCATCTAGCGTAAATTTATGATTTCCTAATATCTCAAATCTTAAAGTACTACAGTCTATTTTTATTGGTGTACTATTATTAGTTTCAAGAGTTGCATATCCAGTTACAGCATTAGAAATTACAAAATCAGGAGATGAACCACCGCCAGGATCTAAATTTATTTTTCCATTTCCAGCAATACTTAAATTAGTTCCATCAAAAGTAAGATTAGATTCTCCTTCAAGAGTATTCGCCGTAGATGATCCTGTAATTAAACGATTATCTGAATTATTGTTAATCGTTGTTCCAGTAATAGTTTGCCATGTATTATCTCCTCTTAAAAATTTAGAGCTAGTTGCTCCCGAACCTAATCTGGCAACATTAACTGTTCCTGATCCTAAGTTAGAGGCATTTAATGCAGTTAAATTAGCTCCACTTGCTGCAGGTAATGTTGCTGGAAAACGAGCATCAGGTATAGTTCCAGCGTTTAAGTTAGATGCTGATCCTGCTGTAAAACCACCTGAAGTTCCTGTGGTATTTTGATTTAATGTAGGAACTCTAGCCGCTGCAATTGTTCCAGATGAAATATTACTTGCGTTTAATGCAGTTAAAGTTGATCCATCTCCAATAAATGTTTTACCACTAGCAAGTTTTATATGTTCAGAAGAAGTCCATGCATCTGTTGAATCAACCCAATTAAATGTTTTATCTGTAGCACCTTTTAAAGTTAAACCACCACCATCTGCTGTTGCATCACTGGGAGAAGATACGACTCCCATTTCTATATTTTTATCTTTTACTGAAAGTGTTTGAGAATCTATTGTTGTTGTAGTTCCATTAACTGTTAAATCTCCACCTACTACAACATTATTAACTACAGATAAACTACTTAAACTATTAATAATGGGAGCTGTTAATGTTTTATTAGTTAAAGTCTGTGTATCTGTTAAACCTACTAAAGCACTAGAAGGAGCAGTAAAACTTGTTCCCCATGCTGAACCTGTACTTAAAGGAATTCCTGCACCTGGATATACCATTCCTGCATCAGCTGCCCAAGATAAACCACCTGAACCATCTGTGCTTAAAAGTTGTCCACTACTTCCTGGTTGATTATTTGCTCCTAATTTAATTGCTGTTACTGCACTATCTTCTATATCTGTAGTATTAACAGATTCAGGAAGTCTAGGCGAAGGTCCAATGTAAGCCATAATTAAATACTGTTATCTTGGTTGTTTAACATGTAAGAAACGACAATATCTATTGCACTAGCAGTTGTTGAATAAGCTTTTATCCAATCTCCTGGTTCAATTACTAATTTATTACCTTCCATAAATTCTAAAGAAGATTTACTTGGAATTTGACCAGAAGTAATTAAAGAAGTAGTAGTACTTCCTCCTTTGATTAATTGAACAGTTACATTTTGAGAATTAGCATTCTTATTAGAAGCTAAAATACTTAAAACCACTCCATAAGTAGAGCTAGGTACTCCACTTGAATTTGTAGCTCCTGTGATGATTGCTGTTGGTGAAGCAGAATTATTTGAAATATTGCTTCTAGCAACCGAAATAAAACGAGCCATTTATTAGTAAGACCTCTACATATTTATATGATTCTAAGATTGATTAACCTAGAGCAATTGCAAAAGTAATTGAGCCATCATCTGCATACTTCTGAGTTGCTACTGTTTCACCACTCATTTTTATAGTTCCACCTGAAATTTCAGTACTTCCTGTTATTTTAGTTGCATTTAAATTTGTAAAATTAGCTGTCGTACCAGTGAATGTAGTACCTGTAATATTAGTTGCAGTTGAATTAGTAAATAAAGCTGAAGTTCCTGTAACTGTAGTACCTGTAATATTTGTAGCTGTTAAATTTGTTCCTAAAATAGAATTACCAGAAACTGTAGCTCCACTAACTAAAGTGGTACCTACAACATTTACTCCTGTAATATTTGTATATTTTCCTGTTGTTCCTGTAATTGTTGTTCCAGTTATATTAGTTGCTGTTGCATTTGTAACCAATAAAGAAGTACCTGTAATAGTTGTACCTGTGATATTAGTTGCAGTTGCATTTGTAAATAATGCAGAAGTACCCGTTACAGTTGTTCCACTTATTGTTCCTGTAACAGTTAAATTATCTGCAATAATTAAATCATCTGTAACTGTTAAATCTTCAACTGTAATAGCAGTAAAGTTTCCTGTATCTCCTGTAACTGTTGCTCCACTTAAACTAGTTGAAAAAGTACCTGTTACAGAATTAACAGTTGTTCCAGTAAAAGTAACAGCTTGTGATGTTGTTCCTTGTATTAATCCTCCAGTGATATTAGTACCACTGATCGTTCCTGTTGCTGTAATATTTTGTTTAACAATTAAACCACTTATATTTGCTTCTCTTGTTACAGCTAAACCTGAAGTTGTAGTAGTACCTGAAACTGTTAAATTATCTTGAATAATTACACTACCACTTATTGTTCCACCAGTATTTGGTAAATAATAAATATTTAAATACGCTTTTGTTCCTGAAATAGTTAATTTTTTATTTTTAATAGCAGGATCAACTTCTGCTGTACGCACTATAGTTAAAAGATCTTCATCAGCTAGATTTAAACCAGCTTGTTCTTGTAATTCACTAATTCTTCGATTTGCCACTAGTTATTTATTAAACTTCTTCTTTTAATTATAAATGGTTTATCTTATAACTATTGATTTATTTTAATTTCTATTCTAGGTAGAAAATCATGGCTAAATTTCCATATTCCTTGCACACCTAAAACAATACCTGTAGTAATAGCAAACATAACAATTATTTCAGCTATTGTTAAATTTCTTTTTACATAAACAATTTCTTGTTGTTGATTTTGTAATAATTGTTGTTGTTGTTTTTCTTCTATTACTTCTCTAATTGCATTTTCTCTTGCAATTGCTTTCATTTCTTCTATATTTGGAAAAGGAACTTGTTGTTGATTCGGAACAGGGTTTTGTAAATTAACATTTTGAGGATCAACATTTAATTGATTTGTTTCTGGATTTGGAGGAAATTGTGAATTCATTTAAGCAAAACATTCATAAGTACATTAGCATTTAAAAAAAGGAATGGTAATTATGCGGAATGGAATTCGTAGAGGTTTAGAAGATATTGCATATGAATTAAAGGGTATAAAAAATATTTTATCTTCCATTTGGCACAGTCGTTATACTAAAGGTGAAACTGATGTTTTAGATCCTCAAGCATTTTCAGATGAATATATTTCTACTGAAGAATGTGCAAAAAGATTAAATGTTTCAGATCAAACTATTCGTAACTGGATGGCATTAGGTCGAAAATCTATTGATAAAGGTTGGGTTGAAGGTATTCATTATGTTAATGCTTCTCCTAATCCTTCTAGAAAAGCAATTATTCGTATTCCATGGAATAAATTAATTCATTCTTTTGCCAAGAATAGAAAAATGGAAAACAATGATTATAGAAAAAAATCGGCTCCAATGTATAAATCTACTACTGTAGGAAAATTAGAATAATGGCTTATCGTTTTAAAAATATTGATATTAATATAATTAATATTAAAAATCATAAGGAATTACTTCCTTTTTCTTTAGTTAAACAAGTAAAATATTTTTTACCTCCTAATGGATCTTTTGATGATGGTTGTTTAAGACGTTATTTAGAAAATGTAAAAAATTACGAAAAAGAAGATATAAATTCAAATATGACATTAGCAAATCGTTTACGAATTGCTTTTAAAGATATGGTTCCAGATACTATATGTGGAAAATTTCCACAAGCAGAATTGCCTTTAAAAAGAAGACTTCGTTGTGTAGCAGAATATTTAATAAGATCTGGTGAATTTGAAAAAGTTAGAGATGAAAATGGAAAATTAGTTAAAAAAAGAGGTATCCTTGGAAAGATGGTTGTCTTATATCAACCTTTGCCTAAACTAACTGAATCTTTATTAAAACAAGGATTAATAAAAAAATGAATAGAAGAGAAAAATTATTAATGTCTTTAGTTGGTCCAGAAATGGATGAAACCAAAGTAAAAATGTTAGATACAACCATAAAATTTATATTGGGTGATATGGGTTCTCAATATATAAAATTTTGGAAAACAGAAGGACCAGGAGTTATGGTTTTTCAACCTTTAAATAAAGAACGTTCAATGTTTTTTCTTACATTAAAAGAATTACATGCTGCACAAGAAGATTCTGAAAAACAAAATAAAGGTGATTTAGCTGAATCTTTTAGAAGAATTTTAGAAGCAGCTCAAAAAATTGATCCAGATGAAAAGGCTGGTTATGTTATTAATGATAAAGAAGGTATGAGATATTTTGAAATTGACTATAACAATTTAGAAGAAACTAAATAATCTAAATGGCTATTCATGATATTAGAAAACGTCGTGAAGATTTAGAATTAATTACTAATTATGATTTAGTTGCTGCTGCACATGCTTTATTAGAAGGTATTGACTTAGATGTAGCTAGTTCTAAAACAGCTAATAAATATGTCGAAGCTAATAATTTTTTCACTCCATCTGATGATGGATTAAATGCTCAACAATGGTTTGGTAAAGTTTATCTTTTTCCTCCCAGGGGTGCTTATTTCTGGGATAAAAAAAATGATCGTTGGAAAATGACAAGAGCATCTTCTCCTACTTTGGTATCTTCTCATGCTGTTTGGTTTAGAAAATTATATAATTCTTGGTTATCAAGAGACATAGAACAAGGTTTATATTTTACAAATTGTCCTGATATGATTCGTTATGAGCAAAAAATTTTTGATTTTCCTATTTGTATTTTAAAAACAGCTCCTTTGTTATTAAAAAATACAAGTACTGGAATTAGTAATCATAAAACTTGTACTTCTTTTCTCGTTTATTTACCTCCTATTAAAGATCCTACAAATGCTGTGGAAAAATTTATTCAAATATATTCAGAAAAAGGTCGCATTCTTTCTTAAGATATTTATACTAAAAAAATAGAATAAAAAATTTATGACAATTCTTGCAGATTGGGAGATTAAAGCTCTATCAACTGGTGGTGAATTAATAGAACCTTTTGTAGATCATGTTGTTAAAGAAGAAAATGGTAGAAATATTTTAAGTTATGGACTAGGTTCTTATGGCTATGATATTCGCTTGTCTCCTAAACAATGTTTAGTATTTGGTGGAAATCAAAGAGGTGATTGTGATCCTAAAAATTTTAATCCTGATATTTTAAAAGAAATTAAATTATTAGAAGATAGTCGTGGAAAATATTTTATCTTACCTCCTTATGGTTATTGTTTATGTGTTGCACATGAAAAACTATCACTTCCAGAAGATGTCACTGTTGTAGCTGTTGGCAAATCTAGTTATGCAAGAACAGGTATTTTATGTAATATAACTCCTGCAGAAGCTGGATGGAAAGGATATTTAACTTTACAAATTAGTAATTGTACAAGTTTATTTAATCGTATTTATGCAAATGAAGGTATAACTCAATTGTTATTCTATCGAGGTAAAGATTGTAATATAAGTTATAAAGATAGAAAAGGTAAATATCAAGACCAGCCAAAAGAAATTGTATATTCAAAAGTTTAACTAAAATTTCCAAAGGTTGCTTTAGGTTTTCTTGCATATGCAGTAGAACCAGCTCCTGGATCACCATAAAATCTTCCTCTTAAACTTGGTAATTCAACACCTGCTATTTCTGCTTTACTAATAGGAGTTCTACCTCTTAATGTAGGTTCAGCTATAGATCTTCTTTTTATATATTCTCCAGCTGTTTTTGCTGCTTGAAAGAATTTACCTTTATTTACTTGTTTTTCATTTGTATCCTCAATAGATTTTCTAACTTCTGGATCAATTCTTCTTAGGTCTACATCATAATTTTTTTCTGGATTCAAATCTGTAACTTCAATACCTGAAGTACCAGAATCCTTTTGAGGATCGTAAGTTTCTTTATAAAATCTTGCCATGATAATATTGTAAAAGGACTAAATCAAAACTTTATATAATCATGGCTGGAAGTAATTCTAAAACATCTTTTTTAGATGCTTTTTTAAAAGATGAATTAGATTGTCGTTATACAAGTACTGATGATTTTGGTTGTCAACCAGATAATGAAAATAATGATATTCCTTTGTATGATCAATATAACCGTGGTTTAACTTTATGCGAACAGGGAATGGATCGAGAAAATCTAACACTGGAAGGAGCAAAGAGAATGAAACGACCAGGAGTGACGGGTTATATTCCATCAATGGAGGAGTCGGACAATTATGCGGGGACGAATGCGAAACCAAATACTCTTCTAATAGCATTGGGAAAACCATCGAAAGAAATGGAAATGGCATCAATGATGCGTCGTGGTTTGATCCAATAGATGAAACAAGTTTAAAAATGCAATTAGATCCTGATGATGGATGTAAAGATGGAGTTTGTTCTGTCCCTTGGTTAATAGAAAAGAAAGAAGATTTAATTAATAGTCCTGCTCATTATGCTTCTACTTCAATAGAATGTATTGATGCAATAAAAGCACAATTATCTGAAGAAGAATTTAAAGGTTATTTAAAAGGAAATATTGTTAAGTATATTTGGCGTGAAAAACAAAAAGGTCAAAAAGAATCTTTGAAAAAAGCTAAATGGTATTTAGATCGTTTATTAGAATCTTAATTAAACAGATTCAAAAGGATTATCTTCTTCATCATCTTCATAAAAGATTTCTTCTTCAATAAAATCTTGTCCAATTAAATTTTTCATTTCTATATCTGTAGGTATATCAAAATCTAATTTAATATTTTCTTGTGCTACAAGTTCTTTAACTGCATGCCATTCCATTAATCTTTGATAATACAAATTCAACAAAGCTGCATAAAGTTCTTCCCATGTCATTTCTTTTGCATTAATCTCTGCTTTACGCATAGAGAATTGTAATTCTAAAGGTAATGAGAATTCTTTTGCTTTTGCTGAATTTTCCATTTAGTAATTTTTTCTTTTTTTTATTCTAAATGAAATGTTTAAAGAGACCAACTAATATCGAATTCAGAATAGTCAATTTCTTTTTTAGGATTTATCCTAAATTCATTAGTAAAGTCACTTAATACATAAGGATTAATACGATTTTCAAGTTTTCTAATAGCTCTTAATTGATTTGGATTTCCTTCAAAATTATGAAAAGCAGTTAATAAAATATCACTAATTGGCTCACTATCTATTTCAATTTCATTTAAAAATAAATTTATTTCTTCTTTTCTTCTATCAATTAAATTACCTATAACTTCATATTTTTCATTAAAAATCCATTTTGATATTTCTTGAGAAGCTCCTGCATAATTTTCATTTTCCAAACAATCTATAATATTGCTATATAAAAAAGCTTCCCATCCAACAGAATGAATAAAAGATATTAAAGCTTCTTCAATAGAATTATTTAAATTTTTTAAATCTAATTCTTTAATTTGTTCTTGAATAATACTTATTTCATTAAATAAATATTCATATGCTTTTTGTTTTGTACATTTTTGTCTAGCTTTAACAGGACTACCATCAGAGTAATATTGTGTTCCAAATCCTATAGTATATGGTTCGCCTCCTGTATTGATATCTGGATATGCTGTTTCATTAAAACCTTCATATTTACAGATTAATTTTATAGCAGATGCTAAATCTGACATGAAAATAATATTACTTACTATTAATATACATACTTTTATTACTATTTGTATTATTTAAGTAAAGAAATTAGAAATATCACTAAATTCACTTTTCTTTTTAACATAATCATTAAAAAATGTAGTTTCATTAGCTTCATAATTTGCTTCATCTCCAAATAATCTTTCTCTTTCTTCTATATCTTTTTGTATATCTTCTTCTGTATCTTCTGTATCTTCTCTATCAAAAAATCCATCAAACATAGTAAAAGCAGTTAAAGGATCATTACTTATTTCTTTTAATTTTAAATTTCCTCTTAATGCTTTAGTTAAAAATTCTTGTTCACCTCTATCTGTATCTGGCATAAATTCATCATAAAAAGCATCTTCATCGCCTTGAAATCCTGCATTTTTAAAAACATTATATAATTCAGTATTTGTTGTACCTGATGTTGGTTTGTAATCTTTGTCACGTTGAATATAATCAATACCTAATAATTTCTGAGTAGGTTTTTTATTTTTTTCATTTAAATACCGAATTTGTGCTCGAATTTTATGTCCTTCATTTCCACGTATAGTTTCTTCGATCATATCTCTTAATTCATCTATTGTTGAATCATCGTCTTCATCTAACTCTAAAGCTCTTTTAAGTTTATTCCATTCTTCAGGTGACATAGCTTCTGCTTCTTTTAACATCATGTCTGCAAAAGCTTCAGGTGTAATAAAACGTCCAAATTCTCCATGTTGTAAAGCTAGTTGATATTGTTCTCCTAATAATGGTTGTATATTACTTTCTATGTAATTATCAATCTCTGTTGGATTACTAATATCTAATGCTGGATCAAATAATATACCTTGATATTGAATTCCATCAATTATTGGACTATTTCTTTCTTTCCATTTTACTCCTTTTGCATCGTAATGAAATTTTGCCCATTTCTGATCATCGGCAATATCATCATCAGTAATTCCATATCTATATTTAGCTTGTGCCCAAGTTAAAGAATACGGATCTGATGGATCTAATAATTGATTTGGATCATTAACTGCATCAAGCCTATCGTTTCCAATTATCTCTTTTTGTTTTGCTCCAATCTCACGACTAATTTTACTTGTAGGATCTAAGTAATATTCAGCATCAAAATTTCTTTCTTCTTGTTTTAACTCATTTAAACGTTTTTCTCCTAGCTCGTTTGCAAGTTGTGTAACAGTTGCATATTTATTTTCAGTTTGAAATGGATTCATATCTGCATCTCTTACATTAATTAAATCAACAAATTCATTCATTGATTTTGAATGATTAAATCTAGGAGTTAAATAATTTCTAATATACTCATCAATATAACCTTTATCTAATTCCATTCTGGTCATAAGAGGATTACCTTCTTCATCTTTTTTTCTGTTACCGTATATGTCATAATCTCTTGCATCAATATATATTCGACTTTCATCTTCATCTGTAGTTGGATCATCAAATACTAAACGTTTAATATAATTTCCATCTTTATCTTTTCTATAAATTGGTTTAGTTGGATCATCTACAGTAATTGCATTTCCATCATCGTCATAAGTTGGATTACCTTCTTCATCTGTCACAGGTATTTGTTCATAAAGTAAATTACCATCTTTATCAATATCTTGTACACGTTCTTCTAAAGGATTGCCTTCACTATCTAAAACAGGATTTAACTGATATCTTTTTTCAAATTCACTATCAAACCATTTTTGCCAGTTATATTCTACATTATTATTAATACCTGTTAATTTAGATATTTCACCTTCCAGGTTTTCTTCAAATTGATCTTTATCACCTGTTAAAGCTAATATTCCTCCTACACCTGAATCAGCCATTAATTCATTTTTAAATAATTCATTAAAATTATATATTTCACTAAAACCATCAATGTTAGAAAACATTGCCATCTCTTCTTCTCTTGCTTTTTGTTTTCTTAATTGTCTTGTAGTTGACTTTAAAATATCTGCACTTAAACCTCCAAACTTAGTCATTTCTATTGCACCTTGTGCTCCTACAGTTTGACTTATAGCTTGTTCTAAAGTACTTACTCCTGATATTCCTCCTTGTATGTCAGGAAGATTCATATCTATTTCTTCATCTGCTTTTACTAAACGCCATAAATCTATAAAATCACTAGGATTGTTTATATTTAAAAAATTCTCTGATGCATATGCTTGCCATTCTTCATAATCATCATGTTCTTCATTTTTAGCATTATTCCATGCATCTCGTAAAGCTTGTGAACCTATCTGATTACCGTCTTCATCGAATATAGCATTTCCTTCGTTATCTATACCTAACATTCTTTCATTTAAGCTTGCAGAAGTTTCATCTCCTATAGATACACCTAATTGTTTATCTCTTATTAATGCTAACTCTGCATCGGATAGTCTTTCTTCATAATTAGTAGCTTCTGTTGTTTCCCTTTCTGCAGAACCTCTATATCCTTTATTTTTTCCTACAGTTGTATAATGCCAATGAAAATAATTATCTGGTAAATATTTACCTTCTGCATTTTTTTTAGTTCCATATTTTTCTATAATATCTAAATCACCTTTATCTTCTGCTACATGCCATTGGTTTAAAGGATGTGATGTATCCATATAGTTTCCGTCAAGATCTTGCTCTGGATAACCTTCGTTTTCTATTATTTCCATTCGATATTTAAGAGGATCAAAAGATGGATTATCTGGAGCACCTGCTACATAATCAGGTAATTTTGCACCAGCTGTATTTGCATCCCATTTATTTAATTTTTCATTTCTATAAAAAGGATCCCAACTTTTTTCAATAGCATCATCCATAAAAGCATCTGCTTCATCTTCTGTCATACCTGCATTTATTAATGCATCTTTATTACTTTCTGTGTTCCATCCTGTCCTAGTTGCACCACCATCTCTACTCAATAAATATTCATTTGAATTCGTTCTATCAGCTATACTTTTTATATTTGCATAAATTTTATTTTTTTCTTCATTAATTTTATTTGCTTTAAATGATTTTTCATTTATTGGTTTAACAATATCTAGTTCCTTTTGTCTAAATTCATTTTCTATATCTAAAATATAATCATCTCCTTTATTTGAAATAAAATCATCTCTTATAGGAACACTCATTACTGTACCTATAGTTTCATTATTATCATCACGTGTTGTATTATCTGGATTTGCCCAACTAGTCGTAGTTATTCCAAAAGAATTTCTTTCTATCCAATTATCAGCATCGGTACTGTAGTTTACATATCTACTATTACCTCTTGGTAATGCTTTTTCTAATATATTATTTATTGATGAATTAAAAGTTACAGGTATATTATCTTCTGTTAATTTGTCACTAATAGAAGTAGCAACTGATCCGTTTCCAGTATTTCCTAATTTTTCTATTTTATTTATAAGTTCTTTATATATTTCTTTACTTAAATCATGTCCTGTTTTTCCTTTTGTTACATCATTTGATAAATCTAATTCAATTTCACCTATTATTTCATAGGATTTTATGTCTCCATGAGCCTTATCTCCTGTTTCAACATATTTACGACTACTACCATGAGCTAAACTTCCTTCTCCATCGTTATATGGATTATGTAATTTGTTATACATATTTATATCTCTCTTATCATGTATATTTTGATTTCCTCTTGAATTACCCCAACCATGTTGAGGAATTTCACTTTCTCTAATTGGTCTAGTTGTTATTCGATCACTGCTTTTTTTACCTTCAGGTAATTGTCTTCCTTCATTTTTTCCATGTTTAAGCCAATGGTTATATGCAGCTTCTTTAGTTCTTTCTAGTCTCGGTTTATTTGTATTTGGATCTATTTGTTTAAAATCACCATGACTATCATAATATTCTTCCCAAGGGAATTCTGAACTTCTATTTTCATATTGTCCATGATCTAACCAATGTTTAGTTACAGCTTTTTTATTTCTTGCTAATCTCGGTTTATTTGTATTTGGATCTATTTCTTTAAAATCATCATGTTTATCGTAATAATATTCCCAATCAAAATTATCATCATCTCTATATTCAATATCACCTATATAAGATGGATACCATTTTCCATTTTTTTCATAAAAAGCATATTTAACAAAACTACGTTTTTGTTTGAATTGAGTAGGTTCTTCAAAAGTATCGTAATTTGTTTTTTCATTACCTCCTATCCATGTTTTACTATTACTGTCTCTTGTTAATGTTGATGTTGTGAAATCTGTAGGAGTAGCATCTGTTAATGTATTTTTATAATTTTCAAAGCCTTGATTTCTCCAATTTTTATAACCTTCTTTTGGATTTCTATATCTGTTTTCAAATAGTTTATAGTTTTCAATTACTTCTTCTCTAGATAAAGGAATACCATCATCACCTACAATCCAAAAATCTCCGTTACCGTCCTTACTTCTTACTGCCATTGTATTTTTAAACTATATAAATCTATTTTAATAGATACACTATTAAGCATATTCTAACTTTTCAACTAGTTTGTTATCTATAGTTAAATCTTCAATTTGTATAGGTTCTTTCATCCATTCCTTTATTTTATTGTATTGTTCTAAAGTAAAAAATAATTGTTTTTTATACCATTGATCCATTTTTATACTTCCTTTGTTTTTATTACAATTACGACAAGCTGGTAAAAGATTATTTCTTTTACTTGATCCTGAACTAAATTTTGGAATAATATGATCCAAAGAAGTTGCTGGTTTTAAACAATATCCACATTGATGGTTCCAAGCTTCATAAATAGATTCTTTATATCGTTTTTTTGCTAAGCGAGGAGTGATTTCAACTAATAAGGTTAAAGGTTCACGCTCGCAATTGAACATACGGAATCTTGCTTTTAATTCATTTTAATTTCACTTCATATAACTTTTCAAAACTATAGAAATAAAAATATCATTAAGTATCTTGACAAATGTGTTGAATTAAATATCTTATGCTTATGTGCATTTTTTCCTATGGCAAAAACTGAAGGATGGGTTATTACTCGTCGTGCTTATGAAATCTTAGGTATTGATAAGAATACCTTATTTAAATATAGGGATGATGGTACATTAAAACTTGGACCACATTATGCAGCTTTTCCAGAAACTCGCTCAAGAAGTAGTTTTCGCTGGAATATAACCCGTATTAGGAAAGATTTGCAGAAACAAGGGATTGCTGTTTCTTCTTTATAGTTCTGTAATGCTTTTTTCTAAGATCATGTGCATGTAGTAAATCAACTACATTTAAAGTTGAATTACTTACATTCATTATTTTTAATAAAGTATTATTAATATTATTTAAACTTTTAGAATTTTTTTCTTTAAGTGAAAATAAAAATACCCATTGAGGATGCATAGCCTTGATGGGTTTTTTCTTATTTTTAATATTAATTGATAAATCATCATTCCAAGTAAAATCAATAAGTTTACTTGGCTTTAAACCATATGTTGCAACCATTCCATATAACCATGCAATTTCTTTTGTTGCTTTATTTGTAACTAAATTAAAATATTCTTCTACAATCTGTTGGTCTGCAGAAACAGAAGGCATTGTTCTTTTGTGATTATTTAAAATCATATCTAAAAAGTATATGAACTGAAAAGACTAAAATGTACTTTTTTAATAGGTCTTAAAGTTCTATACTAATTATAACAATATGTAAAGAAATCTACCAAATTGCTGGAATAATTTGTCCAGTTGTAATGTACGCTCCTAATAAAGCAACAATACCAATCATCGCTAAACGTCCATTAAGTTGTTCAGCTTCTATAACATATCCTTTATAGTTTTTATCTATATAAGGTTTTGTTTCTTTTGCAAAAATGTTTTGCTTTCCGTATTCAGTAATTACTTGAGAATCCATTTAGAAAATACCAGGGATAATTTGTCCAGTTGTTGCGTATGCACCGAAAGCTGCAACGATACCGATCATTGCTGCCCAACCGTTAAACTTTTCTGCTTCAGGAGTCATAAGAATAAGAATTTGCTTATTTATATAATACATTAAGTTTTGTTAAGTACTAGGTAGTTATCCCTATTGGCAAAAAAGCCAATAAAAAAACCCTTGTTATAGTAAGGGCTTTAATAAAAAGTTTTAATTTGAAAACTTAGAAGGAATATTTAGCTCCAATTTTTGTTCCGTAGTTGTTATCTTCATCTTCAATAGATATACCAGAAAACTCTCCATAGATACCAAGCTTTTCAGATACGTTAAATGTACCTCCAATCTTGCCAGATATACTTGAATCTGTACCATCTACATCAGCTACTGCTGTGAAAGCAGGACCGCCTTGAATGTAGTAATCAACTTTACTGACAGAACCTTCATAACCAATATGTAAATCTATAGTTCTACCTGTGTATTTAGAACCTTTAAATCCATCGTTTGATTCAGCATTTATATAAACACCAGCAAAAGCAGAAGGAACCGCAAGAGCACTTGCAGCAGCTACACTAAGAAATGATTTAATCATTTTAATTAATTACTTGTTAAATTTGAATCTAGCATTAAATCTATAGATATCAATACTTGATGAGACAGTTTCTTAATTAGCATCCTTATCATTATCCATAATAAATTTAATAATTAATACTAATAAAAATCCTGTTAAATATGACCATGCAAAAACATAAGCAAACTCACTCATTGTCCTATAAGACTAGGAATTATATTTACATCTAGTCCAAGAAAGGGAGGTATTCTTCCAAGTAATCTAAATAAACCATCTACAAAAGCAGCTAAACAAAAGAAACCAAGAATTGCACTAATGACTGTTGCAGTTTTGTTATGTTTATCCATTGCAATTTCAATAGATTTATCAATCATTTTTTTAACGTCTTCTTTATCCATGTTTAAATTATGTTTACATTCATTGTATTCAAAGATGCTTAAAAAAAAAGCCCCTTGTTAAAAGAGGCTTATATGTTTTATGTTTTTAATTTTAAAAATTTTTAGTTCTATGTCCATGAGCAATTCCCAGTTCATGCATTTTTGCATGTTCATCAATAGGATCTTTTATATTTTTACTTCCTGGTCCGAAAGTAAACCATAACCCTACTATTACTAATAGAAAAAGAATACCGATAATAATAAAAACTAAAGACATTATCCAATTGAAGGTGCAAGAAGAGCTACAGAAGTAGACTCAGCAGCTGCTAGGTCAAGTGGGAAGTTATGAGCATTACGCTCGTGCATTACTTCCATTCCAAGGATTGCACGGTTAAGTACGTCACCCCA
>PAZU01000014.1 GCA_002715725.1 Methanobacteriota archaeon | reverse complement strand
CGTCTTTATGATGGGATGGTCGGTCGGCGACCTGCCTTTGCGCGGGTAGCTTAGTCGGCTGGAGCACCCGGCTGATAACCGGGAGGTCGCAGGTTCAAGTCCTGCCTCGCGCACCATTAATCCATTCCAGTCACGGACTTTGAGTCATTTTTCGAAAGAACGTGATTACTCTGTAGCATGAGAACCCTCATTTAGCCCCCTCGCCGGCACTAACAACATGGTAGTAGTGTCGGGGAGCAACTCCCGAGCGCTTGCAATTGACCTTGCCAATGAACTTGGCTGGGGCCATCACTCTCTTGAGGCGAGAAGATTTCCCGACTCTGAAGGATACATCAGGATCCCTGAAGAAGCGATTGAAGCAGTACGAAAGGAGCCTGTGATTTTGGTATCCAATACATTTCCCGATGCTGGGATCGTTGAAACACTTCTACTCTTGGAAGCCCTGAGAGATGTAAGGGCCGGCCGTACTGAAAATCTGAAAGAAATAGGACCTCAATCGATGGAATCGGTGGGCCCAGGAGTAATTGTAGCAATACCATACTTTGGATATTCTCGACAAGATAAGAGATTCCGCCCTGGAGAAGCGATTAGTGCCAAAGCGATTGGGAAATTGCTCGCATCCCATTGTGATGGAATCGTTGTGTTTGATTTGCATGCCCCTGCTGCTCTTGAAGAGATGCCAATACCTGTTGCATTTACCTCTGCTATGCCTGAGATTGCTGCACACTTACAAGAAAATGTAAACCCTGATTTCATTCTGTCTCCAGATAAAGGTGCAATCGATAGAGCAAGCGCAGTTGCCAAATCAATCGGCTTACCTTTCTCTTATTTGGAGAAAACCAGAATCGATGCACACACTATAGTTCACAAAGCAAAGGATTTGCAGGTTGAAGGAAAGATTGTGGCTATTGTCGATGACATGATCGCGACTGGTGGGACGATTTGCAAAGCTGCAGATGCATTGAGAAGCCAGGGGGCTACTGAAGTTCATGCTGCATGTACCCACGGATTGTTCACTGGAGGGGCTATCGCAAGATTGTCAAATCATGTTGATGGCGTTCATGCTACGTCTAGTCTTTCCAATAGTCGTGCAGTTATCTCCGGAGGGGCTGCATTGGCTCGTGGTGTGCGGAAAATCCTCGATGATTTGCAAAAGTAGCACCAAATGTCCAACCCGTGGTGTTTATATTCGCGAGGCCGTGCGAAGCCTTGCTTCACATAAGCATGAGAGTGATTTCAATGAGTGCACACGTGTCATATGAGACCCCTAACGATGTCGCAGATAAGATCTACGAGATGGTTTCGGCTAACAAGAATGGAAAAATGAAAAAAGGATCTAATGAGGTAACTAAGACCGCTGAACGCGGTACTGCACAGTTCATCATTATGGCAGAGGATGTCAACCCGCCAGAACTACTGGCTCACATTCCTCTAATCTGCGCTGAGAAAGGTATCCCATTCGGATATGTTCCTAGCCAAGAGTTCCTAGCAAAAGAAGCCGGAATGCCAAACGGCGTAAAGACCGCTTCTCTCGCTCTTCTGGAAGTTTCCAAAGGAGCACAAGAAAAATTCAACGAAGTTGTAGAGATAGTCAAGGGGCTTTCCAACTGAACATATCACTGATTTCGGAGGAATAAGAGATGTCTGAAGAACTCGGAGGATGGCCTGCAGAGGTTGTCGAAATCGTAGGTAGAACCGGAATGACCGGTGAAGCTACACAGGTAAAAGTGCGTGTTAATGACGCACCTAACCCACGTGACGTCGGTCGAATTATCACTAGAAACGTGGTTGGACCAGTTCGTGTAGGTGATATTCTAATGTTAATCGACACTGGCCGAGAAGCCCGTAAACTCAACTATAGGTGATCTAAGTGCCAGAACAAAGAATTTGCAGTTTCTCAGGAGATATCATCGAACCTGGTACAGGATTGATGTTTATTCGCCGTGATGGTACAGTACAGTGGTTCGCTAACAGCAAGGCTCGTAAGAATGCAGTCAAACTGAAGCGAAACTCACGCAAAGTAAAGTGGACCCGCCATTATGTAAAAGGCGGAATCTAGGCAATTTAGCGAATCGCTACAATCGTTGCGCTCAAATAGGGCATGCTAGTGGGCTGCATTGGTGGAATTAGTATGGAGACTACCTATGTGATGGTAAAGCCTGATGGCGTACAAAGAGGATTGGTTGGAGAAATCGTCCAGAGATTTGAAAGAAAAGGACTACAATTAGTTGGATTGAAGCAAGTTATTCCTAGTGAAGAAATCGCTAAGGAACACTATGCCGTTCACGCTGAGAGACCGTTCTTCCCTGGATTGATTAAGTTCGTAACCAGTGGGCCTGTTGTATGTATGGCTTGGTCTGGAAGAGATGCAATCAGCGTTGCTAGAAATTTGATTGGGCCAACCAATGGTCGTGAAGCTGCACCAGGTACCATCCGTGGTGATTTCGGAATGGATATTGGCTACAATATGATTCACGGATCCGATGCTCCAGAAACTGCTGAGTTTGAGCTTGGATTGTGGTTCCCAGAAGGAACTAACGAATGGACACAAGATAGTCAATCTTGGGTCTATGAGTGATTTTTGAATTCCAATTGCGGAATTAAAAAAACCAATTGGAGGTTTTGAGATGTCTGAAGAGGAAAATGACTCTGAAGAAGAGAGCAAAACCCTCGGCTGGCAACGTCAACCAATCGTTTCAGTTCTTGGCCATGTAGACCATGGTAAGACCAGTGTATTAGACCATTTTAGATCGCTTGGCTCTGAAAGACAAGCCAGTGTAATGGATAGAGAAGCCGGAGGAATTACTCAGCACATTGGTGCGACTGAAGTTCCGGCAAAAATACTCAACGAAACCTGTGCTGCCATGACCGGTGGAAAGGATTTCAATAGCCCTGGGCTGTTGTTCATTGATACTCCCGGCCACCACTCGTTCACTAGTTTGCGAAGTAGAGGTGGCGCATTAGCAGACATAGCAATTCTTGTTGTCGATGTAATGGAAGGTTTACAACCACAGACGATTGAAAGCCTTCGTATTCTGAGAGAAAAGAAAACTCCGTTTGTAATCGCCGCAAACAAAGTCGACAGAATCCATGGGTGGAGAACTGAAAAAGGACGTTCCTTCATCGAATCATGGGCTAACCAACGAGACGATGTTCAGCAATATTTCGAAGAGAAATATTGGAAACTACTTGGACAATTTAGCGAGCATGGCTTCAACATTGAAAGATACGATAAGATTCGTGATTTCAAATCAAACCTTGCTTTAGTACCATGTTCTGCAAAAGATGGAGAAGGACTTCAAGACCTGCTAACAGTTACCGTTGGACTAGCAGAACGTTTCCTAGAAGAAAGGCTGAGAGATACTCTTGGCGATGGCGAAGGAACTGTTCTGGAGATGAAAGATGAAAGAGGATTGGGTAAAACCATCGATGTAATCCTGAATCGTGGTGAGTTGAATGTAGGTGATACCATAACCTTGGTCGGCCCAGACGGGCCATTTTCAACCCACATCAAGGGTATGTTCAGGCCGAAAGGAATGTCTGAAATGAGAGATGCTGGTGACCGCTGGGAAGCATGCGAGAACGCAGTTGCTGCTTGTGGACTCAAAATCGTGGCGCCGAATCTCGAAAATGTTCTGGCTGGAACTACATTGCGTCAAACCAATACTTCTGAAGCAAAATCAATTGCTGAAAAAGAAGCATACAAAGAAGCAAAAATTTCAGTGGGTATAGCTGAAGAAGGAGTAGTAATCAAAGCGGATACTGTTGGTGGCTTAGAAGCACTTGCTTTCGAATTGGATAAGATGGAAATCCCAATTCGGATGGCAACTGTTGGTCCTGTTAACAAAAGAGACATCATTACTGCTCAGTGTGCAGATGATGCATTGAATCAAGTGATTCTTGGATTTTCAGTGAAAGGAAACACAGAAGTCCAACCAAAACTAGAGGGGCCAGATGCAGAAATTAAATTCATCAGCGATGACATCATCTATCGTATTCTCGAAGAGTTCGAAGAATGGAGAGATAACACAAAGGCTGAGATGGAGGCTGAGGCTCGAGAGAATCTAGTATACCCAGGTCACTTGTTGTATCTCAAAGATCATACGTTCAGAAACAAAGGACCTGCAATTGTCGGGATGAGAGTTCTTGGAGGCAGAGTTCATGTGGGGCAGAAAATCATGAAATTAGACGGAACTCCTATCGGTCAAATCAAAAGCCTGAGGACTAGGTCTAGTGAAGATGTCAAGCAAGGCCACCAGGGTGAGGAATTAGCTGTCGCTGTAATGGGCCCAACGGTTGGTAGACAAATCGAAGAAGGTGACGAATTTTGGGTAGATGTCCCATCTTCACATGCTAAGCGCTTAAGAAAACTCGATTTGACCCCTATTGAAGAAGAGATTTTGGAAGAATTGACCCAGCTTCATCGTAAGCAAGACCACTTTTGGGGACGTTGAGATAATCGCTATACGTCGTGATTCTACACGACTTATGTACGCAATACCTTGAAGTATGGAATGGGCTGGTTGGCTTCTTGTACCAAGGAGTGCTATTACCATGAACGCAGGATTCCAAGCAGGAGCACCAGCAGGCGACCACCGCACAAAGGACCTCATTGCAACTGTAGCTTCGATTGCAAATTCACTAATGGGTGAAGTTTCAAAGGTTATCATCGGTAAGAACGAAAATCTTCGAAGAGTTACTGTTGGAATCTTATCCAATGGAAACATGCTGTTGGAAGATTTCCCTGGATTAGCAAAGACGTTGCTAGCAAATACATTCGCACGTGCACTTGGTTGTAAGTTCAAGCGTGTTCAGTTCACACCTGACCTACTTCCTAGCGACATTATGGGTACATACATGTATGATCAAAAGTCTGGAGAATTCAAACTTCGTGCAGGACCACTATTCTCCAACATCCTACTTGCTGACGAAATTAACCGTGCTCCTCCTAAGACTCAGGCTGCTTTGCTTGAAGCAATGGAAGAAAAGCAAGTTACTATTGAGGGTATTACTCACAAGTTGCCTGCACCTTTCGTTGTATTGGCAACTCAGAACCCTATTGAACAGGAAGGAACATATCCTCTACCTGAAGCACAGATGGACCGTTTCTTGATGAAAATGAGTATGGGTTACCCTGATCGTGCTGAAGAGAAAGCAATTCTAGCTCGCAGAAAACTACGTGGTAAAGACCAACACGATGTTGAGCAAATTACCTCACCAAAGAAAGTTGTAGCTATGCAGAAGGCACTAGAAACCGTTCACGTCGACCCTGCGATTCTATCTTATATCGTCGAAATAGTTCAGAGAACCCGTGAAGATCACCGTGTTGTAAACGGTGCTTCCCCTCGTGCCAGCCAATCATTGTTCAAGACTGGACGTGCTGCAGCAGCAATTGATGGTAGAGATTACGTCATTCCCGATGATATCAAGGGAATCGCATTACAAATTATTTCTCACAGAATCGTAATGAAACCTGAAGCAAAGATTCGTGGAATCACCGGAATGCACATCGTTCGAAAGATCCTGTCCGAAGTTCCAGTTCCTGTCATTCAACAGGGATGATTACAACTCCGGAAAAGCGACTCTTTACAGGGGGGCGCCTATCTCGGCGTTACACGGCAGCGAGTTTAGGAGGTGATTAGATGAATCCGTACAAGATGGTAGTAGCGGTTGCAAACCAAAAAGGAGGTTGTGCAAAAACGACTACTGCGGTAAACTTAGCTGCTGCATTGGCAAAGGGTAACCCCAAATTCAAAGTTCCACCAGCAAAGGTTCTTCTCATCGACTTAGACCCTCAAGGAAATTGTGCAACTTCTTTCGGTGTTGAGAAGAAAAAAATCAAGAAAACCGCTTACGATTTATTAGTCAACGATAGTGGTGAAGATTTGCCATTGATGGAAGAATACCTTATTTCTCCTCAAGAATTGACTGAGTCGATGCAAAAAGCATGGGCAAAACGTAATGATAACTCGAACAGAGTGCCTGAAGATTTGGCAATCGACAACTTGTGGCTACTTCCTAGTGACATACATCTATCTGGTGCTGAAATTGAATTGAGCCATAGAATTGGGCGTGAAACGAGGCTAAGAGAGGCTCTTGCTCCAATCATTGACAAATTCGACCACATAATTATCGATACACCTCCTTCGCTAGGATTATTGTCGATAAACGCATTATGCGCTGCAAATTGGGTTTTCATTCCAGTACAAGCAGAGTACTATGCTCTCGAAGGATTCAGTATGTTGATGAATAGTGTGAAAATGATTCAAAAAAGAATTAATCGAAACCTGAAGATTTTCGGTGTTGCTATGACTATGGTAGACCAGCGATCTAAATTATCTCTTCATGTATGTAATGAGGTTCAATCAAAGATACCAAGAAAGGTGTTCAAGACACCTATTCGAAGACTTGCAAAAGTTGCAGAAGCCGCATGGACTGGAGCTCCAACTGTTATCCTGAATCGACCGAGTAAAAGCGGAGCAGGAGCAGGTAGTAGAGAATATTGGTCTCTTTCAAAAGAGTACCATCAGAGAGTGCAAGAAATGCGCCGCCAATTCGGAGTTACAGAGCATCCTAGATTGCTTCTAGAAAAGCAAGGCCGGTCAGTTTAATCAGGTTTCAAAACACGCATTCCAAGCAATGGTATGCGCGCGGGATTCAAGTAGTCAACAGTCGCCATAGCATACATGACCGGAGAAGGGATGACCTCTGTGAGTGTAAGTTATGAAGTTAGAAGGCAGTTGAATACATTGAGGACGATGGATGGTCATCGTAGTGTAGACACTTTCTTGTCAGAATTAATTAGAGCACATAAATTAGCTAAAATGAACGGGGATTTAGAAGAGTTACGCGCTCATATGAAAGAGGTCGCCGATGTTAGTGCTGAACACCTAGTTCAAAGGTTGAACTTAGCACCATTCAAGGTTTGAGGTGATTCCATGGATTGGAGGCCCTCAGGTTACATGTTATCGACTAAAGACCTGGTTCACGCTATTTTTGATGCCAATAGTGATGCTGGGAAATTACTAGTCAAAGCCACTATGGGTGAAGTGGAATTATTCGCAGCACCAAAGAGTTGGAACGCAATATTGTGGCTGATTACTAGCACATTGAAAGTTGATGGAGCACCAGTCTATTCTGGTATTAAATTGGGCGAATTAAAATCTAGTTTGCCCATTGTATGGCGTGCTGATTAATCACTTTCCTTGCTTAGCAAGCCATTCTGCACCATACCATTTCCACTGGTCCATGCTCCAGCCTTCTGGTAATCCTTCAGCAGGAACTGGGGGTGCTTCTGGTGGTGCTTGTTGAACAGGGGCTGCTTGAGGCTCTGGCTCAGCAACATCTTCAGTAGTAGCTTCTGGTGGCATTCCAGCTAATTCCTCTAAAGATGCTGATTCTTCAAGAACGTCGGTAGTCTCGGTTGCTGTGGCATCTCCTTTGATATCGATATCATCGAATCCAGTGCCCAATTCTTTTCCATCATCGCCGACATCCATAGGTTCGATTTCATCATCCCAATACTTGTCAGATTCTACTCCTCCAGATGCTGACAAACCTGCTTTGCCTTCCAATGCCTCATCTTCAGCACTGTTTTCACCTTGTACCAATGGAGCGCCATAGGTCTTGACTAATGCTCTGCGACGACGCGCCTGCCCTATTGCTGCATATATCAGTAATACTGCAACAATTGCTGCAAAGCCTGCACCAAGGAAAGGTAAGATCTCAGTAGCTGTCTCAAGATACTGGTCACTCGATTTTGCTTCATCCTCTTCTACATCTCCTGAGTTTCTCCAAGCGAAATAATCCTTAGCAGTCTCGCCGGCTGAATCCTTATCTGCGAGATAATTTTGGTAATCGGCATCTCTCACGCCCTGGCAAGTTTCTGTTTCATCTGTAATCACTAATGTACAGTGATCTTCTATCGTCTGGACTAGTTTGTTTGAATCGTTATAATCCATGCTGAAACCAACTTCATCATCATCAGCATCGATGTAATCTCTTGCATCGTTTGGCAAATCATCGCCGTAGTCGTAGAATCCATCTCCATCGCTGTCGATGCAACCGAACTTTTCTGTTACAACGTAAGTCAATGTCAATGAGCCATCGCTTGCAATTTCTGGGATATAAGCGCTGGTTGAATTGCCCCATTCAAGTGGGCAAGCATCAGGATCATTGCCCTGTAAATTATCTCCATAACCATCAAAATCAGAATCCATCCATTGAGTTACATCATATATTGCGAAATCCGCTCCGTTTCCTATGGTCCAATCATCTGTAGGGTCAGAATAACCGTCGCTGTCAGAATCCTTGCATCCGATTCGATCCATGGTAGAAAATCCGTTCTCATCTGGACATTCGTCTCCATCAGTTCCGTTGAGATTATCTCCAAAGCCATCAAAATCAGAATCGGACCACTGTGTGGAATCTTGAGGGAATCTATCTCCATTCTCTGAACCCATGTTGTCGCCGTATCCATCGCCGTCAGAATCCATCCACTGTCCTGCATCATTTGGGAATGCATCAGAGTCATTTCCGTCAGGATTATCTCCATATCCGTCTCCATCAGTATCTGTCCATTGTGAAACATCATCAGGGAATTCATCGGAGTTGTTTCCGTTTGGGTTATCTCCATAACCATCACCGTCTGTATCTTCTGTTTGAGAAGAGTCCAGCGGGAAATGATCTTGACTATCTGTAACTCCGTCTCCATCAGAATCTAAATCAAACAATCTGATTTTTGAAGAAGAAGAGAATGTCGAGATAATGTATAATTCTCCTGAATCTCCGTATACTCCCATCATCACTCTACCTGCGGAGGAAAAATCGTCACTTTCAGTAAATGTGGTATCATCAATGACATGCAATTTACCATTTTGAGTTCCTACTAGAATTTCTCCATTTGTAGCGACGGTAATAGAAATGATACTTTGTCCGCTAGAAATTGAAGTTTCTTCTTTAGACCAATCCGTGAAATCATATCGGAATAAATCACCGTTCGAACAACCAACAATGATGTTTCCATTTCCATCATTGATTATCTTGGTTGGATAAGATGTGAAATCTGAAAGACTGTTTTGCAATACTCCTTCTTGCGTGAATACTTTGACTAAATTGTCCCTTCCACCAGTAACAATTCTGTCTTCAGAAATAATGGTCATAGCAGTCATAGCAGTATTGTGTGCTTCTGTATTTTCTCCAGTTTCTTCGATTGAATCGTATTCTTTAGCACGCCTTTCTCCTCCAAAGAAACCAAACCACAAATCTCCTTCTGAATCCCATTCAACCGCATCTACGGAATTGGAAGTGTTGTACTGTGATGTAACGATTTTGAGTTCGGTATTAACGATGTATACTCCGCCGGTATGTGCGACTGCGACCTGTAGTCCAGTAGCATCAGGAGTTGCTGAATGAGCTGTTGTGTTCAACTCGATTGACCATTGGGTAATCAGCTCACCACTGCCCCAGAAATGCTCGGAAATATTACCCGCAGTGGTTACGGTTAGCAGGGTTGAGGAAGAGGAAAACGATGTGTGTATGAATCGACCATCTACAGTATCAATAATCCCGACCTCTAGTAAGTTAGATTCAGCATCTACTGCGGGTATTGCAGGCAGTAGTAACAGAGCAAGAAGAACAGCGAGTGCTTTCCTCATACCTACCCCCAAGTACGGCGGCCCTATGAATGGCACGGAGTGAAGTGTTTGAGCATTCAGGCTTCATCTTCACCTGATTCTATGTTCAAATCGGTGTTTGGAGACTCGACTGGGTTGAGTTTGCTAATCGGATTCAAAGACGCAGTTGCCTCTTTTTCATCCTCTTCCCCTGGTTTTTGTCCTGGTGCAGATGATGGAGGAGGTCCTCTTCTCTTGACTGGAGTTAGAACTTTCATTGTAACTGGCTTTAATACGGCTGTTTTTACTTCCTCTACAGTTTCTACAACTTCCAGTTTCTTAATTGGAACCAGTGTGGATATCTTTTGAACCTCTTCGACTAAATCTTCGGAGGCCTCTTCCAATACATCTTCGATAGATTCAATCTGTGTTTCGATCTCAGGTTCTAGACTCTCTACTACTGGATCAACGGCTTCAATATTTGCCACTTCAGACTCTTTAGGCGCAGTTTCAATTTCGAGTTTAGGAGCAGTAACAACCTGTTCTGGAACTGATTCGATTACTGGCGCTTTGATTTCTGGAACTTTTACAACAGAAGGTGCAATTACAGGGCCTGCTGTAATCGGCTTTCGGACAACCTTAGGTTGAATCGGCTGAGGGAGGTTGGCAGCCATGCCTGGTAGATTCGCTCCACCTATTGGTGTCTTTACAGGCCTGGCTATCGGCTGAGCGCCGCTTAGCGCTTTTGCTGTTGAGCGAGGTGCTCGCATTCCTGCTAATCCCATCGAAGGAGTGTGTTGTGCTGCTGCTTGAGCTAATGCACCACGTGGCTGTCTACCGGCTGTAGCACCCAAAGAACCTGGTCTTGCACCTAGTGCACTAGGGTCAATACCCATCTGTGGCTGTTGTGCTTGGGTTCCTTGTCCGGAAATCGCTTGTAACCAAGATTGGCGCTTTTCTGCTCTTGCATCTTGAGATTTTAGAGTGTCAAACTCTTGTTGCTGTTCTGCAAGTCTTGCTTCATCAGCATCGATATCGCTCTGTACTTTACCTTCAATTGATTCGCGCATCTTGACTTCTGCCATAGTACGGAAGTCATCCATTTGCTGAGTCAACGATGACAGACGGTCACGGATTTCTGAACGCTTGACGCCCAGTTGTGCCTCAATTTCTGCACGGATGTTAGCCTCACGCTTTCGCACTTCGATGAGTGCCTTGTTTCGCATGATTTCCTCGCGCTTGTCCAGTTGTCTCTCTAGTTGAGTTGCAACTTCGTCTTCCTTACGTGTTCTGAATTCTGATAAGCGCTGTTCCATCTCTGCTTCGAGTTCAAGTACAGTTTCTTCCTTTAGCAGGTCTAGATCGGTTTCATGAGTAATTCTTTCATTACGTAGCCTACCATCAATCTCTGACATGATGGCCTTCCTAGCTGCTGTCTCTCTTGCCTTGAATTCTAATTCTAGACGCTCAGACCAATCGGTCTTCTTTTCATCATACCTCTCGGATAACTGGTCATGCAACTCTGCTTCTCGCTCGTATCGGAAACGTGCTAGACGGTTTTGGATTTCTGATTCTCTTGCATTGCGATATGCAGCAAATTCTTGGTCCATCCTAGCTTCGAGTTCTGTTTCGATTTCGGATTCTAGTGAGCGGGAAATATCGTCAACTGCCTTGGAGAATGTCAAATCGTATTTCTCCCTAATTCGGCTCTTTCTTTCAGACAATTTTTCGGAATACTTGGCCTCTAACTGCCTTTCGACTTCTCCCCTGAGACCTTCTCTTCTTCGAGCGACTGCTAGTTCGATATCTTGTCGCATTCTCTCTTCTAATTCCTTAGTTTCTGAAGATAATTTAGATTCTAATTCTTCTTGGATAGATGCGGCTATATCTTCCTCCAATCTTAGGCTGCGTCTTTCATATTCCGCACGCATGGTCGCTTCTCTTTGCTTCAATCTCAACTTGAGTTGTTGCTCCAATCTTGTTCGAATTCCTCGGCGTAGAGATTCTTCTCTCTCGGCTAGTTTCTGGTTTTGGACTTCCTCTAGTTTCTCAACTTCCTTGGATTCCAATTCCTCGAATCGGCCTTCCATTTCTTTCTGGATCGTTGCTTCCAAATCACGGATTTTTCTCTGTAAGGACTGGTTGAATTCTATCTCTAGCCTTTCTCTTTGAAATGATAGACGTTTGCGATGCTCGTCGGATAGTTGACTTTCCAATTGCGAAATTACAGTAGTGCGATGTTCCTCTACCTTACGGTTTTGCTCAACATCCAAAGATTCTTTCAAACTTTGAATTTCTCTTTCAAGGCGCATTTCATGCATTTCTCTCAATCGAATTTCTTCACGAGTCAAAGTCTCAGATTCTAATTGCGATAATTCCTCTTCCATCTGACCTCTTAGTTCGCCTTCAAAGGCGCTGAGTGTCATTTCATGCTGGCGGGAAATATCGGTTGCCATATTGTCTTGCATCAAAGAAATCCGTTCTGCTAATGCCTCACGGCGTAATTTGCTCTCACGCCTTAACTTTGCACGGAGCTTTTCTTCCTCTCGGAAACGCGAATTTTGCATTAACGTCTGATCTAAAGATGGGGAGGGAGTAGACGTAAATTGGGCTCGTAATGCTGAGAGGTCGACTTGGCCTAGAGAACTACCTCTCCTCAAACCTCTATTTGCTCCTGACTTGCTATCGCTAGCACTCATAATATCCCATCCAGTAACACATGGTCTTCTCATGATAGATAAGGAGCGCGATGCGGTTAATACATCGCGAGGCGATTTATACGACTATTCGCGTCTGCCACTACTCTTGTTCTTCAAACGCCTTTTCAATATCGACTAAACGGGGCCCTAAGACGATGTAAAACAAAACTAAAATCAGTGAAACACCGAACATAAACATGGTAAATGATGTTCCTGAAAGATCCGATGCTGCATCTGTTCTGTGAGTTAGAGACATAGCATGAATCACAGCGAATAATATGGCAACAAATTGAGCCACAGATAACCTCAATGGAAGTCCCGATTTTAATTTCGACATTTTCCTATCCGAAATCATCAATGCTCCACTGATGAATAAAATTGGAAGCATAATGAAGTCAAGATAGGGGTGCTCCCCTTCTCCAAAACAAATATCACAATTCCAAGTAGACAAATCTGGGCCATAGCCTGACGATGGTTGAAGCCAAATTAATCCGGCTGCTGAAAGAATAAGCATTGCATTAGCTGGAGATGAAAGGCCGTAGAAATAAGGCACGTATCCACCTTCATCGTGTTGGAATCTAGCTAAGCGTAACATTCCACAAGCAATCAACCAACTACAAGCCAGCGCTAAGCTAATTGTCCAAATTGGAGTTGCTTCCCCCCATCTTCCAAACATTGTGAAAACCATCAATGCAGGAGCGACACAAAATGAAATTGAATCTGACATAATGTCAAGTGAGCCGCCTAATAATTGCCTTTTTGAATATCTCCGCGCAATTGGCCCATCGATAATATCTCCTAATGCGGAAAGAAGAATGCAGAGCATTGCCGCCCAGATATAATCGGTCAAAACGCCTCCATCTGTGTATGGTTCTCCCATGTCATCAACGGCAAGAAGGAGTAAAAATATCGCAATTGTCCCCAATAGGCCATTTACAATGGTGATGTAGTCTGCAATTCCCATCATCCTGTAAGTTGTCTTCACAAAATCCCCTCAAAATGATACCTTGAATTCAATTTCGCAGGCTGGACAAGTTATTTCTCTCTCTCCAGGCCTTTTGTTCATCCTAAGTTTGCGGTCGCAGGCTGGACATGAAATTTCGACCTTCGGCCGGTTTGGTTTCAAAACAAAATGAGCATTGCATGATGCACATTGTAAGTTTGCAGGCCTCTTATCGACGCCGCAGACAAGTACTTTCGAACATTCTGGGCAACTGATTTTTTCCTCTCTCCACTTTTTCCGAGTACCTTCGTGCTCGACCTTGACTTGAGCATTACACATAACACAAGTTATAATTCCTAAACCGTTAGGAAGAAGATTGTCACACTTGGGGCATGTAAGGTCAGGAGCAGGTATTCTGGATTCAATTCCAGGAGTCTCTTCTTCGTCCGACATTGCCTGCCCCACCTAGTTATCATTCTTGAGCGATTTTGCGAATCAATTTCTACGACCAATGATTTGCAAGTTTTCAAGTGTTGCCGAATCTAAGTCTAAATCTGAACCAGATAATGATGCTAATTCTCTCAACATCGTTCTTGCAGCTGCCTGAACTCTTGGATTCGATAGGTCAATTGCCCCAAGGGAGTTTTCGCTAGATGTTGTACTGCCATCACTTGGAAGAGGTACACGGTCAATTACACACCACCATCGAGTTCGGCCCTGGTCTCTATGATTCATTACCAATCCGAGGGATTCTAATTTCCTCAAATGATGGTACAAGTTGTAGCGATCTACACCTACAATTTCCTGAAGTTGAACAGTTGTATATTCGTCAGCCTCTAGCAATGCCACGTACAATGCGCGGCGAGTTGGGTGCATCAAAGAAGTACTAACCGGGTCAGCATGAATTCTCGCCATCGGGGTTCACCGTTGTCACATGCTACCGTCCATGAGGCTTGAAGGTAGCGTTTGAATCGAATACTAAATTGAATTATATAATGACTTAAATGAATCCAAAGTTCCTTGCCAAATTGAATAGAATATATCCCTAATCAATTTTAGAGTACCCCCGGTACCTGAAAGACGTGCTCCGTTGATGATTACTCCGATAACACTCAATTCGTGAACCAATACTCCAATCGCCAGACTATCATTTATTCCTGTCAGTACAAGATATACTAGGAACAAAGTGATTGCTAATGAATAATATATGTTCCATATCAGTATCGAATGCGTCCTTTTTGAAAGTGATAACAACTCTGCAATAAGTCTTGGATCATCACCAGGAATCAATACATCGGCTGCTTCAAGATTTACGGATTCTCCGGTTCCAATCGCTATGCCGACATCGGCTGCAGCCATAGCAGCCGCATCATTGAACCCGTCCCCGACCATCATTGTAATGTGAGTTTCAGACCTTTGCTGCACCCACTTTACCTTGCCTTCTGGAGTCATTTCACCTCTGGCTGCGCTCTGTTCAACACCGATACTTTTTGCTAGTGCGTCGACCGCATCTTGATTGTCTCCTGAGAGGATTTCTATGTTCACTCCTTTCGCATATAGCATACTAACCAATTCATCCGTACCTTCTCTCAAATCATCATGTACGAAAGTGAACAATGCTACTTGTTTCCCACTTTTGTATAAAGCACTGGCGCCATGCCCTTGTTTCAAAGCAGCTTCTAAAGACTTCAATAATGAACCAGAAACCATCGACTTATCTGCTCTAAGCAACGAAACTTCGTCGCCATTTAATTTTGCAGAAATACCATTTTCAATATCCGAAATTTCTGTTAAGTCGAGTGGTTCGATTGATTCTTTTTTCGCTAGAGCGATGACCGCTTGAGCGTAAGGATGATTCGAAGATGCTTCGAGACCTGCTGCTAAAGCGATAGCAGAATCCCTACGTCTACCTCTTGCTAGAGTTAAACTGCCAACCACTGGCTTCCCAGAGGTTAGTGTTCCTGTTTTGTCAAGCAAAACTAGGTTAACCTTAGACAACGCTTCCATTACATCGCCACCTCTGGCTATTGCACCTGATTTAGAGGCTACTGAAAGGCTAGCAGCATGCGGAACTGGTGATGCCAAAAGTAAGGCGCAAGGACAAGCCACTACCCATAGCAGTAGGATAATTTTCCAATCTTCACCAGGGATAACCAACCAAGCCAATACCGCTCCGATTAGTACGAACGGTACCCAAATTGATGTGAAATTTTGCAATGCACCCTGTAACCTAGTTGGTTTATCCTTGTAGGTGTGAACTTTTTCGATTAAGCCTGAAAGTCGAGTATCTTCCCCTACTGCAGTTACCTCGATTGTTACTGGACCGCGCGAAAGGGTTAGGCCGGCTTGTAATTCATCATCCATTGCAACATCTACTGGAACTGATTCACCAGTAAGAGGTGCCCTGTTTACAGAACCGGTTCCAGCGACTATTATTCCATCAGCAGGAATTAGTTCACCACTTCTAATCTCTAGATGGTCTCCTCGCATGACTAGACCAATTGGAATTTCTTCTACAGTAGGAGCATTCGTGGCAACTGGAGTCATCATACTAGCGGCTGAAACAACTTTCATCGATGAAATGGAAAAATTTCCTATTGGTTTCTTTGGTACTCTTCTTGCAGTACGCGGTAGTCTGTCAAGTCCTCCTTGCATTGCTTCTCTTGCTTTCACAAGTGCTTCATTTTCCATATGCTCAGTCCACGATACCAAAATCAAAACCATCAATGCCTCTTCCCATGCCTGCAAGTAAGATGCACCGATGACCGCTAAAGATGTCAAAACTTGGAAACCGAATTGTCTATTTTGCACGGAAGCCCATGCTTTTGAGAACATCTTAACTCCGCCTAAGGAGACTCCTGTCAAACCAATCGCTCCCAAAACCCACGGGTTTTCTGTGATCAATGATTCTGTAACAATCAATACTACTAACATCAAGAATGCAATTCCAGAACCAATCATTCTCCACTGACCGGGTGTAACGGTGTTTATTTTCTCTGGGATTAGTTTGAAATCTCTACCGATCACTTTTTTTAGAGATTCATCCAACACAATCTGCATTTCTTTAACGAGATTTGGAACGGTTTGGAGTTTGATGTTTCCATCTCTGTCTACCTCGCATTCCAAGACTCCAGGTTGTCGCCTAAAGATTCGAGGCAATGATTTGACAGGTACGGAATGCCTTGCTGAAATTTCGCTTGATTTTACTCCTGAAATTTGCATGAATGGTAGATCCGGTGGATTTCCAAGAGAACGTAAAACAGCGGAAGCTTCGGAAAGGTTCCCTTTCTCAAAATTTACATCGATTGTTACTGTTCCATCAGTGGCACTAACCAGTGACGTGTCAACATGGCCTAGACGATTTAGAGCACTCATTGCTTTTGCAGCACAATGAGGGCAATCCATATCTTGAATCGGCCATGAAATACTATGCCTGCCGCTATATTCAGCTAAAACCCGCATGTCCATCGAATCTGTTTCTTCAGCGAGAACACTGTCGGATAGCGGTTTCAAATTCTTTGATAGAGGTTTGCGGGACTTACGTGGCTTAACCTCTGGCATAGGCGAGGAGAGGTCCTCTAGGGACAGGAACTGTTCACTATCTTCCTGCACATTATACCCTGAGAATCCATCAGTCAATAAGCCTCCCATCGCAAGCGTATTGAAGAAAACCTGCTAGCGTTAATCATGCAATGGGTTCCAAATGGATGGAGACCTAAGGCTGTAGCAGTCGACATTGACGGTACAATTACCGATTACAATAAGAAATTACACCTCGGTGCAATACAAGCACTGCGCCGCCTTGAAGAAGCTGGGATTCCTATTATTCTCGCAACTGGAAATGTCAGAGCCATCACCTATGGATTGTGGAGATTCATCGGTGCGAGCGGGCCCATGGTTTGCGAAAATGGCGGTGTTGTTTGGCACCCTAAGTGGAGTGAACCTATCCTCCGTGCCGACGGGGAAAGAGCAAGAAATTGTGCGAATGAAATGGCTAAGGAAATCGACATCGACCCTCAAGGAATCACCACCAATGCATGGAGGGAGTCGGAATGGTGTCTTTTCGCAGATGAAGATTTAGATGCTGTAAATGATTGGGTTTCCAAATCAGAATTTTCAAACCTGTCGGTAGTAAAAACTGGTTTCGCCATCCATCTTATGGAACCGCACCTCTCCAAGGGAGAAGGTCTCAAAGTTGCTCTAGAAAAGATTGGATTGTCTCCTAAAGATATCTTAGCAATCGGCGATGCGCCCAACGACATCTCAATGTTCAATCTAGTAGGACATTCTGTAGCAGTTGGAGGATGTTTTGAATCCTTAGCGGCCGTTGCAAAGGTGATTTCGCCTCATCTACACGGCGATACATTTGCGCCCCTAGTCGATGCAATTCTAAGCACAGAATAAACAAAGATAGTTTCTGAAAGTGCCAATCATTGGATAGTATTTCCAACACCCTTATTCTTAGGGAAGCCCTTCATTTTGAGATTTAGATTTACAAAAATTGAGCGGCAATACTAATTATACCCTCTCAATCGAAAGAATAACTTCGATTATTTCCAATTCTCAAAGCAGAGGTTTGATTAAAATGACTACGAAAATAAAGGTCGTAATTGGAACTGATCAAACAAATAAGAAAAGGTCGGATTCTGTTGATTTGTTTAGTCAACAAATTTGGTGCTGGGGTCGGGATATTTTGCGTACAGAAGGAAATTGGTTAATCCATCAGGGGTTTGATGGAATCTATCCCCCTATAGAGAAGGCCGGTTGTAAAAACATATATTCCCTCTCATTATCGAATTCGAAAAACCTAATTTTAAGAGGCTTTGGAGTTATATTCTCAGACCAAGAGTTTGGAACAATTTTTGTTCCAAGAACTGATTTTCGACCAAAGTATACCAAATCGGGAGAACTGGAAACGCCCCCTTGGGAAGTTGGAGATTTGTCAGACCTAAAATTCCCAGTAGGATCAGAAATAGAATATAGTTCTTCAATGCTCATCGAACTTGTTGATTGGATAATCAAATACGAAAATGAGATTCAAAATCAATTGGGAATCAAGTATCGTGCTAACACATTATCTGAGTGGGATAATGGTAAAAGAAGAGTAATTCCTCCTGAGGAAATTATACCTATGTGGGTCAAAATAAAAAATGGCCTTCAAGAAGCCCATAGCTGTACCAATAATAACCAGTGATGAGCAATCCTGTTAATCTATGAGCCAGAGATGGGCCAAGACTTATCTCATGATGTTAGTTGGAAAAAAAAGTGGGTTTGATGAGGACACAGAGAATTTGGCTGTGGATTTTACTCTCGCTATCAATCATTGCGATTTCGAGTGCAGGAGCCATCTTCCAACTCATGGAGGATGTCCCTCCTCTCCTTCGTGCATCATGGAGGTTTCAAGTAACTTCATTGCTGATTGCGCCTTTATTTGTCGTACAGTATAGGAGTATGCAAAATGACAATCACGCCATGACTAAATTTAGACTGCCAGAAACACGGTGGATTTTGATTGGTTCCGGAATCAGCCTTGGCCTCCACATGGGTGCATGGGTTTGGTCGCTAGACAATACCTCTCTCACTCACAGTCTTCTGTTTGTTACGATACATCCCCTTCTAATCGTGTTTGGTGCACTTTTGTTAAGGAGATATGTGCCAAAACAACAAGTTTGGGGCGCGAGTATCGGTTTTATTGGAGGCGGGATTACACTTCTAGGAATTTCTGTCGAAACTGAAGTGACCTTGATGGGCGACCTTGCTGCCATCATCGGTGCTTGTGCAGTAGTGGGTTATTTTGTCGCAGGTAGAAAACTTCGTCAATGGATGCCCTTGTTTGTTTACATCTTCCCAGTAACTTTACTCGCTGCGATTTTCCTTGCCATCATGTCCCTCATGCTTGAGGGTAGTACTTTCTCAATTGGAAACGAAAACCTTTCACTATTCGGATGGATGAGTAGTGCGTGGATATTGTATGTCCTTTACCTAGCTGTTTTCCCAGGAATTGTAGGACATGCAGGAATCAGCGGCGTACTTCGCTGGTTCCCTCCCATCATTGTAAGCGTCGCTTATCTGTTTGAACCTCTTATTGGATCGTTCATTGGATGGTTACTTGGGACAACAGATGTCCCGAGTTTATGGACATTGGTTGGCGCAACTGTTTTGATGATTGGCATGGGCTTAGTAATCAAAGGCGAGGAAGAACTCGCAGAGACTGGCGGTGTTGAAAATGAGTGAAATTTCAAATCCATCACTAATCATTGCTGGAATTATATCCGGTTTGGTTGGAATCTTTCTCACGGGCATTTCTCGATTAGCCATTGGTGAGCAACTGATTGAAGCCGATACGATGGTTATATCTCAATACATCTTGACCAGTGCGGCAACAAGCATCATTGGCCCTGCAGTGATTTTCATTCATCGTCTCCAACAGAAAACGAACGAGATGGAATATGGCGTGCTCTCCATGAATTGGCCAAAATCCAAGGCTTCGTTAACAAAAATAGGTCCTGTTCGTGCGAAAATTGCTTACTCATTGCGCAACCTAATCGAAGGAATTGCTTCAAAGGACGCTGATGGACGTAGCGAGATTGTTGCCAATGAAATCGTTCATTGGACCTTACACGAACAAGAAGCGAATGTTCGGGACTTCGGCCGTATTCAACTCATTTCACAGACACCTGGCCTATCCAAAGACGCACAGGCAAAAGACACGTATCAACTGATCACTGAATTCGCCGAAAGCGGGGATGCTATTTTCGCTACAGCCTTCACTAACACGCGTCTATGGTGGCTAAGACCACAAACTGGTGAGAAATTTCTCAACTTCAACCTTGATCTTATCAGCCGAGGACTAAGCATTAACCGAATCTTCGGCATCAACCACCCTGATTGGCCGGGTTTCAACCTCGCCGAAGATGAACAAGGTGCAAAAAAGGAATTGATTCAACTTCATGCAAATATAAAAGGGACTGAAACCTATACAATAGAATACGATTCATTCAACAATTCAATGATTCGGTCACGCTACAACATCGACTTACGCGATTGTATGTTACTCGTGCGTAACGGAAAGCCATATTTCGGACTTGAATGGGCAGTGGACGTTTTCGGAGAGGCAGATAAGGTCTATGTCGTGTTTGGCCAATCTCAATTGAACAGCCTTTATGACAACCTTCAATCGATTCTTCGTGTTGAGGAGTCCGACGGATTGACACAAATTGAAGCAAATTCACCCCTTGATACCATTACAGAAGATGGCCGAAAAGAAGCTATGAGATTTCTTAACAGCATTCTAGGCAATTAGAAATTCACAATTAATTCTGTTGCACCGAAGATTAGACTTGGGTGATGCAAACATCACTATTTATCAATGAAAAGTAGATGCCGGAGGTAGGATTTGAACCTACGAAGCATTTCGCAGCGCATCTTGAGTGCGCCCCCTTTGACCACTCGGGTACTCCGGCTTGAGCCCAGCGCAGAGTTAATCAAACATCATTCTTCCTCATCGAAAGAGAACTGATTATTCTTACGAGAATTTGCAATGAAGAGTATAATCCCAGCTATGAAAACAGACAAAACCGACAGACCAAGCAGTGTTGCTTGTGAATTAGCGCCATTATCTACCCTAACCTGAACATTTGAAATTGGCACCGGAGTTAACTCTTGGCCGTCTAATTGTAAACGCAATCCAAGGTCGCCCTCTTGCCAAGCCTCAACTTCGAAGGTGTGAATAAATTCCATGTTCACTAATAATGTGAAATTGATTCGCTCTAATTCTTTCCCATCACCATCGATGAGAGTTAGATTTGAGTACCCTTCAAGTAAGCCAATGTTCTGAACTCTACATTGTATGAAAATTATGTCACCAACATCTGGACGGTAAGGAGTAGTGACGATTTCCTGTAATTCTGGCTCATATGCAATCCAGCGAATTATCGTTTCAATCGGTTCTACATTGCTTGTTCCTGTGCCAACTATTTGGCGACCTGAAGCATCTGAACCCTCAAACCAAACCATCAGGAAATCTCCTTTTTGTAAATCTGAAGATGTGTTCAGATCTATGACCGCTGAATACAGATTAGACCTCACACTCTGGAATTCTACTGGAATAATTGCAGTTCCTTGTGAGTTTTCGACTATTCTTCCTTGGCGTACATAATTCCAATTCATTGTGAGCGGATTTGAATTTAAGCCGTGGTCATCAGTCATTGTTACCTTGATTTGTACTTGGTCTAACTCATCGGAATCAATCGTCACCAAATGACCGCTTGAAACCACAATTACAGGTGGGCTATTATCGATTACTATGTCTATGTCGTCTCCTGTTGTACTATGATTATACACGCTGCTTAACTCGACTAGCATTTTTATTTGCGTACCATACAAGGCTGAATCAAATACAATTCTGTTGATTGAGGTACCATCACTATTCAGAGAATTTGTTGATTGAGTGGATGCATTGTTACCAATCAAATCTATCGAATATGTTGTGCTGAATGGTAAATTTTCGGCAGGGATATCATATCCCATGTGATATGCTGTGACTTCGATGTCGACTATATCTTGGCCGTGAATATACGCTACTCCATCAATAAAATCACCAAGAGGGGCGACCTTGTCTACGGCATTGACTACGCGTAAGTCTATGCCGCTGTGAATCGCCCAGGAATGAACATCAATGGAGGTGAATAAGGCATCTAACGGAGCATTTTCGTCCCATAAACTCAATGATGGTACATTTGTTATTCCTGCGAGGTCTTCATCCAAATCCCATCGCAGTTCAAAATCAAAGTAAACATCCCAAGTATTTGCTTGCCACCTTTGTACCGCTTGTATTGTTGGTGGTTTAATGAAACATCCAACATCGTGAACAATCTCTCCGCTCCAAGGCATCCATTCTATCCAACACATGCCTTCATCTTTGGAAAGAACGACTCTCATCATGTCAATAGATTCGATTCCATTTTCATCCGATATGGTGAAATTGAATCGATGAGTGTTTCCTGGTAACAAATTCCCATCGATTATGTCAAGCCCAATCGATTCTCCATTAATCCATGTAGAATACCTAGGCTGAACATGTATGCGGGCATAGGGTTGTTCAGAGTCTCCTCCACCAATCAGAGAATTGCCAGCTAAATCAGTACCTGAAATGTAAACGTCGAGCCATCCAACTTCTTCTGTAGGCAATGGGACGCTAGTCTCATCGATTAAAGGCAAGTCGATTACAGCATATGTGGCACCGATTGGTGTGAGGAAATCGATGGATTCCCATCCTCTTCCACTTCTATTGTAGAACAATTCCATCTTCGCAGGAAGGCCATTATCATCCTCGATTTCCAACTGCAAAGGAATGTCCTGCCCCGGATGCCAAATATGTCCATCTGCAGGTTGATTTTCTCCCGGTGCATCGATTTCTAGCGAAATTACTTCTGAATTTATCAAATCTAAAACAATCCTAATTTCTTGAGAAATTGACGTTGAATCATTTGCTGTAGTTGTTTGAGAATCTCCAATATTCACTAATTGTGGAACCAATTTCAACTCTGTGCCGCTCAAACCGGTCTCGTTCGGTGTAGTTAGGGAAGCGTTGAATATACCATTGGAATTGATTGTTGCAGAAGTACTGGTCAATACTTGTTCACCATCTAGCAACTCTAGAATCACATCAACATCTTCTGGCAGAGGATTGATTCCATCTAATCCCGAATACCTCACTTCTCCAGAAACGACGATTTCTTTGTCACCCATTACATTCAACGGCCACAATGGATCCGAAAAATCGTGCAATGCTCTATTATCGGACCAAGCATTCAATGAAATGACCTCAAGGTCGTTTACAGATGCTGCGTGCTGTGCGGAACCGGTTATTCCCATGACAGGCCCAAGTGTTATTCCATCAATGTTTGAAGCGGATGAGAACCAATAAAGACGCGCATTATCATCAAGTAACCACTTGCCTTGAACAGACCAAGTGACATTTTGTCCATCCCATGTACTGTTCGCAGAATCTAAGGCAAGGACTCCAGCTCCTGAATTCTGTAGGAATCTACCACCAGAGTCTAGATTATCAAGTGTCAACTCTGCTATTGTGTCCTCAATGTTTTGGCTTGTAGAAACCTTGAGTTTTACCGATTCTAATTCGGATGCATTTGCTAGAATTTCATGGCTCGATGTTGCCGACTGTATTAGACCTGGTCTGAAAGTTAGTTGTGGTAATGAAATCCATGTATCGATTATCGATTTCTCATGAGTTATCTCGCCATCAAAGATAATTCCGCCGACATCGCATGAAATGTTCACAGGCATAGTAGATGTCATATCTTGATTAGAAACAAACAATCCTCCAAGCGAAGTATTGATTGTAGCCGTATGCTCGAAACCTGAGATATAATTTATTGATAGCAATTTGAAATTAGTATCCTGATTAGTAGTGAAATGGAATTTGTACTCGGTCATGTAATGTGCAATCCCAGAATTTTGTATCCAAACATACTCCTCGGTCAAACTCGGATTTTGTGAGCCGTTTGTAATGAAATTTAAAGCGCCGTTGTAGCAATTAAACTCTTGGCCGCAAGTCCAAACTTGTTGAGAAAGATTCCTTGCGGGAAGCAAAATTGAGAAATTTAGAGATTGAGAATAATTTGAGGAGAATCCAGATAGATTTGAGAGAGAGGTTTCAACACCGTCCACTACCAAGGAATGAAGTTTGCTAGCATGATGGAATTCTCCTTGCCACGCCCAATCAATAACACCGTCATTGCCTAAATCTATGCTCGGATTTTTTGGTGCTAGCAAACCGATAGGCTCGATTTTAATCCAATCAAATTCTTCTCCACCTTGTATTCTTAATTCTAGAGTTGTTGCTTGTGCGGGCCCTAAACTATTCACCAAAACATTGCCACAATCCGCCTCGTCAATTACACTTCCTTGAGCTGTTACAGGTACTGATGGGTAAACCAAAACAGGAATCCTATCTGTGATCGAACTAATCCGTGCTGAAATATTGCCGTCGCATTCCAGTTTCACATCGCTGAATGGCTTCCAAGAGGGAGTTTCTATTTGCAAGATATACTCTGAAGAATTAGAAGTTGCAAGACTCGGGGTAGTGACCCAATTTGGCAAATTTGGGTCCATTCGCTGAAGCATTTCTAAGTTGAAATATTCAGTGATTCCATGATGGAGAATTTTCACTCTAGGTGTTATTGTTTCATTAGCAGTTGAAAGATTAAGTCTGAACTTTAATTGTGGATATTCCCAAGCAGCTATCTTCAAATCTAAAGGTAGAGACATGTTTTCATGCCCTTCAATGATGTTATTGTTTACATCTAATACATCCACACTAATTTGGGTCTCATCTGGTGATTCGTATAGCGAAGTCAATCTAGCCCAACCGGCATCATCAGCATCGACTACCGGGCTAGTCCAAGTTCCATGTGCTCGGAATCTATCGATAATTATTCCAGCATCATCAATGTACCATCCATCTTCTTCCACGTATTGGTCTGTGAAGAATGAAAACTTGACCCGAACTTCGTTACCCGCGAGATGCGATATGTCACCGCTAACCCTACTGAATGTATGATTTGAATTCGATGTGCCGCACCCATTTGCTACGGTCGAGCCATCAAAGATTCCCAGTCCAAAAAATGGCGAATTGGTGTTGATTTGCGAAACCGTATCATAGAAGCCGCTGATATTATCTCCATAGTGTTGCCAAGAGAGCCCATCATCGATAGAGGTGAAAATTGAGCCTCCATCCCATGAAGCCTCTGTACAAATCCAATGATTGAATGTCAATCTTGCAGTAGCTCCATTCGGAATATGGTATATTGGCGAAATTAGGTGGGTATAGACATTGTTCGAATATATTCCATCGAGATTAATACCCATTCCTTTGTAACCACTTGGCCAAGATGTGGAGTTCGGACCATACCCGTTGCTATTGTCGATTGCTCCTCTCTCCCAAGATGTTGCTCCACGGATGTGGTCTACTCTCCAACCAGAAGGTAATCCTTGGACCGCCTCAAAGGAATCAAACTCTGACCATGGACCATTGTGGCCTTCCCAATCAACATGCTGCCAATCATTCGCAAATCCTTGAACCGATTCTAATGTGTGACTAGAATTATCTGTCAAATTCTCTAGTAAACGTGATTGCATATTTGGGGTGCCAACCGCTGAAAACACTCGTAAATCATCAATCATTATCCCTTCCCAGCCATCTATTGCACTACCACCGTGGTTGATTGAACCATCAGTAGTTACTCTGAATTTCAGTAAAGTGTTCGATGCATTAACATGTCCTGCTGCCCAATGAGGGAAGGGATGTAATAATTCCCTCCAGCCATATGATTGCTGATTGTATGTAGTTCCCCCATACGGAATTCCATGTGCTGGGACACCGGGTAGCGGGCTCATAATCGTCCATGATGAGCCGTTGTCTTGAGAGATCATGACAACCAAATTATCGTAGTTTCCACCTTGGATATCCCAATTCGCCCAATAGTTCAACTCTAATGGGGCACTAAGCCCAGATATATTTACTGGAACAATTAGTGTTCCGTCGGCATGGACCGAATATTGGCCTGTAGCATTTCCATGAAACCATGCAGCCAACGGCTCGCCTTCATTCGAAATATTGAATGAATCTATGAACAAACCTGCTGTTGGGTTTGATTGATTTAGAGTTTTTATATAGAATCTAAAAGCGATAGAAGTGGCACTCTGAACTAATGTGTCTAAGGAATAATTTTCAGTAACCCAATCCGAAGTTGTTCCTGACCAGTTATCTAATGCTTGCCAATTCAAACCACTATCTATCGAATAATGTAATTCTGCAATATCTCCTGAATCCATAGAGTTCCAGCGATCAAATGTTAGATTGAAGTATCTAACAACATTAGGAATTGGCCAAAATTGCGACCTAATATATCCCTCTGAACCAGGAGGGATTGAACCATTGGTTCCTGCAGCGTAATCACCAGAAGTTGCATCTTTTGGACCATACGTTACATTTGATAAATTGACAGGCATCCAAAATTCATCGCCTTGAGAAGACCAAGATGCAAACTGTAGTTTGCTTGTCTCAAAGTCGGTCATTTCACCGTAGGTTGAATTGGTTGCTAGGGTCAAATCTCCATTGGTTGTGAGATATGATGTCCCATTAACACTACCTTGAGCAAAACCTGAAGAATCTCCAGACCACAGAGTTCCATTATCTTCGGCTTCAACCCATTTGGGTTCGATAGAGAACTCTGATGCTGTTATTGTTGAATTGGTTGGTATAGTGAAACCATCGTAAATTGAATTCGAGGGATTAAGACCTGCATCATCCGGTGAATAAGTTGGGCCCTGCCAAGTTGAAACATCCGCTGCGGCCCAAGGGGTTAACAGCATCAGAAACACAAGGATGTAGGCTTGTCTAATTGGGTTCACCGACGGTGAACCCAGCGTCAAAGGGTTTGAAACTTCGTTTTGTTTGTTCACCGATTTCGCTGAAGGGTTGATAGGAGTCCCGCGCCACGAGGATAAGCATGGCCGAGCGGACCTTCCTCAATCCATCTCAGGCCAAAGAGATCGAAGAACAGTTATTCTCAACTCTAAGACAACAAGCCGGAAGAAGCGTACCTATGCCTATGCCGAGGAGTGATTTCTGGACGAAAGTTGGCCAACTGTTGGACACAATAGAAATGGAAATTCATGAGGTCTACAAAACTGTAGGCCCATCGCTAAAGATGCAGACCATGCAAAAGCGTCAAGCCAATATTAGACGCACTGCTTCTGAATTAGCAAGAAAAAGAATGGTTGCAATGCTACAACATTCAGCGAGTATGGCATTACGAACAGAGGGTTTGCAAGGCCAAGATTTAGCGGCAATGGATTGGTCTAGGCATGACCCTGCAGAGAGAGAATTCTATGCTAATGCAACTGAACAGTTGAACAAATTCAAGCAGGCAGTTAACTGGAATGCTATGCAAAGAGGAGTCGCTGCAGAAGGAGGTCTTGGTGAGTCAAAAATGGCTGCAGGAACCACACAACTCGACTCATTTGTCCCTGAAAGTGGAGGTCTGACCGGGCAGGGCCCGCCTACAATCGCATTGGAAGATGATAGTGAGCCGCTACCAGAATCTGAAACAGATGAAGAAGACCTACTCGCTAAGGCAGAAGAATTCCCAGAATTAGCAGGTGCGCAACCGGTTAGTGAAGAATCACCAGTAAATGATGCAGAAGTTGGTGAAACCCATGCTGCAGCAATGGAATTAGCTCCTTCAAAGAAGAAAGAAGAGATGGATTTTGAGGCATGGGCTGCTGTAGAAGCAGAATCTCAACCAGAGGTTGTAGTCGTCGAGGAAGAAATTCTAGAACCAGTACAAGGTGAACTTCTGAGGATTAGAGTGATTCAATCCCTTGAAGAGCCAATCATCACAATAGATGGTGAGATTACCTTAGGTGCTGGCGACGTTTTATTCTTAGATGAAATGACTGCCAACTACCTAGTAGATTCAGGCGTTGCTGAGATTGCAACGCTTTGAGTAGGAAAAATTGTAGATGAGTAGACAGTAAGCCTTTGGAGAGTCAGTAAAAACTTGACCCACCGTCTACTCATCGGGGATAGCGCACTTGTGCGCACCTGAACTATGTCAGTTTCAATTCATTGAGCGCATCGATAATTCGATGCTAACCGTATCTGGAATTGGAATTCGAGCAACTTGTCTAAGTGCACTCTCGTCCTTTCCACTAGTGATGTCCATCTCTAGGAGGCGCTTATGGATGCGCATTTCCCAGTGATCGTATGTTTCACTACCCTCGCCATCAGGAGCTTTGCGGACTGGTACCACAAGGCGTCGAGTTGGGAGCGGAATTGGTCCTCGCAAACTGATGCCTCCATTGTCGCAGATTGTCTTAATCTGAGACGCGACTGCATCGATATCACGATGATTCTCGCCTGTTAGTTTGATGATGGTCACTGCTGCCATGACTTGCACCTCTATTCCGTTCGGATCGTAGTCCAGTTGGAGATCAAACTCACTTCTTTTCAACCTTCATGCAGACACCAGCAGCGACGGTCTTACCCATGTCGCGGATAGCGAAGCGTGAAAGTTCAGGGAACTCGCTCATTGATTCAATAGCCATTGGCTTGGTTGGTTGGAAACGGATAAGACATGCATCACCAGTCTTTAGGAAAGACGGGTTTGCTTCCTTACCTGACTTGTTAGTCTTCTCTAGTAGTTCCAAGAATCGCACAGCGACCTGAGCGGTGTGTGCGTGGAATACTGGGGTGTAACCAACGGAAACTGCCTTTGGAATGTCCATTAGCTGAATCTGTCCGACGAAAGTCTCGTCGTGGCGTACGAATGTTGGTTCGCTGCCAGAATAACCTGCGACGTCACCACGGCGGATGTCGACTGCAGCTAGTCCACGAACGTTGAAACCAACGTTGTCTCCTGGTTCTGCTTTGTCTACCATTGTGTGGTGCATTTCGATTGACTTGACTTCAGCGGACTTCTGAGATGGGTTGAAGACTACAGTCTTTCCAACATTCAGAGTTCCTGTCTCGATCTTACCGACTGGTACAGTACCGATACCGGAGATCTTGTAGACATCCTGAATAGGTAGGCGCAGTGGCTTGTCGACTGGCTTGTTCGGCATAGTTGCTGCGTCAATAGCGTCGAATAGTGTTGGTCCAGAGTACCATGGGCACTTGTCAGACTTTTCGTAGACGTTGTCTCCGTTAAGACTGGATGCTGGAATCATTGGAATGCGGTCAAGTTGGCTACCGAATCCTGCAATCTTTAGCAGAGTGGTAACTTCAGCACAAGCAGCCTTGTACTTATCTTCTGACCAGTCAACACCAGAAATATCCATCTTGTTAACGTGGATGATCAGTTCGGATACACCCAATACCTTAGCAAGGAATGCGTGTTCCTTAGTCTGAGCGTTGACACCGTCGTTAGCAGCACATAGCAGAACTGCTGTGTCTGCTTGGCTAGCTCCGGTAATCATGTTCTTTACGAAGTCACGGTGACCTGGAGCATCGATGATAGTCCAGTAGTACTTCGGTGTAAAGAACTCCTTGTGTGCGACATCGATTGTGATACCGCGCTCGCGCTCTTCCTTTAGACCGTCCATAACGTAAGCAAGTCCGAATCCGGCCTTACCCGCTTCAGCGGCTAGTTTTTCGTTCTTCTCAATTACGTGCTCTTCGATGTGACCAGAGTCTAGAAGTAGACGGCCTACGGTAGTAGACTTTCCGTGGTCAACGTGTCCGATAAACACGATATTGCGGTGTGGTTTTGATTTATCTTCCCATTGAGATCCCATAATGCTCTCTCCTTAGCAACTCGCCGACATTCCACCCCTATTTGAAGACCGCGACGCGTTATCATCATTGCAGGGGTGTAAAATAGATTGACAAATGGTGCCCAGTGCCTCATTTGTAAATTAGTCTGATCGTCAGAGATTCTATATCTAAATCATTGACCATTTCGTTTCTAACCGTCAAGGTCCATTCTCCATCTTTCCACTGACTTTCTGCAAAGTGGTAAGACCCTGTAAATTGTAACCAAACACAATCTGTATCTGAATCACAATCGCCGCCATGGCTTCTTTGATCGACCCCGATACTACTTGTGTTACCCGCTTCATCATCGGTAGAGTTGAATCCATACAAGTCTATCTTTGCTCTACAATTGTTGCCATCTCCTGGCACAACATCTGTGCAATCGCTGTCTTCCTTTTGGTAGACTAACTCACCTGATGCTCTTTTGATTGTATTACCTGAATCCAAATCTTGTGTGGCCTGGAATGTAAAATCAATGTCGATTGGATTATTGGAAGTGTTTCCTCCAATAGAAAACTCATTCCATTTGCCTACGTAGTTGACATAGACAATTGTGTCATCAGTACTCGATAACCCAGCACCATTGATTACTGTCAGAGCGATTTTGTATTCTCCCGGTGCAAGTTCTTTCCATTCCACTGTTTCTCCAGTTAGGTCAGCGTCGTTTTCAGGGTCACCGTCTCCGTCTTCATCTCTCTCTAGGTTCGTATCCCAATTCCATTCTGAGATGTAATCATCACAGCCTTGGCTGTCATCTTCACAAGGTTCAGAATCTGAGGCATCAAGAGTGACGGATGTAGTTGCTAGAACCGATTTGCTCGAAGTACTCTTATCCATTTCACAAATGTAAACAATATAGAAATTACCTGTATTCACACCTTCTCCGTCACAATCAGTATTCGGAGAATAAGACCCTGGGTCCGCATCTGGGACTTGAGCATCAGCATCAATAATCTTGAGAGAACGAGTTTGTGAACTAGAATCTGTACCATCTGATACGGTTAGAGTCACGTCATAAGTTCCTGCATCCGGGTAGGACCATGTGGCTGTTCTACCTGTTTCGTCATACGAACCATCGGTATCAAAATCCCACTTGTAGGTTAGGCCTCCAGCAGGCAAAGATGCTCCGCCATCGAATTCTATTTCCATATCTGTGCGAATATTGTTGTCTGGCTCATAATCGAAGATCGCCTCGAGTTGAGATGAAGAAGATTCTTCGCTTGACAGACACCCAGCAAGGCTTGCAGAAACAAACATCAGTACCATGAATACGGGCTTCATCACTACAGCGTGACTCCCTCATCCCATTCAATGCTTGCCCTTCTTGTCCTATATCTCAAAAGGAGAATAGGGATGTTTGGCGATTTCCGGCTAGAAGATCTTTGGCTGACCAATTAAACGCTTCAGTGACCCTTCCAAAAGCGGTAGCTAGTCGGTCAGCATAGAACTGGCCATCGTAACTTGTGACTGGGTCTTCTTCTAACCATGGCTGAATTTCCATTGGTCTATTCTTTGCATTGGTCACAATGTATGCAATTTTCATTCCAGGAGTAAACGGTAGGCCTTTCTCGATTATTGCTCTAGCCGCACGGACTTGAATCATAGAATCTGGATTAGCATAATCTTTGGTGAAATCCCACGCAGCCCTACGCTTATCCCATCTACCTTTGCAAGATTTGCTCATAATTAGGTCTCTGATTGGAACTTCTCCATTCTTGGCTGCCGCGATTGTATCTATTGCAAGATTGATTGCAGATTCTGAATCATCTGCTAACACATGTCGGAAGATTTCTTTCATTCCATCGGTCAAGAATCTGAATGAATCTGTCCTTTGGGTTTCATACCCTTTGACCATCATTACTTCTTTTGGCCAAACAACTTGCCCAACATACCTCTTCTTTGCACCATGGCTAAAGAATACTGACATGCCGGTTTCAAATTCTAATTCTGCACTAGCCTCGCTGAATCTTTCTGCAGTACTGTGCCCGAAATCAATCATTGCCTGTTTTGGATCTTCAACTCCCTCAACTGGTGTCTTCACGAAAATGGAATCGGTATCCGAGTATACTACATGGTGACCTTCATCGCCTAACTTATGGATAATCGTCTTGATGTTTTTCCGCGCCCAGGCGGTAATTGATTCGCCTAATTGCCGATGGGTGAAGCGATAGAATCCACTTGCAAATACCCCGTAAAATGAATTCATCAATATCTTTACCGCATATTGCATTTGGTCATGATATGACCTCTTAGCATCATCTTTAGCCTCGCGCATACCCGCTTTGTGCACATCCCTTTGAGACATCAAATCCTCTAGTAATGTTGGAACCATACCCCTTCTGCCACTTTCATTTCTGAATTGAGCACCAGTTGGAGACTCATGCACTAATTCCCCTTCGGCAGGCTGGTCTGTACTGCCATCGTCTATTCTTGTTGTATAACAGATGTTTTTGCCAATCATGATAGAGGGGTACATCGATTTGAAATCTAAAATTGCAACCCATCGGTGGAGTCCTGCTTCAACATCGTGAACATAACCTCCTTCAATTTGGCCTTCCTTTCTATCGGCTGAACCGGTGAGTGGTACTCCGATTGAATTACGGTCTGCCATTCGAATTACCAGTGAATCAATCAGTTGCGAGGTCGTACCATTTGCGCTAGTGTCCAAAGCAACTTTTGCTACTGCAGCAACCGCCTCTTTACGTCTGAATGCCTGAATTTTATGCATTATATCCAATGGCAATTCCGCATCTCTTAGACAATATTCCAGAACTTCATCAGGACGATTTGCCCACTCTTCATCCATTTTCGATGCATCGACATCGATTTTCTGCATGTCTTCATTATCTGGGAACAATAATCTTGACACAAACTTCAGTGTCTCTCTCTGTGGCCTCAATGCTTGACGTGCCTGCCACCATGCATCCATTACACAGCGACCTGCTAAATTCCAAGCTCTGGCTGTTCCTCTTGTAGGAATCAACGTATCTCTACGCCTACCTTCTTCGGTTACAGTAACTCTTCCCCAACCCATAACTTGCGCTCTGAGTGCTTTGTTTGATTTTGCAATTAGATTTGCTCTATCGACTATTCTGCCCATATCGAAATTATCAATATTGTAACCTGTAATGATGTCTGGGTCATTCTCTCTAACCAATTCAGTTAACTGTTTCAAAATGGTTTCTTCATCATCAGCGAATGTATGTCGAGTCCTCTCGCCTGTTCCCATATCCTCGATTACCGCTGCTGCACAAAGTATAGTGTCGTGAGCGATTGATGTTTCCAAGTCGAATGAAAAAATCTTGAATGGAGCAGGGAATGGGTCGCAGTGCACAACATCGTCCATTGTAATATCAAGACAAATATCTACGGGGTGCTCAGTTTGAGCCACTTCACCATCAACAGAGACATGCATTGAGAGATCTCCGTCCAAAAAGAAACGATTGACAAAGGGAATATCTCCCGATAAAATAGTCCATTTTACTTTGAGGGCTTCACGTAACTTAGGTACCATGAAAGGTTGTCCAACATACACCTTCCAAACCGGTTTGACTCCCAGATATGTCCATTTCATTTCCGGCCCGACAATTTCGGTTATCTCTTCATGGCCTTCGGGCAACTGTGGTGTATTCTTGGAATCTTCCCACCTCCCGTGTGGTGTAATCTCAAACCACGGTTTGACCCCATTGACCCGTAGTAATACCGACTCGCCTGTGCGTGCGCGCGACCACAATTCCATCACTGTAGAATCATCCCGTGAGACATATCTCCCGGTGATAATTGCCACATCACCAGACCAGCGCATAGTTACTGGAAAGGTCAGTAGGCCAACAACTTGTCGAAAGTGCGTGTGATGAGAATTTTCGCACAATCATTGAATACCGCCGAGCGGTGGTCGCCTATGATGAGCGAAGCACCGGTCGATTGGGACTCCCTGACATTCTCTATGACCGAGACTGATTTCATGTATATGACAAAGACCGCAATCGACGCTCCCTGGGAGCCTGGTCAAATGCGCCCCTATGGCAACATCTCAATATCCCCAGCTGCTGGAGTAATGAATTACGGACAAGGTTTGTTTGAAGGAATGAAGGCATACAGAACCGCTGCTGGTAGAGTTGTTTTATTCAGGCCGGAAGAGAATGCACGTAGAATGCAAAGAGGCGCTGATAGGCTCAAAATGCCACCAGTACCTGAATCAATTTTCATCGATGCTGTGGAACAATGTGTCCAACAGAATGCTAGATGGATACCACCTATGGGCAAAGGAGCATTGTATGTGCGCCCACTACTGAATGGTAGTGGTGCAGTGCTTGGAGTTGCTCCTGCACCAGAATACACTTTCATGGTCTATGTCACTCCGGTTGGGCCTTACTTCAAAGGTGGAATGACTTGCATCAAGTTGCTAATCAGTGATGAGTATCATAGAGCCGCACCGGGCGGTTCTGGTGGAGTCAAAGCGATAGGAAATTATGCTCCTGGAATGATGCCTTCCAAGAAAGCAAAGGCTGCAGGTTATGCTGAAGTCATCTATCTCGATGCTGAGGAACACAAGTATGTCGAAGAAGTCGGTGCTGCGAATTTCTTCTGTCTCAAAGATGGTGTGCTCTACACTCCAGAACTGACCGGAACAATCCTGCCGGGAATCACTCGTAATTCGATTATTGAATTAGCACGTCATATGGGATATGAAGTCGTTGAAACAAAGGTATCCGCTGAATTCGCAATGAGTGCAGAAGAAGCATTCTGCTGTGGAACTGCGGCTGTAATTTCACCTATTGGCTCAATCACATTTGGCGACAAGACCGCCACTTATGCAGATGGTTCAACACCCGGCGATCTAACTCAAAGATTGTATGATGCACTTACCAACATCCAAAATGAAGTCGATGAAGACATCTTTGGATGGGTTCATCCTGTCCCTGGACTATAATCACCAATAGGGCGATTGCAATTCAACACAGTGTTACAAAGATAGGCCCGTAAAAAATCAACAGGTATTACTTGTGAAGAAGAAACACGAGTTGTAAGTCCAAACGCCGAGAAGGATAAAACTGACAACCACGATTTTACATTTAGCCCAGAAATAATCATGTTCAGAAGTTTGAGCACTTAGGTTTGAGAGTAAGTAAGAAATATTTACGACAATTAAGAAAATTACTGAAAAAGAAAGAAACCCCTTTAAAAAAATGTGGAACAAAAAAGCGTCCCAACTCTCACCGTCTTTGGCAATGGCTAAATTATGTGCAAGATAGCAGAACGATGATAAAATTAGCAAAAATAAACCAAAATAATTCAGAAGTTGGTAATTGCGCTCTTTCATACGTTCGTAGTCCATCACTAATTCAGTTCTATTCTCGGTGGAAAGATTAGCATCAGAGACTTTGATTGGAATCCAAGACTTCCCATCCTCGCTCAACTCTAAACCCATGGCTTCAGCTTGGGCCAAAGTCTCGTTTAGAGAAGAATTAGTCATGCTATCGCCTGTACTATCGAGATTTTTTTACTTAATTATTTACCCAGCACCCTCTGTATTTATTGAGTGAATTATTGTAGGATTTTCATGCGTCCAAATGCAGGTAACTGCCCGAAATGCGGGAGTTCAGATTGGAAATCACCCAGACACGTTAGAACACGAGGGGTTACAGCAGCAGCGACTGCAGATTTGAACATCATTACTTGTAACAAATGTGGATTTACTGAATTATACGAGTTAACTGAAGAAGAACTAGCTCCGATTAACAAGAAGGCTTCAATGATTTTCATTTTTGCTGCAGTATTGCCAACTTTGATTGGAATCGCTGTTCCTATCTGGTTAATTTGGGGATGAATGCAATTAAGCAAATTTAGGCTAATTATTCAGACTCATCGAGGCGCTTTCGATGACGAATCCCACTCA